>NZ_JAGPXW010000013.1:0-176307 GCF_018070365.1 Micromonospora sp. D93 | reverse complement strand
GGTCGATCATGGAGTCGTGGTGAGCGACAGCTCCGTATGCGCCCCTTATGCGGGGCACCACAACTCCATGATCGACGCAGGCCAGGCCGGACGTTGCGGCGATCTTGCGTTTACGGTTGTCGGGATGAGGGGAATAGTCCCTTTTGTCGCGACAGAAACCGCAAGATCGCGCGGACTGGAGGGCTAGGGAGGGGCTCGTTAGGCGAAGAGGGCGGAGACGGATTCGCCGTTGTGGATTCGGCGCGTCGCCTCGGCCAGGGCGGGAGCCACCGACAGGACCTGCAACTTGGGGACCCGCTTGGCGTCCGGGATGGGCACCGTGTTGGTGCAGACGATCTCCAGGACGCCCTCCTGGTCGCTGAGCCTCTGCAGCGCGTCGCCGGAGAAGAGGCCGTGCGTGCAGGCGAGCCGGATCGACCGGACCTTCAGGCCGCGCAGATGCTCCATCAGCTCGACCACAGTGCTGCCCTTGGCGATCTCGTCGTCCAGCACGATGACGTCCCGGTCGGCCACGTCCCCGATCACCGCGCTGATCTTGACCAGGTCGTCGCTGAACCGCTGCTTCGCCCCGGCCGCGACCGGCGTGCCGAGCAGCCGGGCGAAGGCCGCGGCCTCCTTGGCGTTGCCCAGGTCCGGCGAGACCACCACTGCGTTGCTGAGGTCGTAGCGGCGGAAGTGGGTGGCCAGCTCCCGCAGCGCGTGCAGGTGGTCCACCGGGACGCTGAAGAAGCCGTGCACCTGCGGCGAGTGCAGGGTCATCGCGAGCACCCGGTCCGCCCCGGCCGAGGTGAGCAGGTCAGCGACGAGCCGCGCGCCGATCGAGATCCGCGGCGCGTCCTTCTTGTCCGACCGGGCGTACGCATAGTGCGGCAGCACCACGGTGATCCGACCGGCGGACGCACCCCGGGCAGCGTCGATCATCAGCAGCAGCTCGACCAGGTGCTCCTGCACCGGCGGCACCAGTGGCTGGATCAGGAAGACGTCCCGCTCCCGGCAGTTGGCCTGCAACTGGACTTCCAGACAGTCGTTCGCGAACCGGGAGACCCGCACCGGGTGCAGCGGCACCCCCAGGTGGGCGCAGATCTCGGCAGCCAGGTCGGGATGGGCGGTTCCACTGAAAACTGCGATGTCGCGCACGTTCGCACATCGTAGGCGAAGCGGATCGCCACCGTCGGCGGCGGGCCGGAACCCACAGTGACGCCTGTCGCGCCGCGCCGTCGTCCGGGTACGGTGCTGCGGTGACCCCCCAGTACGTCGCCGCCATCGACCAGGGCACCACCTCCTCGCGGTGCATCGTCTTCGACCGGGCCGGGGACATCGTCGCCGTGGCCCAGCGCGAGCACCGGCAGATCTTCCCCCGACCGGGTTGGGTGGAGCACGACGCCGAGGAGATCTGGGACAACGTCCAGCAGGTGGTCGCCGAGGCGCTGCGGTCCGCGGGCACCGACCCGTCCGGATTGGCCGCCGTCGGCATCACCAACCAACGGGAGACCACTGTCGTCTGGGACCGGGCCACCGGCCGCCCGGTGGCCAACGCCATCGTCTGGCAGGACACCCGGACCGGGCCGCTGCTGCGCGAGCTTGCCTCGGCGTACGGCGAGGAGCAGTTCCGGACCCGCACGGGCCTGCCGCTGGCCACCTACTTCGCCGGTCCGAAGCTGCGCTGGCTGCTCGACGAGGTCGACGGCCTGCGCGAGCGCGCCGAGCGCGGCGAGGTGCTCTTCGGCACCATGGACAGCTGGCTGATCTGGAAGTTGACAGGCGAGCACGTCACCGACGTGACGAACGCCAGCCGGACCATGCTGATGGACCTCACGACCCTGGACTGGGCGCCGGAGCTGCTGGACGCGATGGGCGTTCCGGCGGCGATGCTGCCGCAGATCCGCTGCTCCGCCGAGGTGTACGGCACGGCCGGTGGGGTCCTCGCCGGGGTGCCGGTGGCCAGTGCGCTCGGCGACCAGCAGGCCGCCCTGTTCGGGCAGACCTGCTTCCAGCCGGGTGAGGCGAAGTGCACCTACGGCACCGGCAGCTTCCTGCTGCTCAACACCGGCGCCAGCCCGGTCCCGTCGACGCACGGCCTGCTCACCACTGTCGCCTACCGGATCAAGGACCAACCACCGGCGTACGCCCTCGAAGGCGCCATCGCGGTCACCGGCTCACTTGTGCAGTGGCTGCGGGACAACCTCGGGCTGATCTCCACGGCCGCCGAGGTGGAGGAGTTGGCCCGCACCGTGGACGACAACGGCGGCTGCTACGTGGTGCCGGCGTTCTCGGGGCTGTTCGCTCCGCACTGGCGCAGCGACGCACGGGGGGTGATCGCCGGCCTGACCGGTTACATCACCAAGGGACACCTGGCGCGCGCGGCGCTGGAGGCGTCGGCGTGGCAGACCCGCGAGGTGGTCGACGCGATGAACGCCGACTCGGATGTGGCGCTGCGCCGGCTCCGGGTTGACGGCGGGATGACCGCCAACGGCCTGCTGATGCAGTTCCTCGCCGATGTGCTCGACGTGCCGGTGGTCCGCTCCCGGATCACCGAGACCACCTGCCTGGGCGCCGCGTACGCGGCCGGTCTGGCGGTTGGTTTCTGGCCGGACCTGGCCACCCTGCGGGCCCAGTGGCGCTCCGATGCGCAGTGGGAGCCGACCATGGCCCCGGACCTGCGCGAGGAGGAGCTGCGTCAGTGGCGCAAGGCCGTGCAGCGCACCCTCGACTGGGTGGAGTGATCGCCGGTCCGGCGGTCACTCCCAGCGGTTGCCGGTGAGCTTCTCGTAGACCTCCACGTAGCGGGCCCGGGTCGCCTCGACCACCTCGGCCGGCACGTCCGGTGCGGGGCCCTGCTTGTCCCAGCCGCTGCCGGTGGCCCAGTCCCGCACGTACTGCTTGTCGTAGGAGAACTGCACCCGGCCCGGCTGGTACGACTCGGCCGGCCAGAACCGCGACGAGTCGGAGGTGAGCAGCTCGTCGGCGAGAACCAGGGTGCCGTCCGGGGCCCAGCCCAGCTCGATCTTGGTGTCGGCGACCAGGATGCCCCGGTCGGCGGCCAGCTCGGCACCGCGCCGGTAGACGTCGAGGGTGATCTGGCGCAGCCGCTCGGCGGTGGCCTGACCCACAGTGTCCACCACGTCGTCGTACGTGATGGGCTCGTCGTGCTCACCCGCCGGCGCCTTGCTCGACGGCGTGAAGATCGGCTCGGGCAGGATCGACGCCTCGCCGAGCCCCCGCGGCAGTGGCAAACCGGAGACCGCGCCGGTCTGCTCGTACTCCTTCAGGCCGCCACCGGTCAGATATCCGCGGGCGACGCACTCGACCGGGATGATGTCCAGCCGCTGGCAGCGGATGGCCCGCCCGGCGAACTCGGCGGGCACGTCGGTGGCCGAGATGACGTGGTTCGGCACCAGGTCGGCGAGCTGCTCGAACCACCAGAGCGAGAGCGCGGTGAGCAGGCGACCCTTGTCCGGGATCGGCGTCGGCAGCGCCACGTCGTAGATCGAGATGCGATCCGAGGCCACCAGGATCAGGTCGTCGCCGTCGGCGTAGATGTCCCGAACCTTGCCCGAGTGCAGAAGTTCCACGCGCCCTAGTACACCACGCGACATTGGAAGGCCCTGATTCGACCACCCAGCCGAGGGTGACCGGACGGACGTTGACACCTTCGTGCGCTGCCTGCGTGAATGGTCCGACCGCCACCCCCGTAGGTCCAGGAGAGCCCCGTGCCCGTTGTTCGACACCAGCTCGACCGCCTCGGCGCAGACCCGGGCCGGCGCCGACTGCTCAGCGCGCTGCTCGGCGCACCTCTGCTCGCGTCCGGCGGGCTGGCGGGGTGCAGCGACGACGCTGCCACCTCGACCCAGGACGGGCCCGTCGAGCTGTCGGTCTTCTGGTGGGGTGGCACCAAGCGGGCCGAGCTCACCGAGAAGGCGCTTCGGCTCTACTCGAATCGCAACCCCCGGGTCACCTTCCGGGTCACCTGGCAGGGCGCCGACGGCTACTACGACCGGCTGGCCACCCAGGCGGGCGGCGGGAACGTACCGGATCTGATCCAGATCGACGACGCCATGCTGACCGAGTACACCCAACGTCAGGTCATCCTCGACCTCACCGACCACCACCTGGATCTTCGGGGCCTGCCGGAGGGTCTGATCCGTTACGGCACGGTGGAGGGACGGACGATGGCGGTGGCCGCCGCGCAGACCCACGCCGTCGTGGTGTTCAACCGGGACCTGCTGCGGGAGCTGCAGATGCCGGAGCCACGCGCCGGGATGACCTGGGCCGACTACATCTCCTGGGCCACGCAGGTCACCGAGGCCAGCGACCGCCGGGTCGCCGGCACCATGGACGGGTCGGGCGACTACCGGGCGCTCTGGCTCTGGCTGCGGTCGCAGGGCGGTGAGTTCTACCGGGGCAACCAGCTCGGCTTCGGCGCGGACGAGCTGATCGCGTGGTTCGAGCTGTGGCAGCGGGCCCGCAGGGGGCGGGCCACGCCGAGCGCGGCGCTTGTCGAGCAGGCCGACAGCGGCGAGCCGGCCCGACAACTTGTGGTCAACGGGGTGACCGCCGCGTCCTTCGCCTGGTCGCACCAGCTACCGGAGCTGCAACGACTCACCGAGTCCGAGTTGGGCATCGTCGGCTTCCCCGGCCCGCCGGGGGCGCAGTGGGCGCGGGCGTCGATGTACTGGGCGGCGTTCCGGGGCACCCGCCACCCGGACACGGTCGCCGACGTGATCAACTTTTTGACCAACAATGGTGAGGTTGGCGCCATCCTCGGCCACGAGCGTGGGCTGAACGCCAGTGCCGCGGTCCGCCGCTACGCCGAGGGCAGCATCACCGACCCGGCCCAGCGACGGGCCGCCGTGTTCGGCGCCAGCATCGCCGACCTGCTGGGGCCGGCGCCGGCGCCGCCGCCCCAGGGGCACGCCAAGGTGCGTACCCTGCTGGTCACCGCCGCCGAGCGCATCCGGGTCAAGCGCGACGGCACCCGCGAGGCCACCGCGCGCTTCCTGTCCCAGGCCATCGCGGCCCTGGCGGCCGTGAGCACCGGCGGCCAGCCCGGAGCCGGCCGCTGGTGACCCGTCGGCGGCGCCGACCCGGTCAGCGCTGCGGGCCGCCGCCACCCCGGCGGTTGCGCATCAGACGCAGCACCAGGAACACGACGATCGCGACCACCACCAGGCAGCAGAGCAGCGGGAGCACCCCGAAGCCGCTGCGGCCTCGCCGCCGGGCGGCCTCCACGACGAGTTCGCCGGTGCCCGTGGACGCCCAGGCCGCCACGGGGACGAAGACCGCCAGTACTACCGCACCGAAGACCGCGCTCAGGCGGCCCCACCACTTACCGAATGAAGACATGTGCCCATCCTCGCCGAAGGGTGCAACCTCGGCACGTCGGTCCACGCCGAATCACGGGACCGGATCGTCCGAAAGCCTCCCGGTCAGCGCGCAACGTGCTGGCAATGTCCTGGCAAAGACGATGATCTTTACATGAATCTCTTGAGGTGATCGGATTCGCCTCATGGTCAACTCTGTAGACAGTGCGCGGATCTCTCGCACCCGAAGATCTGCGGCGGCAGCGGTCGGCGTCACCCTCGTCGCCGCTCTCCTCACCCCCACGGCGGCACACGGCGCGCCGCCGCCCACACCGCCGCCGACGAGACCCGCTCCGAGCGGCAACGCGGACCGCACACCCGTCACGGTCACCCTGATCACCGGCGACCGGGTGACGGTGACCCCGGGCGTCCAGGGGGCGACACCCTCGGTGGACGTCAAGCGCGCGCCGGGCGCCACCGGCTCCGTGCGCATCTCCACCGAGGGCCGGGACACCTATGTGTACCCGGACGAGGCGGTGCCCTACCTCGCGACCGGTCGACTCGACAAGCAGCTGTTCGACGTCACCCAGCTCATCGCTGAGGGTTACGACGACACGCGGACCGCCGAACTCCCCCTGATCGTCACCCGCACGACGGGTTCGGCGAAGCTCAGGACCGGCACCACCCTGCCGGGCGCTCGGACCACGATGGAGCTCCCCTCGGTACGTGGTGAGGCGATCCGTACCCGCCGATCGCAGGCCGCGGACTTCTGGTCGGCCCTCACCGACCGACAGTCGCCGACCGGCCGCAGCGCTGCCGCCCCGGCACCCTCCTTCACGGCGGGCGTCGACAAGGTGTGGCTCGACGGCAGGGCGAAGGCCACCCTGGCCGACACCACCGCCCAGATCGGGGCGCCCGCGGCGTGGGCCGCGGGTGGCACCGGCGACGGTGTCCGGGTCGCCGTCCTGGACAGCGGGGTGGACACCACCCACCCGGATCTCGCCGACCGGGTGGTGGCCTCCCGGAGCTTCATCCCCGGCCAGGACGTGATCGACCGGAACGGGCACGGCACCCACACCGCCTCCACCGTCGCCGGGACGGGCGCCGCCTCCGGCGGTAGGGAACGGGGCGTGGCCCCTGACGCCGACCTGGTGATCGGCAAGGTCCTCGACGAGTACGGCAGCGGGTCGATCTCCGGGATCATCGCGGGCATGGAGTGGGCGGCGCGGGCCGAGCATGCCAAAGTGATCAACATGAGCCTCGGCGTGAGCGCGTGGCACACCCAGGACGACCCGCTGAGCCAGGCCGTCAACCAACTGACCGCCGAGACGGGTGCGCTCTTCGTCGTCGCCGCCGGCAACAGCGGGCCAGATCCGTACACCCTTGGTGCGCCGGGCACCGCGGACGCCGCGCTGACCATCGGCGCGGTGGATGCCTCCGACCACCTGGCGGACTTCTCCAGCGTCGGACCCCGAATGAACGACGAGGCCCTCAAGCCCGACATGACCGCTCCCGGTGTGGACGTGCTGGCGGCACGCTCGCAGCACATCTCCTGGGGCGAGGGCTACTACTACGTCGACAGTGGCACCTCGATGGCGGCGCCGCACGTCGCCGGGGCTGCCGCACTGCTGGCGCAGAAACACCAGACCTGGAGTGCGCGGCAGATCAAGGACGCGCTGATGGGCACCAGCGTCCGCACGCCCGACTACAACGCCTACCAGGCCGGTAGCGGTCGGTTGAACGTCGCCGCCGCCTACCACCAGGACCAGATCGTCGCATCCGGGTCGGTGGACGCCGGACTCGTCGGCTGGGGCACCGCACCACAGCCGATCAAGCGGACGATCACCTACACCAACACCACGGACAGCCCGATCGCGTTGGCGCTCTCCGTCGACCACGGCAGCTCCCCCGCGCAGACGTTCACCGCAACCGCAGACCGCGTCACGGTGCCCGCTCACGGGAGCGCGACAGTCGATGTCGTGGTGGCCCCGGCCGGCCTTCCCGCCGGCAGGTACTCCGCCCAGGTCACGGCCCGCTTCGCCGCCGGCGAGGTGCACACGGCCGTCGGGGTCGCCGTCGAGTCCAAGAAGTACGACCTCACCATCCACCTGAAGGACCGCGACGGCCGGCCCATGAGCGGCGAGGTCGAGGTCGTCAACGCCGAGACCGGCTCCGCCTTCATGTGGGTGCCGGACGGCAAGCTCACCGCCCGCCTGGCGCCCGGCTCCTACACGGTCGTCGCGGCGGCCGACGTGGAGGGTCTGCACGGGCCCCGCTCCCTCGGGCTCGCGATGCTGACCGCTCCCGAGGTCGATCTCACGGCCAACCGGGTCGTGGAACTCGACGCCGCGCGGGCCCGCCAGGTGAAGGTGGCGACACCCCAGCCGACCGCCGTCGTCAACAGCAGAATCGACGTCTACCGCTCCTTCACCTCGAGCGAGCCGACACCGACCGACTGGAGCGCCCTCCGCGAGACGTTCTGGCCGGGCGCCGCCTACGACAGCCTGTGGGCCCTGCCGACCGGGGACAAGGTGAAGAAGGGCAGCTTCGTCTTCACCACCCGGATTCGCGCCGAGCAGACGCCGCTGGCGATCAGCTACCACGGCCGGCACCTCAGCGACCCGCTCGCGCAGCCCGGCTCCCCGCCGCTGCCCGACGGCACCTCGCGCCTGGACGCCGTCTTCGCGGGCGTCGGCGGCACCGCCGACTACGCCGGCCTCTCCGCCCGCGGCAAGGCAGTGGTCGTCCGCGGCGACGACTCGGTGACCCCCACGGATCAGGCCGCGGCGGCGCACACCGCCGGTGCGGCGATGCTCGTCGTGGTCAACGACCGGCCGGGCCGCAAGAGCGACTGGTACGGCAACCCCGACGCCGTGACGACCGGGCCGATCCCGGTGGCCTCGGTGACCATGGACGAGGGCGAGGCGCTGATCCAGAAGATCACCGCCGCGGGCCGCAACACGGTACGACTGGTCGTCGTCGCCCACCCCACGGCGAAGTACCTGTACGACCTGGTGGACTACCACCGCGGCGGGGTGCCGAAGGACCCGTCCGCCAAGACCGACCCCCGCAACCTCGCCCGGATCGATCTCACCTTCTCCCCGCCCCCGGGGAAGCAGTCGAGCGAGACGCGGATGGACTTCCCGCCGTACGAGTACTTTGCGGCACGCCCGTTCCCGTTCGAGCCGGTCGCGCCGGGCCCGCGTACCGACTGGGTCTCCGCAGGCGGTGGCATCAAGTGGATGCAGTACGCCGACGTCGCCGACTGGGCGCGGTCCAACACGGAGGCCATCGCCTACCGGCCGGGCAGCGTCCAGAAGGACCGCTGGTTCGGGCCCATCACCCGACCACGGCTGCTCAGCACCGAAATCCCGTTCCGCGGTGAGACCGCCATGAGCGCGTACATCCAGGGGTTCGGCGACGCGGGCGCCGCACACAGCGGCGGGGCCAGCATGTCGCAGATCGCCACGTTCTATCAGGGCGACAAGCAGCTGACCCAGTTCGACGGCTGGCCGGAGGTCGGCGCCGGTGACCTGTCACCGGAGAAGCTGCCGTACCGACTGGTCGTCGAGACCACTGGCAAGCCCGAGTTCAGCCCGTACTCAACCGCCACGCACACCGAGTGGAGCTTCGTCTCCGGCGGCAGCGCGGAGGTGCAGGCCATCCCGCTGGTCCAACTGGACTACGGAACGGACGTGGACCTCGCGGGTCGGACGAAGCGCCGAACCGATTTCGCGATCACGCCCGTGGTGGTGGGCAGCACCGCGGCTCGGGACGCCGTGTCGTCGCTCCAGCTGGAGATCTCCTACGACGACGGGGCGACCTGGCAGCGGCAAGGCCTGAAGGAGAAGAAGGGCACCTGGCAGGCGTCTTTGACCGCGCCGCACCGGGCCGACTTCGTGTCGATCCGGGTCACCGCCAAGCAGCGCAACGGTGGCGGCGTCACCCAGACCGTCACCCGGGCCTTCGGCCTGCGGTAGAACCCGCCCGGGGGCCGGCGCCTGTGTGGTGCCGGCCCCTTTGCGGGCCCGCATGCACCAAACGAAGCCGGCCCCCACAGTGTGGGGGCCGGCTTCGTTTCACTTTCAGTGGTAGCGGGGACAGGATTTGAACCTGCGACCTCTGGGTTATGAGCCCAGCGAGCTACCGAGCTGCTCCACCCCGCGTCGACTGGTTAAGACTAACTCACCCGTTCCGGGCGATGATCAGTGGGGTCGCCATCCGCTGTGCCGACACCCCGGAATGTCGAAAGCCCGCCTCCGGTGAACCGGAAACGGGCTTTCGATGTTTCTCGTAGCGGGGACAGGATTTGAACCTGCGACCTCTGGGTTATGAGCCCAGCGAGCTACCGAGCTGCTCCACCCCGCGTCGGCTCGATAACCGTAGCGCACCGACCCGGGACACCGCAAAGCGACGCCGATACCGCTTCCACCGACACCCCTGACCTGGGCCTCCGTCAGTCGAGCCAGTTCTCGATCGCCGCCACCGCCCGCCGACTGTCGGCGTCGACCTGGGTCCGCTCGGCGGCCGTGTACTCCCAACCCTGCTCCCAGAGCACCGTGACCACGTCGTCGATCCGGACCGCCCGGACCAGCCGGACCTCGTCCGAACCGGGCTCGCCCATCCCGTCCGGCATCGGGGCCCGCATCTCGAACAACACCGACTCGTCCCCGTACACCCCGGAGGGCAGCAGTCGCTGCCGCCACGTCCTGCCGTCGTCGGGCAACTTCTGGTCGGGGCAGCCGCGCACGGCCTGCCGCAACTCCCGCAACGCGTCGTCGGCGCGGCCCGTCCGGTAGATGGTGATGGTGTGCCGGTAGCTGCCGTCCGGCACGTTTCCCGTCGGCGTCTCCGGCAACTTGTAGGCCAGATACCGACCACGGCGCTCAACCATCGCCGAGTCGCTGGGCAGCCGCCGCCCGCAGAGCGTCGGCAGAGCCGGCCCCTCCCCCCGCGACTCCACACCGGTCCGGTTCGGGGCCGCCAGCACGAAAAAGGCGCGGTCCGGGATCGACGTGGGCGGCTGCGGTGCTACCGGACCGCTGGGCGGGCGCGACGGCGTGCCGCTCGGGGCGGTGGACGACGGCGTCCGGGACGGCGCTGTCAACGCCGGCGTCGTCGGTGACGGCAGCACACTCGCCCCGGTCGGCACGGGACCAGGCAGGTCGGCGGGCGGCGGCAGCGTCGCGCCGCCGTCCGCCGGGTACGCCAGTCGGCCGCCGACGGCCACCCCGCCGACGAGCAGAGCCACCGCACACGCCGAGCCCGCGACCCGGACTCGGGCCCGCCGGTCGGCTAACCGCCGCACCGACTCGGGATGCGTCAGCTCGTGGCCGTCCGCGACGGTGCCGAGCGACCGGTACAGGTCAGACAGTTCACCTGACATCGTTCGCCTCCAACTCCACGGCGCTGAGGTCGGGCAACAGCGCGGCCAGCCGGGACCGGCCTCGGAACAGCCAGGACTTCACGGTGCCGACCGGGACGTCGGTCTCCCGGGCGATCTCCTCGACGGACATGTCGAAGAGGTAGTGCAGGGCCAGCGCCTGCCGGTGCGTGGCGGGCAACTGTCGGAGCGCTCCGACCAGGAGCACCCCGTCCTCGCTCGGCGGGGGTGCGACCGCCGGTGGCCCCGAACGGCTCAACACCACCCGCCAACGGTGCAGACGTCGCCACCGGTCGGTCGCCAGCCGGGCCACCACGAGCCGCAGCCACGCCTCCGGCGCCGGATGCGACGACAGTCGCCCCCACTGCCGCCAGGCCCGGGTGTACGCCTCCTGCACCAGATCCTGTGCCTCACCGTGGTCGCCAGCGACCGCGTAGCCGTACCGCACCATCCGCCGAGCGGTGCTGCGGTAGAAGTCATCGAAGCTCTGCGCGTCCCGCACGGCTGACCCCCTCGTTCCCACCCCGTCGCAATGAGGACGGCGGACCGGCGTCGCAGGTTGCGGGGCTGGACGGTGCTGTCGGTGACGTGACAGATACCCATAGACAGGACACGGCAGAGCCCCCGCCGTTCGGACCTGGAGTGGTCCGAACGGCGGGGGCTCGGCGAAGAGCTCCGTGCGGTGGCGGGTCAGCCGCCAGCGCTCGGGGTGGCACCCGGCGCACCAGCGGCCTGCTGCGCCTGCTGGAACGCGGTGAGCGCCTCGTCGAGGGCCTTCAGCGCACGCCCGTACCGCTCGAAGTCGCCGGACGTCTGCGCGGCCCGGACCTCGGTGATCGCGGTCTGCACCCGGTCCGCTGCGGCAGCCAGATCACCGGCCGGCGGTGGGGTGCCGGGGCTCGGGGTCCCCGTCGGCGTTGGCGTCGGTGCCGCCGATCCCGAAGGCGTCGGCGTCGGGTTCGTCGGGTTGCCTCCGGTCGTCGGAGGCGGCGACGTGCCCTGCCCGGCCTTCTTGCCCTGCTCGACCAACTGCTTGATGCCGTCGTTGATGTTGTCGGCGAGCACCACGAAGGAGCCACCGTCACCGTACGAGACCAGCACCTTCTGCAACAGCGGGTACGCGTCCTGCTGGTTGCTCTTCACGTAGACCGGCTCGACGTAGAGCATCCCGTCGGCGAAGGGCAACGAGAGCAGGTTGCCGTACTGCACCTGCGCCTGGTTGCTGGAGAGCAGGTTGAGCTGCTGACGGATGTTCGCGTTGTTGGTCATCTGCTGGTGCACCTGCACCGGGCCGGAGATCCGGGTCTGATCCGGCAACTCCAGCACCTCCAGCCGCGGCTGCCCGTCGACGTACGACCCGGAGATCAGCGCGGCGAGGTTCTGCCGGCCGTTCGGGGTGACCGCCGAGGTGAGCTGGAACCGAGGGCTCTCCTGCCCGGGGAACTGGGTGAACAGGTAGTACGGAGGCTGCTTCTGACCGCTGTCCGGAGCGTCCGGCACGTTGGGCACCTGCCAGAAGTCCTGCGCCGAGTAGAAGTCCCCCGGGTTCGTCACGTGGAACTTGGTCAGCAGGTTGCGCTGCACCTTGAACATGTCCGCCGGGTAGCGCAGGTGCTCGGTCAGCTCGACCGGGATCTCCGCCTTCGGCAGCACCAGGTCACCGCCGAACGCCTTGTTCCACGCCTTGAGCACCGGGTCGGTGTCGTCGTACTCGTACAGCTTCACAGTGCCGTCGTACGCGTCGACGGTGGCTTTCACCGAGTTGCGCATGTAGTTGACGTCCTCGCGGGCCAGCTGGAAGGTGCCCCGGTTCGTCAACTCGTCGGTGGTCTCGGTCTGCAGGTTGACCTTCTCGGCGTACGGGTACGAGGCCGCCGTGGTGTAGCCGTCCACGATCCACTGCACCCGACCGTCGACCACCGCCGGGTACGGGTCGCCGTCCAGGGTGAGGAACGGCGCGACCTTCTCCACCCGGTCGCGCGGGTTGCGCACGTACAGCAGCTTGGAGTCCTTGTTGACCGCCTCGGAGAGCAGGAAGTTCGACTCCTGCTCCTTGATGGCGTACAGGAGTCGCCGGGTGAAGGAGCCGATCTCCACACCGCCCTCACCGGTGTAGGTGTAGGACTCGCCGCCACCCTCACCGACCGGCCTGTCGAACTCGGCCTTCTTGTTCGGGTCGGCCTGCCCGACGATGGCGTAGTCGTCGGCCGCCATCCGCTCGCCGTAGTAGATGCGCGGCTGCTTGGCCGGGATCTGCTCGGTCTGCGAGGAACACGCCTCCTGGGTCTTCTCGCCGAGGAAGCCCGAGACGAAGAACGGCTGCCCGCCACAGACCACCTGGTTGGCCGGCGCGGCCACCAGCCCGTACCCGTGGGTGTAGACGGTGTGCCTGTTGATCCAGGTGTTCTGCTGGTCGGTCAACTCGCCGTAGTTGATCTCGCGGACGCCGACCACGTAGTCGGAGACCTTGCCGTTCACCCCGTACCTGTCGATGTCCAGCTTCGGACCGAAGTCGTAGAAGCCACGCACCTGCTGGAGCTGGGTGTACGTCTCGCTGACCAACTGCGGGTCCAGCAGCCGCACGTTCGACACCACCGACGTGTCGGTGGCCAGGTTCCCCGGTGGAGTGAGGTTGTTCGCCGCGTACGGGGTCGTTTCGGTGGCCCCCAACCCGAACGCCGCACGCGTCGCGTCGATGCTGCGCTGGATGTACGGCGCTTCCTTGTCCTTGGCGCTCGGCTTGACCTCGAAGGTCTGCACCGCCCAGGGGTAGATGCCACCGATGGCCACCGCGGACACGCCGAGCAGCGCCAGCGAGATCCCCGGCCAGACCAGGTTCCGCATCCAGGCGTTGGAGAACACGAGGATCGCTATCGCCACCACGATCGAGATGTAGGCGAGGATCTCCTTCGCCGGCAGCAACGCGTTCACGTCGGCGTAGCCGGCGCCGTACAACTTGGCGCCCTCGTTGTACTCCAGCAGCATCGCCCGCCGGTCCAACACGTACGCGATCGCCTTCAACAGCACGAAGACCGCGACCAGGGTGCTCAGGTGCGCGCGGGCCCCGTTGCTCATCCGATCGCCGACGCCCTGGAGGCGGACCCCACCGAAGAGGTAGTGCACCGCAAGCGCGCCGATCACGGCCAGCACCACAGCGGTGAAGGCGACCCCGAGCAGGTAACGCCAGAACGGCAGTTGGAAGACGTAGAAGCCGATGTCGACCCCGAACTCCGGGTCCTTGACGCCGAAGTCACCGCCGTTGCGGAAGAGCAGCCACTGGTTCCACCGGTTCTGCGCGGAGAGGCCGGCGAAGAGCCCGACCACCGCGGCGGCCAGCGAGATCCAGGTGCCGAGACGCGGGCTGAGCACCATCCGGTAGCGCTCCAGCGTCGCCTGCTCCACCGAGTGCGGGCGCAGTCGCGGCCGCAACCGGTAGGCCAGCCACAGGTTGCCACCGACGATCACCGCCATGCCGAGGCCGATGGCGAGGAAGAGCACCAGCCGGGTGAGCAGGACGCCGGTGAAGACCTCGGTGTAACGGACCTCGTCGAACCAGAGCCAGTCGGTCCACGCCTGGACACCCCAGCCGAGCAGGGTGAAGAGCACGAACACCCCGACCAGGACGGCGATGGTGACGCGCCCGCGCCGGCTCATCCTCGGGAGGGGGCTGCTGCTACGCATGACCACTGTTGGCTCCGCACGCTCGATATGATCGGCTCCGACCAGGCACCCAGAGTACGGGGTGTTCCTGAGCGTGTCGGGGCACGGTCACACCGGTCAGCAACGCGTCGGCTGTCCGCCCGCACGCAACGTCTCCAGAGCGGTCATCGCCTCGTCCAACGAGCCCACCCGCAACAGCGGTAGATCGGGCTGCGGATTGCGGACCGCCTCGGCGCAGTTGTCCGCCGGCACGAGGAAGACCTTGGCCCCGGCGCGCTTGGCGCCGACCAGCTTCTGGGCGATCCCGCCGATCGGGCCGACGGTGCCCTCGTCGTCGATGGTGCCGGTGCCGGCGATGACCTGGCCGCCGGTGAGGTCGGCCGGCGTCAACTTGTCGACGATCCCCAGGGCGAACATCAGACCGGCGCTCGGCCCGCCAATGTCCCCCAGGTCGATGCCGAGCGTGAACGGGTGCGGCTGCTGCTGATCGATCTCGACACCGATCCGCGGTCGGCCGTCCTGCTCCTGACTGGTCACCGTCGCGGTGGCCGGCACGCCGTCACGGGTGTAGCCGACGGACAACGCCGTCCCCGCCGGCTTGGCGCGGACCAGCTCGGTGACCTTCGAGGCCACCGGCACCGGCTGGCCGTCGACCGAGGTGATCAGATCACCGGCCTTCAGCGCCCCGGCCGCCGGGCCGTCCCCGGCCACCGTCTTGATCACCACCTGCACCGGAAAGCCCAACTCCCGCAGTGCGGCGGTCTCCGCGCTGGTCTGCGACGCCTTGAAATCCTCGGCGTTGCGCTGCTCGACCTGCTCCGTCGACTCCCCCGGTGGGTAGACCAGCTCGCGCGGCACCACCGCCTCGTCGTCGGAGAACCAACCCGCGATCGCCCCCCGCAACCGCACAGTGGGCTGCACCCCCACCGTGGTCAGCCGCAACTGGCCGGCCGAGGTCGAGGTCTCCCGACCGGAGACCTGGATGACCTCCTTACCGTCGGTCGTGCCGAGGGTGTTGACCGTCGGACCCGGGCCCAGCACCACGTACGGGATCGGCACCCGGAGCACCCCGATGCTCAGCAGGGCGGTGAACAGGGCACCGAGCAGGACCGTCAGGCCACGACGTCTCATGCCGCAGAGCGTACCGACCGGTCGCGGTCCACCGGCCGGATGCGCCACGCGACTTCGCCCTCAGCGCAACGCCAGCGGCGGCTACCTGGGGCGCGGTCCGCGTACCGTAGATGTCGTGCCTGATATTCCGTTCGGTTTCGCGCTCCCGGGTGGGCAACCACCAGACCCCAACGATCCCGCGCAGATGCAGCAGTTCATGTCGCAGTTGCAGCACCTGCTCTCCGCGCCGGGCAGCGGGCCGGTCAACTGGGACCTGGCCCGGCAGGTAGCAGCCAGCCAGCTCTCGGCCGCCGGCGACCCGGCCGTGTCGATGTACGAGCGCAACGCGGTCGAGGAGGCGCTGCGCCTGGCCGACCTGTGGTTGGAGCCCGCCTCGGCGTGGCCCTCCGGCATCCAGAACCCGGTTGCGTGGAACCGCAACGAGTGGATCTTCAAGACGCTGGACGTGTGGCGCAAGCTGTGCGACCCGGTCGCCAGCCGGATGGTCGGCGCGATGGGCGACCTGGTGCCACCGGAGGCGCGCGCCCAGCTCGGCCCGATGCAGTCGATGGTGGCCTCCCTCGGTGGCGCGCTCTTCGGCGGTCAGCTCGGCCAGGCCCTCGGTTCGCTCGCCGCGGAGGTGCTCTCCGCCGGCGACATCGGGCTGCCGCTCGGCCCGGCCGGCACGGCCGCGCTGATCCCGGCCAACATCCGGGCGTACGGCGAGGGCCTGGAACTGCCCGAGGACGAGGTACGCCTCTACGTGGCGCTGCGCGAAGCCGCCCACCAGCGGCTGTTCCAGCACGTCCCGTGGCTGCGTGGGCACGTGCTCAGCGCCGTCGAGATGTACGCCTCGGGCATCCGGGTCAACCGGGAGGCAATCGAGGAGGCGATGGGCCGGGTCGACCCGACCGACCCCGAGTCGATGCAGGCGATCGCCCTGGAAGGCATCTTCACCCCGGAGGACACCCCGGCGCAGAAGGCCTCACTGGCCCGCCTGGAAACCGCACTCGCCCTGGTCGAAGGCTGGGTGTGCCACGTCGTGGACAACGCCGCCAGCGACCGGCTGCCCAACGTCGTCCGGTTGGGCGAGGCGTTCCGCCGTCGCCGGGCCGCCGGCGGTCCCGCCGAGCAGACCTTCGCCGCACTGGTCGGTCTGGAACTGCGCCCCCGCCGCCTGCGCGAGGCTGCGGCACTCTGGGCCGCGCTCACCCAGCACCGTGGCATCGAAGGCCGCGACGCCGTCTGGGGCCACCCGGACCTGCTCCCGTCGGACGACGACTTCGCCGACCCGGTCGCCTTCGCGATGAACGACATGGACCTCAGCGAGCTGGACAGCTTCGACTTCACCGCCCCCAGCGGGGTGGAGGAGAAGGCCCCGGGTCAGGCCGGCCCGTCGGGTGAGTCGGGTCAGTCCGGTCCGTCGGGTCAGTCCGGTCCGTCGGACGAGACCGATGGCGAGGGCGACGCCAAGTCCTGACGTCCGCGCGTCGAAACCGCGCCCGGGTGCCCGCATGATCGACAGCGGGCACCCGGGCGCGTTCGGCAGGGTTGGCCGGTCAGCAGGTCGGACGGGCAGCGCGGGGCCGGTCGGGCGGCCCGGGGCCAGCGGCCAGCGCGGGCCGGGCAGGCGGCCAGCGCGGGGTAGCCGTGCCGGCGAGCAGTGACTCTGGTCCTGTCGGCCGGCTGACGGTTCAGGCGGGGCGGCCCGACCCAGAGAGAAGGGCGCGGGTCGCTTCCCAACCCTCGAAGGCCGGGTCCAGCGTGGCCAGGTCAGCCGGGCCGCGCAGTCGTCGCCAGCCTGCGGTGACTGCCACGTCGCCCGGGCGCGGGGCATTGGCGCGCGCATCAGCCGGCGTTGCCGTGTCCAGCTCCAGGGTCGGTAGCCAGTCCGGCGCGGGCAGTCGTACCGCGACCCCGAGCAGGCCAGGGCCGCCGCCCTCGACCGGAGCCACCGCGACCGGTCGGGTGGTGAGCGGGCGGAGCAGCTTGCCGACGGTCAGGGCGGGCAGGTCGGGCACGTCACTTACCAGCACGGCCGCCTGCTCGTACCCCTCCAGCGCGGCGAACACGCCGTTCGGCGTCGGCTCGGCCACCTCGTACACCGCCGTGCCGGGCCACACCAGCGCATCGGCCAGGGCCCGGTCGGCCGGGGTCACCGCGACCGCGACCTCCACCTCGTTGAGGGTGGCGAGCAGGTCGATGACGTCTTCAGCGAGTGCCGCTCGCCACTCCGCCAGGTCGACACCCGGCGGCGACCAGTGCGCCGGCCCGAGCAACGCCACCACCACTCGTCGCGCCATCCCCCGACCCTAGCGCCCCGCCCGGCACAGCGAACCCACCCGCCCGGCACAGCCATCCCACCCTGCCGGAGGCACCTGCCTGAGCCTATTCCGCCCAAAGCATCCGAACCCGGACCATTCGGACCCGACCCGGAGCACCCTGACGCGGGCCCGCTGACAGGATCGACTCGGCTTCAAGGAAGTCGCGGGGTCCCAGGGCCATCGACAGCACGGTTTTCAGGAAACCGAGTCGATCTAGGCCGATCGCGCTTCAGACGGCGTCCGGCGCGGGATCCAGGGGCTCGGCGCACGCGGGACCCAGGCGGGTCAGGAGGGGGTGTCGATCAGGTGGGGAGGGGTGCGCATGAGGCGGCGGCGACCCCTTCGAGGTAGCCGCGGGCGCGTTCAGCCTTGGGATAGCGACCGACCAACGCCCAGAACCGGGCGTTGTGGCTGGGCACGATGAGGTGCGCCAGCTCGTGCAGCAACACGTAGTCGATCACCCATTCGGGCATCTCCTGGACGCGGTGCGAGATTCGGATGCTGCGGTCGGCCGGCGTGCAGGAGCCCCATCGGCCGTTCTGGTTGGTGACCCATCGGACGCTGGCCGGCACCGCTTTCGTGGCGTACCCGGGGAGGTAGAGGTCGATGAGCCGGTTGGCGCGGGCCACCAGCTCGGCGTCCGAGCGGGCGAGGCGGCCCTCCCGGGCGGCGAGGCGGGCGAGCATCCGGTCGACCCATTCGCTCTCCTCGGCGCGGGAGAACTGGTCGGGGATGAGGACGACCACTCGCTCACCGTCACGGTACGCGGACACCGTGCGTCGTCGACGCTGGCTGCGCCGCACCTCGACGACCGGCTTGCGCGTCCCCGCCATCACTGGCCCGCGCAGCCTCGACTACGTGTCACGAAGGAAAGCTAATGCCCACTGACCAGGGGTCCGCAAGAGTCAACCGCACGACACGCGCCCAGAAAATGGTGATTGGTCGCCAGGCGTCCCGAAAATTTCTTGACCGCAGCGCCATCGCGCCATCTCGTCACCCTTGGTGAACGCCGATAGCGCCGGTACGCGACACGTCCCCACCGTAGGTGATCAGCGTCCCGAATGCCTCCGCAGGGGCACTCGCACGGGTGGCTGTCAGGGTTTGGTCGGCGTGTCCCCGCCAAACTGACTTATCCGACCTATTTCGCCATGCACACTCTCGACGTCGACTTGCTCACAGTGTCGATGCACAGCTGACATGGAACTGCCCAGACCTGGGTAGGGTCCGCGGACCAGCGGTCACGAAGGTGGCCGCGGAGTGAGACCCAGCGCCGGCGCCCCGTGTGGCCCGCCGCCGGGCACCCCGCCGGAACGGCATTGACCGGCGGACGAGACGAGGAGGGCACCGTGGCCGACCAGGCCCAGACGACCTACAACGGTTACTGCGTGAAGTGCAAGGAGAAGCGGGACTTCGAGGGGCACGTCGAGGTCTCGAAGACCGGAATGAACATGGCCAAGGGCAAGTGTCCGGTATGCGGAACAACAGTGAACCGCATCCTGGGCAAGGCCAAGGTCTGACCCGAACGGGTGAACGGGGGTGGGGCGGCCGGTGGCCATCCCACCCCCGTTGCCGATCGGGAGTGCGGTGCCACCGGCATCGGTAGCCCTGTCGGGTGACCGACAACGGCGATGGCAGGCTGTGGAAAACCCGCGAAAACCTGTGGATAGCGCTGGACAGCGGCCTGGCGACCTGTGGACAACGATCGACTGAACGCGAAGATGCGGTCACGATTCGTGACCATGAGCCGCACCGTACTACCGCGTCCCACCCTGCTGCCCGGCCTCAACCGGCTCTGGCGGGACCGGCACACCCTCCAGCTGGGCGTCGGCCATGCGCCGGCCGCTCTGCTGGAGTTGGCGAACCCACGCGCCGCCCACCTGCTCGACCTGCTCGACGGCACCCGCAGCGAGCGCGCCGTGCTGGCCCAGGCGGCGAGCGCCCAGGTCGACGCCGACGACGTGCGTACCCTGCTCGACACCCTGCGGGCCGCCGGCCTGTTGGTGCCCGCGCACAGCCTGCTTCCCCGCGACCTGACCGGCCCGGTCCGTGCCCGGCTCGCGGCGGAGGCCGGCGCGCTGGCCCTCACCGCAGCCCGACTGCCCGGCACGCCCGCGCAGGTCCTGCGTCGGCGGCGGGCGGCCCGCGTCCTGCTCACCGGCGGCGGGGCGCTCGGCGGGCCGCTGACGGTGGCATTGGCCCAGTCCGGTGTGGGGCAGGTGATTCCCCAGCTCACCGGCCTGGTACGCGCCGTCGACCTGATCGGCACGGGCATCCCCGCCGCCGAACTGGGTAGCCCACTGGCACCGGCGGTGCGGGCCGCTCTCAACCGCGTCGCACCGGGCACCGGCACCCATCCGAGCCGCGCCGGACGGATCGACCTGGTGATTCAGCTCGGCACCGACCGGCCTCCCGCGCTGCTCGCCGCCGGTCTCGCCCAGCGCCGGCAGCCGCACCTGCTGGTCACGCTGCGCGAGGGCGTACCGGTGATCGGGCCGTTGGTCCGCCCACCCGCCGGGCCCTGCCTGCACTGCGTCGAGCTGCACCGCGCCGACCGCGACCCGGACTGGCCGCGGCTCGCCGCACAGCTCGCCGCCGCCGACCCGCCGGCCGCCGGAACGACCGGCACGCTGCTCGTCGCCTGCGGGTACGCGCTGACCGAAGTGCTGACGCAGCTGGACGGAGGTCAGCCGGAGACGCTGGGCGGCGCCATGGAGATCACCGGTGCCGGCCGTTTCCGTCGTCGGGGTTGGCCGCCACACCCGGCGTGCGGGTGCTCGCAGGGCCGAGTGTCCGCACCAGCCCGGCCGCAGAGCAGCAGCGGGGCCCTCCGGTCGGTAACAATGACCGGGTGACCGACATCCCGCGCCGCGCCGTGTCCCGCACCGCCAAGCTCGCCGCCCTGCCGCTCGGCTTCGCCGGCCGGACCGTTCTCGGCATGGGAAAGCGCGTCACCGGGCTCGCCTCCGACGTGATCTCCGCGGAGATCCAGCAGCGCACCGCCGAGCAGCTGTTCAGCGTGCTGGGCCAGCTCAAGGGCGGGGCGATGAAGTTCGGCCAGGCGCTGTCGGTCTTCGAGGCGGCTTTGCCGGAGGAGATCGCCGCGCCCTACCGGCAGGCGCTGACGAAGTTGCAGGAGGCGGCGCCACCGCTGCCGGTCGCCAGCGTGCACAAGGTGCTGTCAGAGCAACTCGGCCCCGACTGGCGGGACCTGTTCGTCGAGTTCAACGACGTCCCGGCCGCCGCCGCGAGCATCGGCCAGGTGCACCGGGCTCGCTGGCGCGAGCCCGGGTTCGACGAGTCGGGCGCTCCGAACAGCCGCGACGTAGCGGTCAAGATCCAGTATCCGGGGGCCGGCGACGCCCTGCTCGCCGACCTCAAGCAGCTCTCCCGACTGGGCGGGATGTTCCGGGCCATCCAGCCCGGCCTGGACGTCAAGCCGCTCCTGGCCGAGCTGCGCGAACGGATCACCGAGGAGTTGGACTACGAGTTGGAGGCCGAGTCGCAGCGCACCTTCGCGGCCGCGTACGCCGACGACCCGGAGATCTTCATCCCGGAGGTGGTCAACGCCTCGCCCCGGGTGCTGGTCACCGAGTGGGTGACGGGCACCCCGCTGGCCGACATCATCCGCGAGGGCACCGAGGAGGATCGCGACGAGGCGGGCCGGCTGATGGCCACCCTGCACCTCTCCGCGCCACAGCGGGCTGGGCTGCTGCACGCCGACCCGCACCCGGGAAACTTCCGGCTGCTGCCCGACGGTCGGCTCGGGGTGATCGACTTCGGTGCGGTGGCCCGGATGCCGGAGGGCACTCCGGAGCCGATCGGTCGTATCGCGGCGATGGCCCTGCGCGGCGACGCCGACGAGGTCGTGGCGGGGCTGCGGTCGGAGGGGTTCATCGGCTCGGCCGAGGAGATCGACGCCGAGGGGGTGCTCGACTTCATCCGCCCCATGCTGGAACCCATCGCGGCGGACGGCTTCCGCTTCACCCGGGCCTGGTTGCGGGGCGAGGCGGGTCGACTGGCCAGCCCCCGCTCCCCCACGTACCAGCTGAGCAGGCAGCTCAACCTGCCACCGTCGTACCTGCTGATCCACCGGGTGACGCTCGGGTCGATCGGGGTGCTCTGCCAGTTGGAGGCGAAAGCCCCCTACCGGAGCATCCTGGAGCGCTGGCTGCCCGGCTTCGCCCCGGTCGCCTGAGGGCGTCAAGAGACGACATGGGGAAGGGCGGGTGCCGGTCGGCACCCGCCCTTCCGTGTGGGGTGGTACTAGAGAATGCCCAGGTCGCGAGCCGCCTGGTTGCGGCCGGTCATGGCGACGGTACGGGCGGATCGGGTTGCCTCAGTGCTCGTGGTGGTACGACCGGCCTGAGGCCGGCGCATTCGAGCCCGGGACAACGCTTCGTGGAGTAGTTGCATCTCGAAGGCTCCACTCGGAACGTTCAACATCGTTTTCTCACTCACTGCCGGTGTGGCACCGGCGTAGTTGGTACGGGTCGGGAACATGTCAGGCTGCCAGCCGGACCGCGCCACGCACCTCGGACAGCCCACTGGCTGCCAGGCGCGCCTCGGCCTCGACGCGAAGCTCGGCGTCACGGGCGACGTCCTCCTTACGCGGACGGCCACGGGGCCGCTTACGCGGGACAACCGCGCCACGCTCGAAGATCTCGCCGCCCCAGACGCCCCACGGCTCCGCTCGCTCAACGGCTCCGGCCAGGCATTCGACGCGCAGCGGGCAGTCCCCGCAGAGCGACTTGGCCAGCTCGAGCTCGGTGGGCGAGTCGGAGAACCACAGGTCGGGGTCGAACTTCCGGCAGGGCAGGTTCGCCTCCATCTCGACACTCATGTCGAGGGGGGCCAACGCCAGACTCATCTCCCGGTCACCTCTCTCTCACTTCGATCTCGTGGATCGCATTCCGACGTACTTACGGCGGGCAAAAAACTGAGGCCGCGGATCCCGGTAAGCGGGTTCCGCGGCCTCGAGGTGAGCCGGAGTCTGTTGGTCAGACCGGTCTACCTCGAGGTGGAACGCCGCGGACATCCATGCGCTTCTTGGCGACCTGGATGCCATTGCCCGTGAAGCCACTGGTCCCCTCGACTCCAGCGGGCGCGACGGTCAGGATCAGCTCGGCCTGAACCTGGTGCACCTGTGGAACCGACGGTCGTGCGGCCGTAAGGGCCACCCGGACAGCCGACAGCGGGGCGTGGACAGACGGCATCGCCGTCAGACGCTCATAGGTGAAGATCTTCACGGGTGCCACCTCCCTCACGTTCCTCGAATCGACTGGACCGGCCCCGTGAGCAGCCGGAATGGCGCCGCTCGCGTGGTGTGTCCTGAGGCTATTCCTCGCGCCGGGGCGAGGGCAAACGAATTTACGACGAGATTTCGAAAGTTTTCTCCGGGCAGACATCGTCCACCCCGGCACCGGCCACGAGGGCCAGCACCGACTCGCCGTAGAGGCCCAGCTTGCGAGGGCCGATACCGGCGATGGCGATCAACTCCTCCGACCGGCCGGGTCGCCGCTCGGCCAACGCGACAAGTGTCGCGTCGGTGAAGACCACGTACGCCGGGACCTTCTGCGCACCGGCCACCCGCTGCCGCCACTCGCGCAGCCGTTCGTGCAGCTCATCGTCGATGTCGGACGGGCAGGTCGGGCAGCGGCCGAGCTTGCGGT
This sequence comes from Micromonospora sp. D93, assembly GCF_018070365.1. NCBI lineage: Bacteria > Bacillati > Actinomycetota > Actinomycetes > Micromonosporales > Micromonosporaceae > Micromonospora > Micromonospora sp. D93. The sequence continues at coordinate 152,861 of NZ_JAGPXW010000013.1, read as the reverse complement.
CGGGGCCGGCGAGCAGGGTGGCGCCGCAGATCCGGCAGGAGACGATCTGGGTTCGCCGCCGCTCGGGACGGCTGGCCGGACCGGCGCCGCCGGTGGCTCGTTCGGTGCCGCCGGAGCGGTCCAGCTGGGGAAGGAACCGCGACGGCCGCCGGGCTCGTCCGCCCGGCGAGCGTGCGGCGGCGTACGACAGCCAGAGCCACTCCCGGGCGCGGGTGATCCCGACGTAGAGCAGCCGCCGCTCCTCCTCGACCTGCTCAACGGTCTTGGCGTACGTGGTGGGCAGGGTGCCCTCGGCGAGGCCGACCAGGAAGACCGCGTCCCACTCCAAGCCCTTCGCCGAGTGCAGGGACGCCAGCGTCACGCCGTCCACCGTCGGCACGTGCTGCTGGGCGGCCCGGCGCGCCAACTCCTCGGTGAAGTCGGAGAGGGTGACCGGGCGCTCCACCGAGGCGGCCTCGCCGATCGGCACGACCTCGGGGGTGGCCGCGTACTCCTCGGAGAGCTGGACCAGCGCGGACAGCGCCTCCCAGCGCTCGCGGGCGGCCCCGCCGGCCGGAGGCGCGTCCGGGGCCCAGCCGACCGCGGTGAGCGCCTCGACGACGGCGGCCGGCAGCGGTGTCTCCCCCGGGATCGAGCGGGTGGCGGCGCGCAGCGCGACCATCGCCTGGCGCACCTCGGTCCGTTCGAAGAACCGCTCCGCGCCCTGCACGACGTACGGCACCGCGGCCTCGGTGAGCGCCTTCTCGTACGCCTCGGACTGCGCGTTGACGCGGAACAGCACAGCGATCTCCTTCGCCGGCGTGCCCGCGTCGATCAGCGACCGGCAGCGCGCGGCCACGGCGTTCGCCTCGGCCGGCTCGTCGGTGAAGATCCGCAGGTCCGGTTCGGGGCCGGGAGGGCGTTGCCCGCTCAACTCCAGCCGCAGCCGCGCCTCGGTGCCCCGGGCCTGGGCGATCACCGCGTTGGCCAGCCCGACCACCTGCGGGGTGGAGCGGTAGTCGCGGACCAGCCGAACCACTGTGGCGCCCCGGTGCCGGCGGGGGAAGTCGACCAGGTACGCCGAGGTGGCCCCGGTGAACGAGTAGATCGTCTGGCTGGCGTCCCCGACCACTGTCAGGTCGTTGCGGCCAGCCAGCCAGGCGTCGAGCAAGCGCTGCTGGAGGGGGTTGACGTCCTGGTACTCGTCGACCACGAAGTGCCGGTACTGGGTGCGGACCTGCTCGCCGACGTCCGAGTGCTCCTCGATCCCCCACACCGCGGCCCGCAGCATGTCCTCGAAGTCGATCACCCCGTTCGCGCGTTTGAGTTGCTCGTACGCGGTGAACACGTCGGCGACCTTCGTCGGCTCGTGCGGTGTGTCGCGCAGCGCCCGGGCCGCGGACACCACGTAGTCCGTCGGCTCGACAAGCGACGACTTGGCCCACTCGATCTCACCGGCCAGGTCCCGTGCGGCGGCCCGGTCGGTCCGTAGGCCGACCCGGGCGGCGGCGAGGGTGACCAGCCGTACCTTGCTGTCCAGCAGCTCGGGCATGGCGCGGCCGGACAGCAGCCGGGGCGCGAAGTACCGCACCTGCCGCAGCGCAGCGGCATGGAAGGTCCGCGCCTGGACACCGCCCACCCCGAGGACGGTGAGCCGGCTCCGCATCTCGGCGGCGGCGCGGGCGGTGAAGGTGACCGCGAGCACGTGCCGGGGGGAGATCTCGCCGGAAAGCACCCGGTGGGCGATCCGGGAGGTGATCGCCCGGGTCTTACCGGTGCCGGCGCCGGCCAGGATGCAGACCGGGCCGGCGGGCGCGGTCACCGCGGAGCGTTGCTCCGGGTCCAGCCCGGCGAGCACCTGTTCCGACGCTGAGTGAACCACCACAACCAGGAATCATCTCAGCTCCCCCTAACGTTGCAGCGAACAGCCTCGGCTTGATCCGCAAGCCGCGGCCGGAGCAGTTGGAGGATCCGACCATGCTGACGATGTATTCCACCCCCTGGTGCGGCTACTGCCACCGGCTGAAGTCGCAGCTCGACCGGGAGGGCATCGGGTACGAGGTGGTCGACATCGAGCAGGACCCGAAGGCCGCGGAGTTCGTGATGAGCGTCAACGGCGGTAACCAGACGGTGCCGACGCTGCGCTTCGCCGACGGAAGTGCCCTGACGAATCCCTCGATCACCCAGGTCAAGCAGCACCTGGAGACGCTCAACGCCTGATCTGCCGGTTCATTCTCGGTGCGCGGCCGCCCCAACCGGGGCGGCCGTTCGTCGTGTTCGGGTACGGGCCACGGTGGCGACGGTCGGTGGGTGCCGGGAGCCCGGGAAGGTCGGTGTCGTCGGCCGGCCGGCGGGGCGCCGGGAGCGTCGGGCGGGTGGGTGGTGTCGGCGGGCGGGCCCCGGTCGGCGCGCTCAGGTGCCGGCCCCGCCACAGGTAGGCCCCGGCGGCCAGGGTGGCGATCCCGACCAGCGCGAACAACAGCCGGTAGTCCAGGAACCCGACCAGCAGGGCACCCGCCCCGATGGAGAACGCCTGCGGCCCGCTGACCACCGCCTGGGTGGCGGCGGCTACCCGGCCGACCAGCGCGGGCGGGGTACGACGCTGGATGAGCGTGTGCAACCCCACCATCGTCAGCGGGAGCGAGACCCCGGCCAGCAGCACCGCCGCGAACCCGAGCCGCAGATCGGGGTACGCGAGCGCGAGCGCGGCCGGAGAGAAGAAGGCCACCCCGGCGGCGAGCGTGCCGACCTCTCCGAGCCGGCGGACCAGCGTCGGTGAGCAGAGCCCGCCGAGCAACCCACCCACGCCCTGCACGGTGACCAGCACGCCCACGAACGCGGCGTCCCGGTTCAGCCCCTGGTCGACGTAGGCGAAGATGAGCGACTCGCTGAAGCCCATCACCAGTGACCCGAGGCCGTAGCCGAGCAGGGCCCGCCGCAGCGCCGGCTCGCCGGCCAGGTGCCGCAGGCCGGCGCCCAGTTCGGCCGGCCACCGCAGCCGTACGGCCGGCGGCACCTGTTGCGGGGTGGGCAGCGCGGTCACCACCACCGCCGCGGTCAGAAATCCGACCATGCCGATGCCGGCCAGCGCCCATCCGCCGAGCGCCGCGTAAAGCGCCGCGCCCGCCAACGGGCCGACCAGTCGTATCCCCTGGCGTACGGTCTGGAGCACGCCGTTCGCCTCGGCCAGCAGCTCGACCGGCACCAGCTCGCGGATGAGCCCGCTGAGCGCCGCGCCGAGCGTGATGGACGAGAGTCCGTACAGGGCGGCCACCAGATAGACGACCCAGACGTCGCCCGCGTCGCGGACTGTGAACAGCGGGGCGAGCAGGGCCGCGGTCATCACGTTCGCGGCCAGGAAGAACGGCCGGCGCGGGTAGCGGTCGACGACCCAGCCGACCAGCGGCGCCAGCGTCATCGGCGCGATGACCGCGAAGATCGTGGCACCGGCCAATCCGTTCGAGCCGGTCAGATCCTTGACCCAGATGGCGAGTGCGAGCAGCAGGATCGACTCGGCGGTCATGCTGGCCAGCAGGCCGCCGAAGAGCAGGCGGAAGTCGGGTCGGCGCAGGATCGTGCGCATGGGGTCCCTCCGGCGGAATGGCCTGCCCAGATGGGCGAGGTCGACGGACCGCGACCGCGGGTCCGTCGTCGTCCGGCATTCCCGTGGTGCGATTTTCGCAAGACACGCCCTCGCCGGAACCTCCGACACCGGTCGCGCCGTCCATACTGACCGTGGGGGGCGAATTTCATACAGTTACCGTCGCGTCTGCGGCGGTCGACGGGAAAGAGGACACTGTGCCTCCTGCCGCACCCAGCCCGATCCTGCGTCGTCGCCGGTTGGGCATCGAGCTGCGCCGCCTGCGTGAGGCCGCGGGCCTCACTGGCGATCAGGTCATCGAGCGTATCGGTTGGGCCTCCGCGTCCAAACTGTCCCGCTTGGAGAACGGCCGCAGCCGACCGGACCCGCAGGACGTCGGCGACCTGCTCGACCTCTACGGCGCCGACCAGGCGCTGCACGACGACCTATTGGGCATCACCAACGAGGCCGGCGACATGCGCGGCTGGTTGAAGAACTTCCCGGTGATGACGCAGCAACAGCGCGGCTGGGCCGAGTTGGAGGCGGGCTGCGCGGAGATCTCCGAGTACAACCCGGTGCTGGTGCCGGGCCTGTTGCAGACCCCCGGGTACGCCCAGCTCCGGATCGTGTCGGCCGGACAGGTCAACGCGGGCGCGGGCGAGCCGGAGCCCGGCGACGAGCCGGAGATCGAGGTGCAGGCGCGGCTGGCCCGCCAGTCGCTGCTGACCCGCGAGCCGCACGCTCCGCAGTACACCGCAGTGTTGGAGGAGGCCGCTCTCGGCCGCCGGGCCGGGCCGCCGGAGGTGCTGCACGAGCAGCTGCTCCAACTCTGCGAGTTGGCTCTGCTGCCCAACGTGGCCCTGCACGTGCTGCCCAGGGACACCCAGATCGGCGATTGGTACCTTCCGCCGACCGCTTTCTCGGTCTATCGGTTCGCCGATCCCCTCGATCCGGAGACATTAACCATCGAAGGTGGCTTCACCGACGTCATGTCGACCGAGGCAATCACGCTAAATCGCTATAAAGTGGTGTTCGAGTGGCTATGCACGGCGGCACTTAACGCTTCGGACACCCTCTCCTGGCTGATCGAGGCGACGGGACGGCTGACCGAGGCGACGCCCCCATCCACAGTGGCGTTCGGGCCGGCAACGGCGCCGACCCAACGCCGCCGGGACTCGGGGCGACTGACGGACCGGTGATCCACGGGGGACCCTCCGTCGGGACGTGCGGCACCACTCGTCCCATCGGATCGCTGCACATCAGGAGCAGAGCCATGAACGACATCCGCAACACGCCGTCCGTCTCCGCCCACTCGTTGGCGGACGCCCCGTGGCGTACCAGCACACGCAGCCAGACCTCCAACTGCGTGGAGGTCGCACCGCTCGCCACCGGCCCGTCGGCGGTCGCCCTGCGCGACAGCAAGGACCGGGGCGGCCCGGTGCTGCTGTTCAACCGCACGGGGTGGCTCGGTTTCATCACCGGAGCGAAGAAGGGCCAGTTCGATCTGAACTGATTCGGTGACCGGGTACGGGGCCGTCGGCGCACAGCCGGCGGCCCCGTCGTGTCACACCCCCGCCGGCCCCGTCGCTCTGCGAGCCGGCGACCCTGCTGAGCAGCCATCCGCCGATCGGACGAGGCTCGAAACCGATAGGCGCGTTTCAGTTGCTGGGACGAACACGGGGCGTAACATGGCCTTCGAGAACGTGGAACTTCCACACTGGCTCATCCGTCGCGGTTCATCCGGAGACCCTCATGCGGTTCCTGATCGTTCGCACCGACATCCGCGCCGTCGCCGACGGGGACATCGCCGCCGCCTGGGCGGACGGCCACCGACTTCGCGACGAGACGACCGCGCCCGAGCCCCGACGGCAGATCGTGCACGCCGAGGACCGGGACGCCGCACTGCTGCTCGCCCGCGCCCTGGCCACTGTCGGCGCGGTCCGCGCCGGGAAGCAGCGGGTCAAGGTCCTCCCGCTGATCGAGCCTCGGCTCGCCTTCCGACACAGACCGGGCCGCATCGGCACCTGATTCCACAGGTCGTCCGTCGTGGTCGGACCGGCTCCCCCGCCGCGTTACTCGCACCCGCCGACCACGACGGCCCGTGTTCCCGGCCCGTGACCGCCGCGGCAACGGCGGCCACGGGTCGGGACCGTGCTCAGCGGTCGGCGTCCACCCAGCCGTCCAGCCAACGGTGAATGAGGAACAGCGCGATCGACGACGGCGGCGGCAGGATCAGCCGGGCCCCATCGCCCACATCCACCGTCTCCCCCGCCAACGCGGCCCCGACCTCCCGGCGGGAAAACCACCTGGCGTACGCGATCTCCGACGGGTCGACCCGCACCGGCTCGGTCGGGTTCGCGGTGGCCAGGAAGCCCAGCATCAGCGAGCCGGGAAACGGCCATGCCTGGCTGCCCACGTACCCGATGCGCTCGACCCCGATGCCCACCTCCTCGCGGACCTCACGCAGCACGGCCGCCTCCGCCGACTCGCCCGGCTCCACGTAGCCGGCCAGGCAGGAGTAGCGACGGCCACCCGGGGTGCCCAGCCAGCTGGCGTTGTTGCCGAGCAGGCAGCGGCCGTCCACGCCGTCCACACCATCGTGGACGAGCACGATCATCGCCGGGTCGGTACGCGGCCAGATCCGCCCACCATTGCGGTCCACCCGGGACCAACCGGCCTCGTCCATCGCGGTCGGCGCCCCGGTGCTCGTCGAGTAACCGTGTCGGGTGTGCCAGTTGACCAGTGCAAGCGCGGTGGTGAAGATGCCAGCCTCCCGGTCGGCGAGCAGATGACCCACCTCCCGGAGGTGAACCGGCCGGGTGCCCGGGATCGCCGGCAGCGGCGCGTCGACTGCGAAGACCGGCACCCCGTCCGGCTCGACACCCAGGAACATCGCCGTCGACTCGGACCCCGCGGGCACGTCGCCAGCCCCGAACAGCACCAACGTCGGAGGCGACGTCTCCGTGCGGGCCAGCGTCCGACCCTCGTCGGTCGAGTCGAGCAGCAGCACCCGGGCGCGCAACCACGCCTCGGTCAGCCACTGCGAATCACCCCGCCGGTGCGCCGCCCGATCCAACGTGGACCGCGCCAACGGCGGCGCCGCCTCCCCGCTCACGCCGGCGCTCCACTGCTGAACCCCATGGCTCGCTCGCTCCGCTCGCTCACGCCTCTTGCTCGGTCTGCACCGTGGTCAGCGCGGCCAGCCCCGGGGTGACCCGCTCCGCGTCGCCGAGCACCACGATCGCCGCCCGAGCCGGTGCCAGGTACCGGGCCGCGGCCCGCGCGACGTCGTCGACGCTCGCCTTCGCCAACCTCACCGCGTACTCGGCGAGGAAGTCCAGGCGCAGACCGTTGCCCACGTACGCGCTGGTCAACGCCGCCAACCCGGCCTGGGTGGACATGCCGAGCTGGAGGGTGCCCAGGGCGTACTGCCGGGCCTGCTCCAACTCCTCGGGCTTCGGTGGGAGCGACGCCAACCGACCCAGCTCGTACGTGGTCTCCAGCAGTGCCGGACCGGTGACCTCGGTGGCCACGTCGGCGGCGGCGACCAGCACCGACCCGGCGACGGAATGCTCGATCACCGAGTGCGGGCCGTACGTGTAGCCCTTGTCCTCGCGGATGTTCTCCACCCACCGGGAGGAGAAGTAGCCGCCGAAGATCAGATTGGCCAGTTGCAGCGGGGCATGGTCCGGGTCGGTGCGCGACACCGCCGGGAGCGCGATCCGCAGCGAGGACTGCACCGAGCCCGGCCGGTCGATCAGCAACAGCGGCCCCGGCTCCAGCGGCGGGGTCGCGGGCAGTTCGGCCGTACGCCCGGCACCCGACCAGCCACCGAGCGCCCGCTCGGCGGCGTCCAGGGCCTTCTCCGGCTGCACGTCACCGACCAGCACCAACTGCGCGCCGGCCGGATGGACCCGCTCCGAGTGCACCGCGCGCAGCGCGGCCGGTCGGACGGCACGGATCTGGCCGGGCTCCGGCGTCTGCGTCGCGTACGGGTGTCGGCCGTAGATTCGCTTCAGCAGCGCCTCCCGGGCCAGGTGCGCCGGTTGACTCTGCGCCACCTGGATCCGGTCGACCAGCCGGTCCCGTTCGGTGGCCACCTCGTCGCTGGGGTAGCTGGCGCCGGTCAGCACCTCGGCCAGCAACTCCAGCATCCGGTCCAGACCGGTGACCAGGCCGGCGCCGGAGAGCATCAGCCGGTCCGGGTCGACGCCCGCGGCGAGGCCGCCGCCCACCTTCTGCAACTCGGCGGCGATCTGCGCGCTGGTCATCGACTCGGTGCCGGAGAGCATGGTCTGCGACAGCATCGCGCCGCGGGCCAGGTGAACCCGGCCGAACGGCACCCAGAGCCGCAGTTCGACAAGGGGTACGGCGGGCCGGCGTACGGCGATCACGGTGAGACCGTTGCGCAAGGTGCGCTCGGCCTGCTTGGGCACCTTGAGCTTGCGGGTCGGACCGAGCGGCGGCAGCGTACGCGGCCCGACCGGAGCGGTGGTGGTAGTCGTCGTCATCATCATCGGGCGCCTCCGGCAATGACCTCGATGGCGGCCCGACGCTCCGGGCGCAGGGTGGCCGCGGCGGCCCGGACCTGCTCCTCGGTGACCTCGCCGACCAGCCGGGGCAACTCGTTGAGCAGGCCCGGCTCGCCGCGTTGCTGCTCCAGCACTGCCATCCGGAGCGCCCGACCGAGCACCGCGTCGGTGTCCCGCAGCAGGTGGGTCGCCATCCGGGCCTGGGTGCGGGCCAGCTCACCGTCGGTCAGCCCGTCGGCGGCCAGCCGGTCCAGTTCCTCGTCGATGGTGCGCAGCACCTTGTCCACGTCTCCCCCCGGCGGCAGGTGCGCCTGCAACAGCAGCGCTGTGGGATCACGGACGTCGAACGGGTCGCCCATGAAACCGAGGTATCCGCCGAGGCTGGTCACCGTGCGGTCGCGCTGCACCAGCCGCTCGACCAGCCGCGACGCGTCGCCGTCGGTGAGCACCTCGGCCAGCACCACGTACGGCAGGTAGCCGGCGAAGTCGGTGACCGGGTCGGGCACGCGCCAGGCGCCGGCCACCGCGGGCAGCGGCGCCAGGGCATCGGTGTACGAGGTGCGCCGCTCGGCGGTCAGGTCGGGCTCGGTGAAGTCGGGCCGTTGCAGTGCCGGTCGAGCCGGCACGTCGCCGAAGTGCCGGGTGACCAGCTCGGTCGCCTCGGCCACGTCGATGTCGCCGCTGACGGCCAGCACGGCGTTGCCGCTGGCGTAGTAGCGACGGAAGAAGTCCGCGGCGTCGGCGACGGTCGCCGACTCCAGGTCGTCGAAGGAGCCGTAGCCGTCGTGGGCGTTCGGGAAGGTGTCGAACATGACCGGCGGCAGGGTCAGCCAGGGGAAGCCGCCGTACGGCCGGTTGAGGACGTTGACCCGGATCTCCTCCTTGACCACGTCGACCTGGTTGCGCAGGTTCTCCTCGGTCAGCCGAGGGCCACGCATCCGGTCCGCCTCCAGGAACAGCGCGCGTTCCAGCGCGTTGCTCGGCAGCGTCTCGAAGTAGTCGGTGTAGTCCAGGTGGGTGGAGCCGTTGAAGGTGCCACCCGCCCCCTGCACGTGCCGGAAGTGGGCCAGCTTCTCCAGGTTCTCCGAGCCCTGGAACATCAGGTGCTCGAAGAGGTGGGCGAAGCCGGTGCGCCCCTCCGGCTCCGAGCGGATGCCGACGTCGTAGACCACCGCCACCCCGATCACCGGGGCACTGCGATCGGGGGTGAGCACCACCCGCAGGCCGTTGTCGAGGGTGAACCGCTCGACCGGATACTTCGTCGCTGGAATTCTGGATCTCCGCGCCGCCACGGAGTCGACCCTAGCGCGTCGACACCTCCGCCACCCGCGACCTTCCCGGAGCCGCCGCGACCGGGGCCGTCACCAGGGGCAGCACCTCTGCCAGGTAGGCCACCGTCGCGGCCCGGTCGTGCCTCGCGGCCCCCGCGGTGACGGTGGCGGCACCGACCTGGTCGCCGTCGCCGGAGGTGGGCAGGAACCAGTGGAAGGTCATCGCGAAGTCGCCTCTCTGCCGGTGACCGAATGCCGGTTACCCTAGCAAGCTGGTAGGAAATACCGACATAACTGAGACGCGCCATCCCGCCATGTGGATGGGTCTTGACGCTGACCGCAGCCTGACCCACTCTTCCTACCAACTAAGTAGGAATACTGCGGATTGGATGGACGATGAGACGGTTCCCCCTGCGCCGGTTGGTCACCCTGGCCACCCTCGCCGCCCTCGGCGCGGCGACCCTGGGCAGCACCGCCGCGTGCGGCGACGACAGCGAGGGCACGGGCGGCAGCTCCGGCCCGGTGACGCTGCGCCTCGGCTACTTCCCCAACATCACCCACGCGCCGGCGGTCGTCGGCGTGGAGAAGGGCATCTTCGCGGAGAAGCTCGGCACCGACGTCAAGCTGGACCCGAAAACCTTCAACGCCGGCCCGGCCGCCATCGAGGCTGTCTTCTCCGGTGCGCTGGACGCCACCTACATCGGCCCGAACCCGACAGTGAACGCCTTCTCGAAGTCCAAGGGTGCGGCCGTCCGGGTCATCTCCGGCGCGGCCTCCGGCGGCGTGGCGCTGGTGGTCAAGCCCGGCATCACCGGCGTGCAGGACCTGAAGGGCAAGAAGATCTCCACCCCGCAGCTGGGCAACACCCAGGACGTGGCGATCCGTTACTGGCTCAAGCAGCAGGGCCTCACCACCACCAAGGAGGGCGGTGGTGACGTCAAGATCGTGCCGCAGGAGAACGCCCAGACCGTCGAGACTTTCAACAGCGGCGCGATCGACGGCGCGTGGGTGCCCGAGCCGTTCGTCTCCCGCCTGGTCAACACCGGCGGCAAGGTGCTTGTCGACGAGCGCGATCTGTGGCCGGACAAGAAGTTCGTCATCACCAACCTGCTGGTGAGCACGAAGTTCCTCAAGGCACACCCGGACGTGGTGCAGAAGCTTGTCGACGGCCAGGTGGCCGCCAACGAGTTCGTCAACAGCAAGCCCGACGAGGCGCAGCAGGCGATCTCCGACGCGATCGGCAAGATCACCGGCAAACCACTGGACCTGAAGCTGATCAAGCAGGCGTGGCCGACGTTGGAGTTCACGAACGACCCGATCTCGTCCTCCCTCAAGGCCGGGCTCGACCACGCCGTCGACGTGGGACTGACCGAGCCGGTGGACCTCAAGGGCCTGTACGACCTGAAGTACCTCAACAACGCGCTCCAGGCGCAGGGCGAGCCCGAGGTCGTCCAGCCATGACGTCGACCACGACGACGCCGCAGAGCGCGACCACCGCGGTCGCGCTCTCCGGCGTGACCAAGGTGTACGGGCGCGGGGCGAACGCCGTCCTGGCCCTGGACGGCGTGTCGCTGGACGTCGCGCCCGGCGAGTTCGTCTGTCTGGTCGGCGCGTCCGGCTGCGGCAAGAGCACCCTGCTCAACCTTGTGGCCGGGCTGGACCGGGTCAGTGGTGGGCAGATCACCCTGGCCGGTGACGCCAACCCGGGCCTGATGTTCCAGGAGCCGGCGCTCTTTCCGTGGCTGACCGTCGACGCCAACGTGGAGGTGCCCCTCAAGCTGCGCCGGCTCCCCCGGGCCCAACGCCGCGAGCGGGTGGCCGAGCTGCTGCGGACGGTGCACCTGGCCGACTTCGGCCGCAAGCGCCCACACGAGCTCTCCGGCGGGATGCGGCAGCGCGTCGCGCTCGCCCGCACGCTGGCCCTGGACACTCCGGTGCTGCTGATGGACGAGCCGTTCGGCGCGCTGGACGCGATGACCCGGGACATCCTGCACGACGAGCTGGAACGGATCTGGTCCGAGCGCAAGCTCTCGGTGCTCTTCGTGACGCACAACGTCCGCGAGGCGGCCCGGCTGGCCGACCGGATCATCCTGCTCTCCAGCCGACCCGGTCGGATCATCTACTCCACCGAGGTGAACATCCCGCGCCCTCGCCGGATCGACTCCCCCGAGGTCGCCGCCATCGCCGCCGAGGTCACCGAGCGGCTCCGTACGGAGGTGGGCCGCCATGGCCAGTGACACCCTCACCAGTTCGGCGCGTACCGACGCGGAGATCACCGGCCTCGACGCGCTGGAGATCGCCGGTCGGGACAAGGAGGCATCCCGGGGCGCTCGGCTCTGGGCGGCCACCTGGCCCAAGCTCGCCGCCCTGGCCATCGCCATCGCCGCCTGGCAACTCGTGGTCCTCTCGGGTTGGAAGCCGCCGTACTCGCTGCCCGGTCCGCTGGAGGTCGGCCGCGAGCTGATGACCCAGGCCCAGGGCCCCCAGCTCTGGGAGGGCCTGGTCACCACGCTCCGCCGGGCCGCCCTCGGGTACGTCTTCTCGGTCGCCGTCGGCCTGCTGCTCGGCCTGGCGGTGGCCCGATCCACGGTGCTGCGCGCCGCCATCGGCTCGATGATCACCGCGTTGCAGACCATGCCGTCGATCGCCTGGTTCCCGCTGGCCATCCTGCTCTTCGAGCTGAGCGAGAAGGCGATCTTCTTCGTGGTGGTGCTCGGTGCGGCGCCGTCCATCGCCAACGGGGTGATCTCCGGAGTGGACTACGTGCCGCCACTGCTGAAACGCGCCGGCCGTAACCTGGGTGCCCGGGGGCTCAACCTCTACCGGTACGTCATCGCGCCGGCCGCCCTGCCGGCGATCGTCGCCGGGCTCAAGCAGGGCTGGGCCTTCTCCTGGCGCAGCCTGATGGCCGGTGAGCTGCTCGTGGTCGGCATCTCACAGACCTCGCTCGGCGCCCAGCTCACCTACTCCCGCGAGTTGTCCGACTCACCCTGGCTGCTCTCCACGATGATCGTCATCCTGGTCGTCGGCCTGGTCGTGGACGCCGCGTTCGGCGCGGCGGACAAGGCGATCCGGCGCCGCTGGGGCGTACTGGACCAGGCTGGTCAGTGACGTGTTCGTCTCCGCGCGCAGCGACTACGCGCTCCGGGCGATGCTCGCCGTCGCCGCCGCCGGTGGTGGTGGCGGCGACGGCGACCGGGTCGGCGAGTTGGTGAAGGCGGCCAGCCTGGCCGAGGTGCAGGACATCCCGCTCAGCTTCCTGCAGGGCATCCTGCTCGACCTGCGCCGGGCCGGTCTGCTGCACAGCCATCGCGGTGCCGACGGCGGGTACGCGCTGACCCGACCAGCCGACGAGATCACCGTCGGAGACGTGCTGCGCGCGGTCGGGGGCTCGCCCACGACGGTGCGCGGTCTGCCGGCCGAGCGGGCCGGCTATCACGGGGTGGCCGCGGGGCTCACCGACGTCTGGCTGGCGGTGCACGGGGCGATCGCCACGGTGGTCGACAGCACCACCCTGGCCGACCTGCTCACCCACGCCCCCACCACAAGGTGAGTCACACGCCCCCACGCCGCGATCTTGCACTTACTGTCCCAGCATAAGTGGCATACCGTGTTATATCGACAACTGAAAGTGCAAGATCGGCGCGCGAGAGGCGCGGCCGGGGACGAGGCGACGGTGATGTGGTCGGGCCGGTGCCCCGCCGACCCGACCACATCTCGTACCGATCCTGACCGGGCCTGCCCCTCCGCCGGCGCCGGTAGGCCGGTCGCTGCTCAGCCCACGTGTGCGGTCGCCGGGCCGGGGCCCAGGTCGCCGGGACTGTGCAGCTCCACCAGACCGGCGGGAGCGTTACCCGCCGGGGTGGCGTGCCAGGGTGCGAAGGCCGCAACCATGGCGAGCAACAATCCGGCGAGCGCGACCGCGACCACCAGGATCAGTTCACGCAGTGCGCCCGAGCCGGCTTCGCCCGCCATGGTCACCCCTCCCGTGCCGGGCCCCCCGCCCGACTTCCCCCGTCGGTCAGCTTTGACCACTGACGACCGGGGCGCAGTCGGCCAGCCGACCCAACAGAGGCTGATTACCGATTCAACCGAACGGTCAGGTGGCGGGGAGCACCGTACGCGGACAGGCGTCCCGCCGACCGGTGGACACGGTCGGCGGGACGCCGGACGACATCAGTCGATCAGTACCTGGCGGTGCACCACTGGACGGTCTTGATGTCGTTGACCTGATCCAACTCCGACTCGTACTGGTAGAAGCACGCCGAGGCCGTCAGGCCCTTGTCGTTGACCATCTTCGACCAGGAGCCGGCGGTGCCCAGATCGTCCTGCCAGCTACGCTGCCGGCCATCCGAGTACCAACTGAACACCAGCACCCCGCTCATGTAACCGAAGCTGTCGGTCTGCCGCGCCCACGCCGTCCGGCAGAAGGGGCTGTATCGCAGCTCCACGTTGGATGCGGTCTTCACCGTCCTCGCGTCCTGGGCGCAGGAGCCGCGGACACCCCCGACCAGGGCAGAATACGTCTGCGAGTCCTTGCCGTCACAGGGGCTGCCGCACCCGACAGTGGCCGCTGACCCGGCTGTGGGAACAGCCATCGACCCGACCACGATGGCGGCCGCCAATACGCCGGCAGTGCGCGCAAGGCGACGACGGGAGAATTCGGTGACGGCCGCGCGGGCACGCCGTAGAGAACCGATCACACGCATGTCCTCATCCAATCGCTCGGCACAGAGGTGTGCCCGGACATGCCATCAGCAGCCGCCACGACCCGGTCACAGCTCCGTCATCACCGTCCGGCTCGACGGCGGTGATTGACCTGCCGAACGAAACCGACCCGCCCCGCGGAAGCGGGGCGGGCCGGTCGACGTGCAGAAGATCAGACGGTACGGGGGCGACGCGGGCGGCGGGAGCGGCCCGACGCACGGTGCGCCGGCCGGGCGCCACCGTCGGTGGCCGAGCCACCGGAGGTGCGTACCCGAGAGACGGGCGCCGGCGGAGCCACGATGGTCACCGGCACGCCGGACGGCTCGCGGGCACCGGTCACCCGGGCCAACGCCCCGTCACCCGCGCGCACCTGGACCGACTCGGGCCGGATGCCGGCGGTGGCCATCAGCCGGGACACGTCCCGACGCTGCTCCGGCAGGACCAGGGTGACCACGGAGCCGGACTCGCCGGCCCGGGCGGTACGGCCACCCCGGTGCAGGTAGTCCTTCGCCTCGGTCGGCGGGTCCACGTTGACCACCATGTCCAGGCCGTCCACGTGGATGCCACGGGCCGCCACGTCGGTGGCGACCAGGGCGGTCACCTGACCATTGCGGAACTGCTCCAGGATCCGGGTGCGCTGCGGCTGGGACTTGCCGCCGTGCAGCGCGGCCGCGCGTACGCCCTTGGAGAGCAACTGGCGGGCCAGCCGGTCGGCGCGGTGCTTGGTGCCCATGAACAGGATGGTGCGGCCCTCACGGGCAGCGATCCGGGTCAGCGCGTCGGGCTTGTCCGCGGCGTCGACGTGCAGCACGTGGTGGGTCATCGCGGTGACCGTCGCGGTGCCCGGGTCCACCGAGTGGGTGACCGGGTTGCTCAGGAAGCGACGGACCAACCGGTCCACACCGCCGTCCAGGGTCGCGGAGAAGAGCATCCGCTGCCCCCGCGGCGCGACCTGCTCCAGCAGCTTGGTGACCTGGGGCAGGAACCCCATGTCGGCCATCTGGTCGGCCTCGTCGAGCACGGTGATCTCGACCTGGTCGAGCCGGGCGTCGCCACGGTTGATCAGGTCGTGCAGCCGGCCTGGGGTGGCGACGACCACCTCGGTGCCGGCGCGCAGGGCGTCCGCCTGCCGCTGCAACGACAGCCCGCCCACGACGGTGGCGCAGCGCAACCCGACGGCGCGGGCGTACGGGGCCAGGGCGGTGGTGACCTGCTGGGCCAGTTCGCGGGTCGGTACCAGCACCAGGGCCAGCGGGCGACCCGGCCGCGCCTTACGGCCGGCGGTGCGGGACAGCAGCGGAAGCCCGAAGGCGAGGGTCTTGCCGGAACCGGTACGACCCCGGCCCAGCACGTCCCGGCCGGCGAGCGAGTCGGGCAGCGTCGCCGACTGGATCGGGAACGGCTCGTTGATGCCCTGCGCGGTCAACGCGGTGAGCAGCGCCGGCGCCAGACCGGTATGAGCGAAAGACGGAATAACTGTGGTCATGCGGAAGCCTTCCTCGACGCGGCACGTGTCGAGGGAGGGCGCCGAAGTCGGCGCTGTCACCAGCGGAAAAAGGCCGCCAGGACTCACAAGCACGAACCGAAAGGGAGTACAGGCCGGCCCGCCGCCGGGCCGTCGCCTGCGGAGGCAGGCAACAGCGGGGCGGGCCGGTCCCGTCACCGTCACACCCGGAGGGCGCGACAGGTAGTGCTGACCGATCCGAAGATCAGAGCGGGCGGATGTTCTCCGCCTGCGGGCCCTTCTGGCCCTGGGTCACCTCGAACTCGACCCGCTGGTTCTCGTCCAGGCTCCGGTAGCCGGAGGACTGGATCGCCGAGAAGTGGGCGAAAACGTCGGCGCCGCCGCCGTCGGGGGTGATGAAGCCGAAGCCCTTGTCAGCGTTGAACCACTTCACGGTGCCAATAGCCATGTGTTTCGTCTCCTTGACGGAACGTCGGTCACGCACTTGTTGCGTGCCCGAAGAGGAGCGCTCCGCGCGGGGATGCGCGAATCGCCTGTCGCTTCTGGTCGCCCCGCCCGGAGAACTCCGGACACAACAAAGAGCGCCTGGGGCCACAATCCCGCCAGGCGCACACAGAGTCTCTGGTAACCAAAACTGCAACCCGTTCAACCTACCACGGTTTTCCCCGCAGTGGTCAACTTCGGGCAGAATCCTCGGGCAACTGGGCGATCATGGCCGTGAGGCCCGTCACATCCAGCAGATCGGCGGGCCGAACGGTCACCCCGTGTCGGACGTAGTGGAACGCCGCGCCCACCCGGTCGACCGGCACACCGGCCAGCTCCGCCCAGGCCAGCCGGTACACGGCAAGCTGCACGGCGGCCACCTCGGCCGCCGACCCGGTGGGCTGCGCGCCGGTCTTCCAGTCGACCACGTCGAACCGGCCACCCGGCCGCGCGAAGACCGCGTCCATCCGGCCCCGCACCACCACTCCGGCGATCACCGTGGCGAACGGCACCTCCACCTCCACCGGTGACCGGTCGGCCCACTCGCTGGCCAGGAACCGCTCCTGAAGCTCGACCAGAGCCTCGTCGGGTGCGGCATCGGCGTCGGCCGCGCCGGGCAGCTCGTCCAGGTCCAACAGACGGTCGGCGCCGAAGCGCTGCTCCAACCAGGCGTGGAAGGCGGTGCCTCGACGGGCGTACGGGTTGGGTTCGGCCGGCACCGGGCGACGCAGCGTACGGGCCAGCGCCGCCGGATCGCGCCGCAACGCCACCAGCTGGGTGACGCTCAGCGCCCCGGGCAGAGCCACCTCGACCGCACCGGAGAGCCGGGTCAGCTCGGCGCGCTCCGCCAACAGCAGGTCCGCCTCGCGCTGCCAGCGCGCCACCTCCGGATCCACCTCCGGCTCAACCGGCTCGGCCAGCTCGACCTCCGACCCGTGCGCCGTCACCGGCCCGGGAAGCACCGGCCCGACCGGCCCGGCAAGCACCGGCCCGACCGGCCCGGGGAGCGCCGCGGCCGGACCGTCGGCCATCAGGCGACGTACCAGCCCGGCCGCCTCGGCCAACGCCGGCCGGCGACCGCCCAGCGGGTCGGCCGGCCACTCCGCGCGAAGCACCACCTCGGCCGTGGGGTTCGTCGCGTCGGGGGTCGGCTCCGGCGCCCACGCGTCGATCAGGTGCCCCGGCCCGCCGTCGAGGCAGGCGTCGTACATCTCACGCAGGAAGACCGACGGACCCCGCGGTCGCTTCGTGCCCTCCCCCCACCAGTAGCCGGAGCAGAGCAGCAGCCGGCGCGGCCGGGTCACCGCCACGTACGTCAGCCGGCGTTCCTCCCGCTCGTCGTGGGCCCGCCACGCGTCGGTGAAGTCGGTCACCGCCCGCGCCACGGCCCGCTGGTCCTCCGCCTCGTCGAGCGCCAGCTCCGGCAGCCCGTCGGCGTCGCCGCGCAGCGGGAACGGCAGCACGCCCAGCCCACCCAGCCAGTGGTCGGAGTTGCGCACCGGCCCCGGCCACAGCCCACGACTCAGCCCGGCCACCGCCACCACGTCCCACTCCAGGCCCTTGGCCGCGTGCGCGGTCACCACCTGCACTGCGCCATCCACCACCTCGACCTCGCCCGGCGCGAGACCACGCTCCTCGTCCTCGGCGGCGGCCAGGTAGGACAGGAAGCCGGACAGGGTCGCGCCGGGCGTCTCCCCGCTGAACCGGGCCGCCACGTCGCCGAGCGCGTCCAGATGCCCCCGGGCCAGGCCCGCGTCGCCGGCGCCGTCCCGGCCGGCCCGCACCGCGACCTCCACGTCCAGGCCGATGGTCCGCTCGATGTCCGCGATCAGGTCCGGCAGCGCCTGGTCCAGTCGGTAGCGCAGCAGCGCCAACTCCCGGCCGTACGCGCGCAGCCGCGCGAAACCCTCCGCCGAGTACGCCTGCGCCGGCCCGAGGTCGGCCAACGCCTCCACCAGGGTCGCCTCGTCCAACAGGTCGGGGCTGATCTCGGCGGCGTCGTCGTCGGCGGCCACCTGTCGCCGGGCGTTCGCGATGGCCCGAGCCCGTCGGTGCAACGCCACCAGGTCACGCGGCCCGATCCGCCAACGGGCGCCGGTGAGCAACCGCAGCAGCGCCGCGCCATCGGTCGGGTCGGCCAGCACCCGCAGCGTGCACACCACGTCGCGTACCTCGGGGGTGTCCAGCAGACCACCCAGCCCGACCACCTCGACCGGAAGGCCCCGCGCACGCAGCGCCGACTCGATCGCCGGGATCTGGCTGCGGACCCGGACCAGCACGGCGGTCGTCGGGCGCTGCGCCACCGGGATGTGCTCCGGGGCCGCGCCCGGCATCCCAGCCGCCCCGCGCCAGGCGGCGAGCACGCTGTCGGCGATCCAGTCGGCCTCGTCGGCGTACGTGGGCAGCATCGCGCAGTGCACCGTGCCGCCGGCCGCACCGCTCGGGCTGCGGTGCGGGATCGGGTCCCGGACGGTCAGCGCGGAGCGCAGCTCCGGCACCCGGGCACCCGCCGCCCGCAGCGGGGTGGAGAGCGCGTTCGCCACCCGGAGGATCTCCGGTCGGTTGCGCCAACTCGTGGTGAGCCCCAGCGCCGGGGCCGGCTCACCGTTGGCGCGGGCGAACTCGGTGGGGAACCGGTCCAGGGTGCCCGCGCTGGCCCCCCTCCAGCCGTAGATCGACTGGCACGGGTCGCCCACCGCGGTCACCGGGTGCCCACCGCCGAACAGGGCGTTGAGCAACACCACCTGGGCGTGGCTGGTGTCCTGGTACTCGTCGAGCAGCACCACCCGGAAGCGGTCCCGCTCGATCACACCGACCCCCGGGTGGTCCCGGGCCACCCGGGCCGCCCGGGCGAGTTGGTCGGCGAAGTCCATCGCCTCGAAGTCCTCCTTGCGCCGGGCGTACGCCCGCACCAGCGGCAGCAGACGCAACCGGGTCTGCTGGAGGCCGAGTGCCTTGCGCACGTCGGCGTACACCCGACCCGGCCGGGACTGCACCTCGGCGAAGAACCGACCGGTCCAGGCCGCCAGGTCGTCCGGCGCGACCAGATGCTCGTCCAACTCCCCGGCGAGCGCCAGCACCGCGTCGGTGATGGTGCTCGGCATCCGGTCCACCTCGGACATGTCGCCGTCGTAGTTGCGCACCAGCAGGTCGACCAACTGCCATCGGGACGCCTCGGTGAGCAGCCGGGTGGACGGCTCGTAGCCGGCCCGCAGCCCGTGCTCGGTGACGATCCGTCCCGCGTACGAGTGGTACGTGGAGACGGTGGGCTCGCCCGCGAGCGGATCGTCCAGCGGGTCCCGTCCCTGCCGGCCGAGGCGGCGGATCAGCTGGTCGAGCCGGGCCCGTACGCGATGGGCCAGCTCGCCGGCCGCCTTGCGGGTGAAGGTCAACCCGAGGATCTGCTCCGGCCGCACGTACGAGTTGGCCACCAGCCAGACCACCCGCGCGGCCATCGTCTCGGTCTTGCCCGACCCGGCGCCCGCGACCACCAGCAGCGGCTCCACCGGGGCGGCGATGATCGCGGCCTGCTCCCGGGTGGGCGCCGGCAACCGCAGCAGCTTGGCCAGCTCCACAGGTGTGTACCGGGGGCCGGAGTCCGCGAGCCGGGGCGTCGGCGCGGGACCCGCGCCGAACAGGGTGGGCTGACTCACCGTGCCGTCTCGGTTCCCAACACCGGCGCACTCCTCGCCCTCACGGGTGCCGTCCCAGGTCGTGACCGGGCTAGCAAGATCACTCCTCACCCTCGCGGGTGCGCCGGACGGTGGGCGGCTCGACGACCTGGCGGCCCTGCCCGGAGACCGGGCAGCTGGTGCGCACCGGGCAGACCCGACACTTCGAGTTGGCCACCGCGGCGAACGTGGCGGCTGCCATCGTATCGGCGGTCCGCCGGACCAGCGCGGTCGCCCAGCCGGCTGCCGGCCCCTCGCTGGCCGCCGGCTGGTTCTGCTCTCTGGCGTCCTTGGCGGTGGTCCCGAGCTGCACCAGCGCGGCACCCCCGGACTCGTCACCGAACTCGGCGAACGCCCCCGCCTCCACCGCCGCCTGGTAGGCGCCGAGCTGTGGGTGCTCCGCCAGGTCGCTGCCGGTGACAGCTGTGGACTTGCCGGTCTTCAGGTCGATCACCACGAGCCGCCCGGCCTCGTCGACCTCCAGCCGGTCGACCCGACCGGTCAGGTCGACGGGCCGATTCGGGTCATCCAGGCGGACGGCGAACTCGTGTTCGATCGCGAGCAACCGACGCGGGTTGGTGGCCAGCCAGCGCAGCAACTTGTCGACCATCGCCTCGGCGCGTTCCCGCTCCGGCCCGGCCATCCACCGGGCCGCCAGCTCGATCGCGTCGAACCGGGCGGCCACGTAGTCGAGCAACGCGCCGCGGTCGGCACTGGCGTCCTCGGCGAGCATCGCGGCAGCGTGCACCAGGTTGCCGACTCCCTGCGCGGTGCTGGTCGGGCCGCTGCCGCCGTGCCGTTCCAGCAGCCAGCGGAGGCTGCACCGCAGGGCGCTCTCCATAGCCGACGGGGTGACCCGCACCGGGTCTCCGTCGTCGACGAGCGGCCGGTCGTCGGAGAGCACCCGCAACCCCCACCAGTCGTCGGGGTGCGCGCCGGGCACCCCGGCGGAGGCGAGCCGGGCGAGTTCGGCCGCCGCGGCGCGCCGCCGGGCCGCCGGGGCGGCCGGGTCGGTGATGGCGGTACGCAGTTCCGCGACCAACGCCGGCAGGGTGAGCGCCCGAGGTGGACGGGTCACCGGCAGTGCCCCGGGGCGGTCCGGCTCCTCATCGCCGGTCTCGCCCGCAGCACCGCCTCCGGTGCCGCCCGAGGACGGCTCGCTGCGTGGGCCGGGCGGCGGGCCGGGCGCTGTCGGCGGCGTGGGCGGGGGGCCGGGCGTGCTCGGCGGCGTGGGTGGGGTGCTCGGGCCCAGCTCGTGCAGGAACCGGCTCGGCTGCTCCTCGTGATCGTCACCGCCGACGGCGGCCGACGCCACGGCGCTGACCAGCAGTCGGTGCCGGGCCCGGCTGACGGCGACGTGGAAGAGCCGACGCTCCTCGTCCAGCAACGCCGAGGTCTGACCCACCACGTTCGCCGCGGTCGCGCCGTCGACCGACCGGCCGGCCAGCACGTCGACCAGTCGCTCGGAGCCGAGCAGGCTGCCGCGTAGTCGCAGGTCCGGCCAGATGCCCTCCTGTACGCCGGCCACCGCGACGAGGTCCCATTCCAGGCCCTTCGCGGCGTGCGCGGTGAGCAGGCGTACCGCCGCACCCCGATCGGCGGTCGGAGCGATGGTGTCGGCCGGCAGGTCCTGGGCGAGCACGTGGTCGAGGAAGACCTCGGCGCGCGCGCCGGGCAGCCGGTCGGTGAACCGGGCCGCCGCGTCGAAGAGGACCAGCACGGCGTCCAGGTCACGGTCGGCGGCCTCGGCCCGCCGCCGCCGGGCCAGGTCGCCCTCGCCGGCCTCCGGGCGCCCCTGGTTGATCGCGCCGGCCCACCGCTCGGCGAGACCACTGGCGTGCCAGACGGCCCAGAGCACGTCCTCGGCGGTCGAACCCGGCCGGGCGGCGGCTTCGCGTGCGATGGCCAGCAGCCCGGCCACCGCCTGCGCCGGCTCCGCCCAGCGCCGCTCGATGCCCGCCAACTCCTCCGGGTCCTGCAACGCCTCGACGATCAGCTCCCCGGAGGGGCGTCGGTCACCGCCGGCCAACGCGAGCGCGCGCAGGCCCTGCCGCAGCCGCCGCTCGGCCAGCGGGTCGGCCCCGCCCAGTGACGAGTGCAGCAGCGCGACGGCCGCCTCCTCGTCGAGTCGTTCCGGCTCCAACGCGCAGCGCAGCAGGAGCAGCAGCGGCGCGACCGCCGGTTGCAGGTGCAGGGGCAGATCCTCGCCGTGCACGACAGTGGGTACGCCGGCGGCGTGCAGGGCCCGTCGCAGGGTGGGCAGCTGCAACGCGGTCGACCGCACCAGCACCGCCATCCGTGACCAGGGCACGCCGTCGAGCAGGTGAGCCGAACGCAGCGCGTGGGCCAACCAGGCGGCCTCGCTGGTCGCCGAGCGGAACGTGTGCACCTCGACCACGCCGGCCGGCGCGTCCGGCAGGGGGTGCAGCCGACGGTGCGCGGCCGGACCCCGCAGCCGGCGACCCAGCCGGGCGATCGCCGCGAGCAGGTCCGGCCCGGCCCGGTACGACGTGGTCAGCAGCACCTGCGCGGCCGGCGCGCCGGAAGCCGTCCGGAAGCGGTGCGGGAACGTCGCCACCCCGGCCGGATCGGCGCCCCGGAAGGCGTACGTGGAGGAATCCGGGTCGGCGAACGCGACCAGGGACTTGCCCCCGCCCGCGATGACCGAGAGCAACTCCAGTTGGGCGGGGTCCGTGTCGGCCAACTCGTCGAGGTAGACGTGGGCGAGCCGGCGGCGCTCGGCGGCCAGCAACTCCTCGTCGTCGCGCAGCAGCCCGGTGGCCGCCCGGACCAGCTCCGCCGGGTCGTACGCGATGGAGCCCCGGTTGCTGACGTCGCGCAGCGCGAGCACGGCGACGTACTCCCGGAGGAAGCGGGCGGCGGCCGGCCAGTCGGCGCGGCCGAGCTTCTCACCCAGCCGGGCCAGGTCGATCGGGCCCACGCCGCGTTCGGCGGCGCGCATGAGCAGGTCGCGCAGCTGGCCGGCGAACGCCCGGGTCCGTAGGGCGGGGCGCAGGTCGGTCGGCCAGCCGATCGGGTCGTCCTCGGGCTCCTCGCCCACCACGTCCAGCAGCTCACGGATGATCAGATCCTGCTCGGGGCCGGTGAGCAGCCGGGGCGACGGTTCGCCCCGCTCGGCGGCGGCGCGGCGGAGCAACCCGAAGGCGTACGCCGGGAAGGTGCGCACCAGCGGCTCGCGCAGCACCCGGTGGCCGTCCTGCGCGATCCGGGCCTCGATGCGCTGCCGCAGCGCGGTGGCGCCTCGGCGGCCGAAGGTCAGCACGAGGATCCGTTCGGGGTCGACCCCCTCGGCCACCCGGGCGGCGACCGCCTCGACAAGCGTGCTGGTCTTGCCGGTGCCCGGGCCTCCGAGCACGAGCATCGGCCCGTCGGTGTGCCCGACCACCTCGGCCTGCACCCGATCGACCCGCCAGCCGCTGCCGCCGACCGCCGGCGCGGGCCCGGCCACGCCGTCGGGCCCGCCTGCCGCGCCGACAACGCCCTCAGACGTGCCGCCGCTGCCAGGCAGCGAAGCACGGTCAGGCGTCCCCCCGCCCTCCCGCGCCGGCCCTCCGGGCCGCCGCACCAACCGGTACGCCTGCATCAGCTCATCCCATCAGACCCATACGACACCCACCCCACCTCAACCCCAACCCCACCACCGCACCCCATCCACCCCTGTCGATCATGAAGTTAGCGGCGCGACACGCCGACAGCGATGTCGCCAACTTCTTGATCACCGCGGCCGGGCCGGGCCGGGGGTGGGCCGGGGTGGGGCAGTCAGGTTAGGTGGGATTCCAGGACGTTCAGGGCCTCTTGGACGGTGGTGGTGACCGTCAGGAGGTCGCGGCCGGCGGGCTTCAGGAAGGTCTGGTCGGCCAGCGTGTCCAGCCAGTCCAGCAGGGGGCGGTAGAACCCGTCGGTGTCGATCAGCACCATCGGCTTGGTGTGCAGGGCGAGGGTGGCGGTGGTCCAGACCTCGAACAACTCGTCCAGGGTGCCCAGCCCGCCGGGCAGGGTGAGGAAGGCATCCGACTTGTCGATCATCAGGGTCTTGCGGCTGGCCATCGAGTCGGTCACCAGCAGCTCGTCCGAGGCCAGGTCGGCGACCTCCAGATCGACGAGCGACTGCGGGATCACGCCGACGGTGCGCCCACCGGCGGATCGGGCGCCGTCCGCCAGCGCGCCCATCATGCCGACGCAGCCACCACCGCTGACCAGCGTGTGCCCACGCCGGGCAAGCTCCGCGCCGGTCTCGGCGGCGAGGTCCAACCAGCGCTGATCGAGGGTACGAGAGGAGGCGCAGAAGACGCAGATCGCCGCCATCAGTCGTGATCCCGGGGCTGCTCGGCGGCCTGAACGGCTGCGGCCTGCTGGGCTGCGCCGGTGCGGGCGACGGCTTCTTCCCGGACCGCCTCCTGCTCGGCAGAGAGCGCGGCCTCCGCCTCGACGATGTACTTGACCGCCTCGTTGACGTCGTCAGTGAGGCAGATGAGGTCCAGGTCGACCGGCCCGATCTTGCCGGTGGCGGCCATCGTGTCGCGCAGCCAGTCCAGCAGGCCCTGCCAGTAGGCGACCCCCATGAGCACCACCGGGAACCGGGTGACCTTGCCGGTCTGCACCAGGGTGAGCGCCTCGAACAGCTCGTCCATGGTGCCGAACCCACCGGGCAGCACGACGAACGCCTGGGCGTACTTGACGAACATCGTCTTGCGGGCGAAGAAGTAGCGGAAGTCGATGGCCAGGTCGACCCACTCGTTGATGCCCTGCTCGAACGGAAGCTCGATGCCGAGCCCCACGGAGAGCCCACCGGCCTCGCTGGCGCCGCGGTTGGCGGCCTCCATCACTCCGGGCCCGCCTCCGGTGATCACCGCGTAGCCGGCTCGGGCCAGCGCGCCGGCCAACCGCTCGGCCAACTGACACTCGACGCTGTCCGGCGCGCTGCGCGCGGAGCCGAAGACGCTGACCGCCGACGGCACGTCGGCGAGGGTGTCGAAACCCTCGACGAACTCGGCGAGGATGCGCAGCGCTCGCCAGGCGTCCTTGCTCTTCCAGTCGCCCCGCCCCCG
Source organism: Micromonospora sp. D93 (assembly GCF_018070365.1). Classification (NCBI taxonomy): domain Bacteria; kingdom Bacillati; phylum Actinomycetota; class Actinomycetes; order Micromonosporales; family Micromonosporaceae; genus Micromonospora; species Micromonospora sp. D93. The sequence goes on along the minus strand of NZ_JAGPXW010000013.1, from coordinate 128,104 downwards.
CGAATCCAGCAACCGCTGGTCCGCGGTGCTGCTCGGGATCGACCCCCTGCGAAGGGTGACCGCACCGCGATGACGCTCCTGTCCCGGACCGCGACCGGCCTCCCGCCCGTTGCTCTGGCTCATGGGCCAACCGTAGTGGAGCAGCACCGGCCGGGTACGCGGGGCGCAGACGCCGAGAAATAGTTCGGGATCATGGGCAACTATTCGGCTCTCCCGTACGTCTTACTATTCACATACCGGGTATGCCCCGGCGCGCGCCTTCGGGGGAGGAGACAGCGTGATCAGCAACAGCGAGATGATCCGGATCCGTCGCCAGATGCAGCGACGGATCCAAGACGTGGTGGCCGAACGCCGCCGCACCCGCCAGCAGAACCCAACCCCCACCTCCCCCACACCTTCCGGAGCCGATCAAGAGGTTTGCGTCGCCGACAACGGGCCAGGCTGACGCAAACCTCTTGATCACCGACGGGCGCGGGAGGCGGAGCCGGGGTTAGGCCGGGGCCAGCCAGCGGTGCAGGGTTGCCGCACCGTCGCGGATCTTGCTGATCTCGACGTGCTCGTCGGGGTGGTGGGCGAGGTTCGGGTCGCCCGGCCCGAAGTTCAGCGCGGGGATGCCCATCGCCGCGAACCGGGCCACATCCGTCCAGCCCAGCTTGCCGATCGGCGCGGCGCCGACCGCCGCCAGGAACTCCTTCGCGGGAGCCGCGTCGAGCCCGGGCGCGGCACCGGCAGCCGTGTCGGTGACTGTCACCTCGAAGCCGGCGAACACCTCACGCAGGTGCGCCTCCGCCTCGGCCGGGGTGCGATCCGGGGCGAACCGGTAGTTGACCTCGACCTGACAGAGATCGGGGACCACGTTGCCGGCCACCCCGCCGTTGATCCGGACCGCGTTCATGCCCTCGCGGTAGTCGCAGCCGTCGATGGTGACCCGGCGCGCCTCGTACGTCTGGAGGCGTCGCAGCACCTCACCGGCGGCGTGGATGGCGTTCACCCCGTGCCAGGAGCGCGCCGAGTGGGCGCGTACGCCGGTCGTGGTGACCACCGAGCGCATGGTGCCCTGGCAGCCCGCCTCGACGATGCCGTACGTCGGCTCCAGCAGCACCGCGAAGTCCGCCTCCAGCCACTCCGGGAACGCCTGGGCGACGAGGTTGAGCCCGTTGTACCGGGACTCGATCTCCTCGGCCTCGTAGAAGAAGTACGTCACGTCGTAGCGCGGCTCGGGCAGCGTCACCGCCAGGTGCAGCGCGTACGCGGTGCCGGACTTCATGTCGGAGGTGCCGCAGCCGTACATCAGGTCGCCGCGCATGGTCGACGGGAAGTTGTTGTTCAGCGGCACCGTGTCGAGGTGTCCGGCCAACACGACGCGCTGCGACCGACCGAGGTCGGTGCGCGCCATCACCGTGTTGCCGTGCCGGTGGGTGGTCAGGTGCGGTACGCCCCGCAGCACCTCTTCGACACAGTCGGCGATGGCCTTCTCGTTGAGGGACACGGACTCTATGTCGACAAGTGCGCGGGTCAGCTGCACCGGATCGGCGAGGACCTCGGGGGTCAGCGGGTTCTCCATGGTTCGCACGGTACCTTCAGGTCTGTCAGCGCGAGGAGCGAGCCGAGGTCAGCCCGGCCGTGACCGAGAGGTGTAACAGTGACGTCCGCAGATTCCGCCTGGGGCATCGGCCTGGCTACGGTCACCGCCGACGAGCAGGTGCTCGATACCTGGTACCCGACCGGCAAGCTGGGCCTGGGCGAGCTGCCGCTGGTCACCGGCGAGGACAAGGCGGACGTGCTCGACCTGCCGCCGGCAGCGCTCGGTGACCGGCCCCTGCCCGGTCTGCGTACCGTGCAGGTGGTCACCGTGATCGGCTCGCTGGACGACCCGATCAAGGACGCGTCCGACGCGTACCTCCGGTTGCATCTGCTGTCGCACCGCCTGGTCCGACCCAACCAGCTCAACCTGGACGGCATCTTCGGCAAGCTGGCCAACGTGGCCTGGACGTCCGCCGGGCCGTGCCCCCCGGAGCGGGTGGACGAGCTGCGGGTGATCGAGCGGGCCGCCGGCCGGCACCTGGCGGTGTACGGGGTCGACAAGTTCCCCCGAATGACCGACTACGTGGTGCCCTCCGGTGTGCGGATCGCCGACGCCGACCGGGTGCGCCTGGGCGCTCACCTGGCCGGCGGCACCACAGTCATGCACGAGGGTTTCGTAAACTTCAACGCCGGCACCGTCGGCACCTCGATGGTCGAGGGGCGGATCGTGCAGGGCGTGCTGGTCGGCGACGGCTCCGACATCGGCGGCGGAGCCTCCATCATGGGCACCCTCTCCGGCGGCGGCACCGACAAGATCAGCATCGGCGAGCGGAGCCTGGTCGGCGCGAACGCCGGCGTCGGGATCTCGCTCGGCGACGACTGTGTGGTCGAGGCCGGCTGCTACATCACCGCCGCGTCGAAGATCACGCTCCCCGACGGTCGGGTGGTCAAGGCCCGGGAGCTGTCCGGTGTCGACGGCCTTTTGTTCTGGCGCAACTCGGTCACCGGCGGGCTGGAGGCGCGGCCGCGCACCGGTCGGGGCATCGAACTGAACGCCGCCCTGCACACCAACGACTGACGGACCCGCCGGGTCCGCGGCGTTCGGCCGCGGACCCGGACGGGGTACGCCTCAGCGCAACCGGTACGCCTGGATGATCCGTTGGGTCACCGTGTTGCCGGCGGTGTCCCGTGCACTGGCCCGCAGCGACACGTAGCCGGTGCCGGCCGGGTGCCGCAACAGGGCCGACCAGCCGTCGGCGGCGGTGCGGACCAGCTTGGCCTTGCTCCAGGTCTTCCCGCCGTCGTACGAGACGTCGACAGCGAGCTTCTCCACCCGGGTGGCCGCCGATTCGGGCTGCCGCTGCACCCGCACGGGGACGACGAAGCCCTGGCCGGCCGGGGCGCTGTTGTCCAACCGCAGGGGCGGCGCGAAGCGGATCGCCGACAGGGGCAGTCGGGCCGGCGTGTCACCGGCGACGTGCCTCGACCGGAAGGTCCAGCTGGACTCCACAGCGGTGCTCAGGTCGGTGAAGCTTCGCTTCGACGACGTGACGAGCCGGTAGTCAGCCCTACCCGGTGGCACTGTGAACTCTCCGTAGCCGGCGTACTCGCTCTCGCCGACCAGCTTGCCGTTGCGCCAGAGCTTGGTGTGCTCACTGTCGCTCAGCGAGAAGCCCGGGTGCCCGGCCGCGTCGCTGAACATCGGCACGTCGACCACGACGGTGTCGCCGATCCGGCTGACGCTCTGGTGCGGCCAGCGCGGCTTCGGGAAGGACGGTCCGTACGGCGCCTGGTTCCAGATCTCCTGCACCGTCCGCCCGGCCCGGTACGCGGTGGGGGTGGAGAAGAGCGCCGCCTGCGCGTTCAACCACCCTTCCTCGTCCACCGTTCCGAAATAGACCTCGGATTCCCACTTCACGCCCTTGGTGTTGTAGTACTCCACCCGCTGGCCGGGCACGACGGTGGGCAGTACCAGCGCGGAATAGCCGACGTTGTACTCCAGCTCGGGGATCACGATCCGCTCGGCCTGCATGCCCGGGTAGCCACCGCGGAACTGGTGCACGACGGTGGCCAGGTCCCGTCGGGCGTAGTCGCGGACGAAGCCGGTAGGCATCCGGCCGGAGATCGCTTCGGCAAGCGCGTACAGGTACGGGCTGTTGGCCGGGTCCGGCTTGGTCCAGTTGCTGCTGACGGTGGCGACGAACTTGTCGGCGGAGACCGGCTTGCCGAGCTGACCGCTGGTCAGGCCGGTGAACGTTTCCGCCCAGAGTCCGATGCCGTATCCGCTGCCGTCGTCGGCGGTGAAGTTGCCGCTGAGGTCGATCAGTAGCGGGACGGCGGTCCGGTCCGGCACGGTCGTCCGTACCGGCTTGGCCCGGCGAGCGTCCACGACGATCCGGGTGTCCCGATCGAGGGTCAGTTCGGGCTGTATCAGCATGGACATGCCGCGCTGCTCGTCCTCCGGTCCGGGCTCGAAGACGAGGCCGCTCAGGCCGTATTGCCCCTTGGGCACCCGCACGCTGGCCACCCCGTCGGAGCTGACGAGGTCCCAGGAGCCGTAGGTGTCCATCCCGACCAGGGAGCTCCAGTGGTCCGCGGTGCGCGCGCCGGCGCGGTTCAGGTGCTCCACGGTCAGCGTGTAGCTCTCCACCTCCCGGTGCACGGCAAGCGGGGTGACCGCGACCGCCGACCCGGATCGGGCCACGATCCGCCCGGTCCAGTAACCGTCGGCGTCGCCGAGCCGGGTGTCCGCGGTGACGGTCGTGGCGGCCGTGCCACCCGCCGGCACGGTGAGTTGGTTGGCGCCCAACTGGAACAGGCCGGCCGGGAGCGCGCGCCCGCCGGGGCCAGCGCCCTCGACGCTCAGGTCGACGGTGATCGGGGCCGGACCGTCGTTGCGCCAGGTCACCGTGCGGGTGATCGGGGCGTCCTCGGTGTGCGGCCAGAGCGTACGCCCGAACGAGACGCTCACCGGGTCGGTGCTGACCTGCTGGGTGATCGCGTGGGCGACGTCGACCCGCCCGGCTCCCTGCTGGTAGGCGGTCTGGTCCGGGTGCGGCTTGGCGGCGGCCATCAGGGTGGCCTTGAGCCGGTCGGCCCGCCATCCCGGGTGCTGCTGGGCCAGCAGCGCGGCCGACCCGGCCACGTGCGGGGTGGCCATCGAGGTGCCGGAGAGCGTGACGTAGCGGTCGTCCACCGGATCACCGATGTAGCCGTTGGCGGACCGGGCGGCGACGATGTCGACGCCGGGCGCGGTGATGTCCGGTTTCAGCGCGTCGTCGCCGACCCGCGGGCCCCGGCTGGAGAATTCGGCCAGTTCGTCGTCGCGGTCCACAGCGCCCACGGCTAGCCCGGCGTCGGCGGTGGCCGGGGAGCCGACCGAGCCGTCCATGCCGTCGTTGCCGGCCGCGAGGACGAAGAGGGTGCCGGTCTGGGCGGTCAGGCTCTGCACCGCCTCCTCCAGCGGGTCGACCTCCGGGGTGTCCCAGCCGCTGAGGCTCATGTTGACCACGGCGGCCTTCTTCTCCACCGCGGCCCACTGCATGCCGGCGAGGATCGCCGAATCGGAGCAGCCGGTGTCCTCACAGACCTTGCCGTCCAGCAGCGTCGCGTCCGGCGCCACACCCCGGTATTTGCCGCCTGCGGCGGCGCCGCTGCCCGCGATGGTCGAGGCCACGTGGGTGCCGTGGCCGACCATGTCCCGAGCGTCGGTGACCTCGGTGAAGTTGCGCGCCTCGGCCACCTTGCCGGCCAGGTCCGGGTGGGTCGCGTCGACGCCGGTGTCCAGCACCGCGACGGACACTCCCGCGCCGGTGAACCCGGCCGCCCAGGCGGCGGGCGCGCCGATCTGCGGCACGCTGTGGTCGAGCGTCACCCATCGACGGCCGTCCAGCCAGATCCGCTCGACGCCCCCCGCCGCGTCGAGCCGAGCCCCGGCGGGACCGGTGGTGGTGACCGTCTCCCAGACCCCGCCGAGGGAAGACTTGTCGCTGTTCAGTGCGGCACCACGAATCGCCGGCAGGTCGCGGGTCACCCGCGTGCCGGGCAGAGCGGCCGGGGCACGCCGGGCGGCACCCGTCGAGGCGTACGCCGCCAGCAGCGGCAGGGTGTTGCGGTGGGCGTCGTCGTAGCCCGCCTCGACCAGCCCGGTGACGTCGAAGAGTCGCCGGTCCACCCGGCCCGAGCGCAGCAACGGCAGCGCGTCCGCTGGCGTCACCGAGAGGCGACCGCGGTCACGCTGGACCAGGAACCGCACGTCCTCGCGGCCGGCGCCGGGCCGGACCGAGGCGCCGGAAGCGGTGACGGTGACCCGGTCACCGGTGATCAGCGTGACGGTGGTCGAGCGGTTGGCGATGGGTCCACCCGGAATTGTCTGGTGACCGGTGCCGCCGGGTGGGGCGGGCGCCGCGGCCGTGGCTGAGGCGGGAGCCGGCGTGGAGAGCGCCAGCGCGAACACGAGGCCGAGGGCGGCCAATCCTTTTCCCTGGTGCAACGGATCCTCCTCGTCAAGCGTCTTCATGGATCGGGGTCACATAGACAACCCAGAATTGCATACTCGGTATGCAAAATGAAGGCCGAAAGATGACGAACCCGCCACGAGCCGACGAACCGGGCCGGCATGATCGGGTCGTGACCTCCATGAAGGACAAGATGCTCGCCGGCGAGCCATACATCGCCGACGATCCTGCTATCGTCGCCGACCTGGAGCAGGCCGCCCGGCTGATGGAACGCTTCAACACCAGTCCCGCAGCCGACCCCCGGGCCCGGATCGCGGCACTGCGTGAACTCCTCGGCGAACTGGGCGAGGGCACCTGGATCCGCCCACCGTTCTACTGCGACTACGGCTGGCAGATCCGCATCGGCCCGCGCAGCTTCGTCAACTACAACGCGGTCTTCCTCGACGTTGGTCGGATCACCCTCGGCGCGGACGTCCAGGTCGGCCCGAACGTGCAGCTGCTCACCCCGACGCATCCGGTCGAGCCCGGCCCGCGACGGGACAAGTGGGAGGCGGCCAAGCCGATCACCATCGGCGACAACGTGTGGCTCGGCGGCGGCGCGATCGTGCTGGCCGGCGTGACGATCGGCGCGAACACCGTCGTCGGCGCGGGCGCGGTGGTCACCCGGGACCTGCCCGCCAACGTGGTCGCGGTCGGCAACCCGGCCCGACCAGTCCGTCAACTCGACTAGCAGTCCGCGGTCAGGCCGCCGGGGACTCCGACAGGCGGGCCACCAGGTCAGCTCGCCCGGCGGTGGGGGTGATCAGGGCCGCGTTGGACTCGTCGCTGCCCAGCGCCCACGCCCGCGCCTGCTCCGGAGACCTACCGAACGCCTCGTGTCGGGCGGTCAGCCGGCGGTGCCGCACCTCGGCGTCCAGGTCGAGGAACCACGCCTCGTGCAGCAGCGGTCGGATCTCCTGCCAGGGGAAATCCTCCAACAGCAGGTAGTTGCCCTCGGTCACCACCAGCCGGACCGACGGCAGCACCTCGATCGCGCCGGCCACCGGCTCCTCCAGCTCCCGCCGGAACTCCGGCGCGTAGACCGACGTCGGCTCCAACCGGCGCAACCGGCGCAGCAGCGAGACGTACCCGTTGGCGTCGAAGGTGTCCACCGCGCCCTTGCGGTCGGCGCGGCCCAGGCGGACCAGCTGCGACTGCGCCAGGTGGAAGCCGTCCATCGGCACCAGGCAGGCGGCCGACCCGACCTCGGCGACGATCCGCGCAGCAAGGGTGGACTTCCCCGCGCCCGGCGCACCGGCGATGCCGAGCAGCTGTCGCGAGCCGGCCTCGGCAAGCGCCAACGCCCGCTCCACCAACTCGTCGACGGTCAGCACCCGGGCCGGCGGCATCAGCCCAGAACCGGGTCGCTGATGGTGAACCGCGCCTGCACCGCCGCCTGCACGGTCTGCGGCTGTGGGTCCAGCTCAAGCTCCGGCGGACCACCGCCCGCTCCACCGCCACTGGCGAACGCCGCACGGGCGAACATCGGTCGGTCGGCGGGGCCCGCATCGGCCAGCTCGATCAACGAGGTGACCCGGGCGCCCAGCGCCTCCGCGTACTCCCGGGCCCGCAGCAGCGCGTCGCTGATCGCGGCGTGCCGGGCCGCACGATGGGCGGGGCTGTCCGGACGAAGCTCCCACCACGGGCCGGCCACCTCGACCTGGTCCTGGTCGGCGAGGCGGAGCATCAGCTCACCCAACGCGGTGAAGTCGGTGACGGTGACTGTGGTGGTGACACTGCCGTGCCAGGCGACCACCCGCTCACCCGAGCGCCGGGTCTCCGGTCGCACCCGCAGGTCGCCGGTCTCCCGCCGCGCCACCGCCGGCCCGGAGCCGTCCAGCAGGACCCGGACCGCCGCGGCCCGCTCGGCCAACCGGGTCAGCGTCGCCTCCCGGTCCCGGTCACGGGCCGTCGCGGTGACCGCGAACCGGGCCAGCTCGGGTGGCACCTCCCGGTACGCCTCGCCGCGCACCTGCACCACCGGACCGTCCACCACCATGCCCCTCAGCCTAGTCAGCGACGGGGCGCCGCGCCGTGTAGGAGACCGTGTCCGCGTCGACGCGCAGGCCGGTCAGGTGGCCGCCGGTCACCCCCAGCTGGCGCAGCCAGGACACCTCCGCGGCGTGGTCACCGCCGGCCGGGAACTGCCGGTCGTACGCATCGAACCGCCGGTCGCGCAGTGCCGCGCGGGCGGCCCGCGCCTCGTCGTACCGGGCGGTGAGCGCCGGAGCGTCGTCGGCGCGCAGCGCCGCCGCCAGGTCGTCCAGGAAGACAGTGACCTCGGCCAGCTCGCGGAGCACCAGGTCTCGATTGCCGAGCAGCATGTTGGCGGTCCGATCGGGCGGGGTTCCGGCCACCCGGGTGCCGTCGGAGAAGCTGCCGGCGGCGAGCGCGAGAATCGCGTCGCGCAGCGGCGCGCGCTGCACCGCGCCGGCCAGCGCGCCGGCGAGCAGGTGCGGCACGTGTGAGGCGAGCGCGGCGGCCGAGTCGTGCTCCGTGGCGGACATCGGCACCACCCGGGCCTCGAAGACCTCCACCAGCAGCTCGGCCAGCCAACGGAACGAGGTGGTGGACGGCCCAGGTGCTGGACAGAGCACCCAGGCCGCGCCGGTGAGCAGGTCCGGCCGTGCAGCCGTCAAGCCCGACCGGTCGGTGCCCGCCATCGGGTGGCCGGGCACGAACCGATGCGTCAGCCCCTGCGCGGCGGCGAACGCCGTCACCTGCTCCTTGGTGCTACCGACGTCGGTCAGCACACACCGCTCACCGGTCATCGCCGCCACCTCGACAAGCGTCGCCGGCAGGGTGGGCAACGGCCCGCACAGGAAGACCACGTCCCGGTCGGCCACCGCCTCGACCAGCCGATCCGGCGCGGGTACGCCCGCCCGTCGGGTCTCCCGCCGAGTGGCCTCGTCCGGGTCCCACCCGATCACGTCGATGCCGGCGTCGTACATCCGGAGCAGCACCGAGCCACCGATCAGGCCGGTGCCGACCACCGCCGCCCGCACCCGCGCGCCTGGCCTGTCCACCATCCGCACACCTCGATGTTCCTGCTGGGGTGCGGGGCCGCGACGGCCCCGCCAGGTCCGCGGCCGAGGATAGCGTTCGGGGGCCACAGGCTCCCGCCCGCTGCGCCGACCCGACCGCGTTCCGCCAGGTCAGCGGCGGATGCCGTCCGAGCGGTCGGTCGACGGGCTCGACCAGCAGACCGCGATCAGGCGAGGCGCGCGGCGACGGCGGCGATGTGCTCGTCGGACTCGGTCAGGGCGACCCGGACATGCTGCCCGGCCGTGGGGCCGTAGAAGACGCCGGCGGCGGCCAGGATGCCGCGTCGGGCCAGCCAGTCGACCGTCTGCCAGCAGTCCTCACCCCTGGTCAGCCAGAGGTAGAGGCCCGCCTCGGAGTGCTCGACGGTGAACCCGGCACCGGTGAACGCCGCCCGGAGCACCTCCCGCCGGGCGCGGTAACGCTCCCGCTGCTCCTCGGCGTGTCGCTCGTCCTCCAAGGCGGCCACCATGGCCGCCTGCACCGGCGCGGGCACGATCATGCCGGCGTGCTTGCGGACCTTGAGCAGCTCGGCGACCAGCGCCGGGTCGCCGGCGACGAAGCCGGCCCGGTAGCCGGCGAGGTTCGACCGCTTGGAGAGCGAGTGCACGGCGAGCACCCCGGCATAGCTGCCCCCACTGACCTGCGGAGACAGCACCGAAACCGGCTCGGCCGACCAGCCCAGTGGCAGGTAACACTCGTCGCTCGCGACCACCGCGCCACGTTCGCGGGCCCAGTCGACCACCTTGCGCAGGTGCGCCGCGGGCAGCACCCGGCCGGTCGGGTTGCCGGGCGAGTTGACCCAGACCAACCGGACCCGCGGGGTCGGCCCGAGCGAGGTGAGCGAGTCGGTACGGACGACTGTGGCGCCGGCCAGCCGGGCGCCGTCCTCGTAGGTGGGGTACGCGACCGACGGCACCACCACCACGTCACCCGGGCCGATGCCGAGCAGCGTGGGCAGCCAGGCCACCAGCTCCTTCGAGCCGATGGTCGGCAGCACACCGAGACCGTCGACGCCAGCGCCACAGGCTCGGGACACCCACGCCGCGATCGCGGCCCGCAGCGCCGGGGTGCCGGCGGTCAGCGGGTAACCGGGGGCATCGGACGCGTCAGCCAACGCCCGCCGGATCACCTCCGGCACCGGGTCGACAGGCGTACCCATGGAGAGGTTGATCAGGCCCTCCGGATGCGCCGCGGCCAGCGTGGCCGCGGCGTCCAGGGTGTCCCAGGTGAACTCGGGCAGCCGCGACGAGACCGGCGCGGGCCGGTTCAGTTGCCCTCGCTGCGCGGCGGCTGCGCGGCGACGAAGGTGGCGTCCTTCTCCACCTTGCCGACCTTCGAGGCGCCACCGGGCGAGCCCAGGTCCTCGAAGAACTCGTAGTTCGCGCCTGTGTAGTCCTTCCACTGCTCCGGAACGTCGTCCTCGTAGAAGATCGCCTCCACGGGGCAGACGGGCTCACAGGCACCACAGTCGACGCACTCGTCGGGGTGGATGTAGAGCATCCGATTGCCCTCGTAAATGCAGTCGACCGGGCACTCCTCGATGCATGCCTTGTCGAGCACATCTACGCACGGCTCGGCGATGATGTAGGTCACCGGTCTTCTCCTCCGCAAGACTCGCCGCGATCTCCCGCGACGGTAAGAGCCTAGTATCTCGCCGGGGAGGGGGTCGATCGTGCTCCGACAGCAGGATGTGGGACACCGAATCGTGGTCCGCCGGATTGTGGGGATTCGCGAGGGCCGCCCACTATTCTCCGATGCTCTGGGCGAGCTGGTGGAGCTGAGCGAGACTCATCTCACGCTGGCCACCGCGCAGGGACAGCTACGGGTCCCGGTGGCGCAGGTCCACCGCGCCAAGCGCGTACCGCCGACCCGTCGGCCGACCGCCGCCGCTGTCGTGGCGCTGGAGCGGGCCGCCGACGAGGCCTGGCCGGCACCAACCCGGGGCCGGCTCGGTGACTGGTTGCTCCGGTCGGCCGAGGGCTGGACCGGGCGCGCCAACTCGGCGCTGCCGATCGGCGACCCGGACCGACCACTGGCCGCCGCGGTCGACGCGGTGGAGCGCTGGTACGCCGAACTGGGCCAACCGGCGTTGATCAACACGCCGCTGCCCCTCGCCGCACCGGTCGGCGCCGAACTGGACGCCCGCGGCTGGAGCACCCGCCCACCGACGCTGGTGCAGATCGCGCCGCTACCCCTGCTGACGTCGACACCCGGCAGCGGTCCGGCCGGCGGGCAGGACAACGCGGTCGTCGAGCTGGCCACCGCGCCCAGCGACGAGTGGCTGGCCATCGCCGCCGGCCGCAAGGGTGGCCTGCCGGATGCCGCCCGGCACGTGCTCACCGCCGTGGACCAGGTCCGCTTCGCCCACGGGTACGCCGACAACGCTCTGGTGGCGGTCGGCCGCGGCACAGTGACCGGCCAGGGGCGCTGGCTGGGCCTGAGCCTTGTCGAAGTACTACCGACGGCCCGCCGACAGGGGCTGGCCCGCCGCGTGATCCACGAACTCGCCAGCTGGGGCGCGGCCGGCGGGGCGACGCACGCGTTCCTCCAGGTCGAGCAGCGCAACGCGGCGGCGGTCGCGCTCTACCAGCGGCTCGGCCTCGTCACCCACCACACCTACCTGACCCGGGTCGCCCCAAGCTGAGATCGTCAGCGGCGGACGACTCGGCGAGGCTTGGCGGCCTTGACCTCGGCGTACCGCTTCAGCTGCTGAGAGCGGTAGTCGCGGCCGAGCGCGGTGAGCACCAGGTAGCCGATCAGCAACCCGGCGCCGGTGGCGAGCAGGTAGAGCCAGATCTGCGCGAAGAACGTCCCCGCGCCGCCGGCGAACGGGTTGTAACCGACCAGCAGGGGCCCGACCAGCACGGTCAGCAGCATCGCCACCGGGACGACGAGTGCCATGTCGGCTGCCCAGCCCGCCAGCGGCCGACGACGCCCCCAGCGGAAGGCGACCACGGCGAGGATCAGCCCGATCACCGTGAACATCGCCAGTGACACCCGGTCGGCGGCGGTGTCGTCACCGTCGAAGCCGAGCCGGATGACCAGTCGGGCCACCACGTTGACCGCGAACAGCGCTGCTACCAGCACCCCGAGATCACGCCACCGCTTGTCCATCGCCGGACCCTCCTGCCGTACGCCCCGTCGTGGGGTTCGCATCCCTGGCAGGAATATTTACCACCCTTACCTGTGAAACGTCATCAGCCGACAGCGCCCCGCCGTCAGCCGGCGAGCATGGGCGGCTGCGGGGCGAGGATCTGCCGGAAGCCCATCACTGCGAACGTCATCGCGCCGGCCACGATCATGGCCAGCCCGACCCAGTTGTCGCCGGCCAACAGCAGGTCGCCCTCGTTGGTCCGGATGGCGGCGACCGCCATCAGCGCGAACCACGGCACCGCCGGCAGCGCCACCGCCCAGCGACGGCCGACCGCCTCGTACGCGAACCAGCTCAGCAGGATGTTGGCGCCGATGGCGAGGAGTACCGACACGCCGATCAGTTGCCCGCCGATGCGGACCGTGGCGAGCAGCAGCTCCAGTACGCCGGTCAGCACTCCGGCGAGGACCACGACGATCGCACCGACCAGCCGGACGCCCAGGTCCAGCAGTCGCGGCGGTGGCCCCGCCGGGGGCGGGGCTTCCTGGTTCTCCACGACGGTCATCGGTGCGGCCGGCACTGTCACCGGAGACCCGCCGCCGCGACCGGGGACCGGTCCGGGGCGGTCTCCGCGGGCAGGCCGGCGAAGAGGTCGTCCTCCCAGCCGTACGGCCCGGCGCCCGGGCCCTTCTCGCCGACCGCGAGGGTGAAGTACTCCACGCCCATGAACTCGGCGCCGAAATTGCCGGCGATCGAGTAGAGCCAGGAGTTGGCCGGGATCTGGGTGGCGTGCGCCCGCATCGCGGCCTCCTTGGCCGTGTGCTGGTCGGTGCCGTCGATCCGGGCGGCGATCTGGGCGTCCGGGGTGCCGAAGGGCAGGTCGGCGATGTCCTCGATGCCGCCGAACGGGTTGTCGGAGGACTCGGCGAAATGCGTCATGCCGGCCTCCAGGACGCTGAGCGGCATCGCCGTCCAGTAGACCTTGAGCGGGGCGCAGCCCTCGGCGGTGGCCAGCTCGACGGCGCGCATGGCCACCCGGTGGGCCTGGATGTGGTCGGGGTGGCCGTAGAAGCCGTTCGGGTCGTACGTGACGAGCACCTGCGGGCGTACCTCTCGCATGATCTCCACGAGATGCCCGGCGGCCTCGTCGAGGTCGGCCTGCCAGAAGGCCCGGGGGTGCTGGTTGGTCGCGAGCCCCATCATCCCGGAATCGCGGTAACGGCCGGCGCCGCCGAGGAAGCGGTGGTCGCCGACGCCGAGCGCGGCGCACGCGGCGGCCAGCTCGGCGACGCGGTACCCGCCGAGCTGGTCGGCCCCGGCGGCGGCGAGCTGGGCCAGCGCGGGCACGTGGATCTCGCCCTCCTCGCCGAGCGTGCAGGTCACCAGCGTGACGTGCGCGCCGTCGGCGGCGTAGTGGGCCATCGTCGAGCCGGTGCCGATCGACTCGTCGTCGGGGTGCGCGTGGACCAGCAGCAGGCGGCGGTCGGGCAGCATCGTCACGACGGTCACTCTAACCGGCGGTTCTCCCCCGGCTGACGCTGACGCGTCCGCCCAGGTCGGCCACATCACCTCCGCTCCGGCTCTACGATTTGGCGTGTGGACTTTCCGGAGCTGGCCGCCCGCACCCGCCGGTTCAGCCACGGCGCGCCACGCGCTGTCTCGGTGGCTGAGGACGGCTCCCGGGTGATCTTCCTGCGCTCCGCCGGCCCCGAGGATCCGGCGGACGCGCTCTGGCTGCTGGACGTGGCCACGGGCGAGGAGCGGCTGGTCGCCGATCCGGCGACCCTGCTGGGCGAGGGCGGGGACGTCCGGTCCCTCTCCTCCGGTGAACGCGCGCTGCGCGAGCGGCTGCGGCTCAGCGCCGCCGGCATCGGCTCGTACGCGTTGGACGCGGTCGGTCGGGTTGCGGTGTTCGCGCTGGCCGGGCGCTTGTTCCGGGCCGATCTGGTGCACGGCGACGTGGTGGAGGTGGCGGCCGTCGGCCCGGTGCTGGACCCACGTCCGGACCCGAGCGGGCAGCGGCTGGCGTACGTGACGGACGCGGCCGATGGTGTGCGTCGGGGTGAGCTGCGGGTGATCGACCCGGACGGGACCGACACCCTGCTGGCCGGCGAGGACGCCGGGGTGAGCTGGGGGTTGGCCGAGCACATCGCGGCGGAGGAGTTCGGCCGGTTCCGGGGGTACTGGTGGGCACCGGACAGCCGCATGGTGCTCGCCGCCCGGGTCGACGAGTCCCGCCTGGAGCGGTGGCATCTGCACGACCCGGCGGAGCCGGCGAGCCCGCCGACCGCCGTCGCGTACCCCCGGGCTGGTGGGCCCAACGCGGAGGTCAGCCTGCACCTGCTGGACCTGGACGACGGCTGGGTCGACGTGCACTGGGACCGGGAGACCTACCCGTACCTGACCGGGGTCAGCTGGGGTGAGGGCAGCCCGTTGATCACCGTGTTGCGCCGCTCGCAGCAGCACGGGCTGGTGCTGGCGGTGGACCCGCGGACGGGTGAGACGCAGGTGCACGCCGAGCTGGCCGACCCGCGCTGGGTCGAACCGATCGCCGGCACCCCCACACATCTGCCGGACGGCCGGGTGCTGGTCGGTGGGGAGCTGGCCCACGACGGGTACGACGCTCGGTGCCTGTTCGCGGACGGCACGCTGCTCACCCCGCCGTCGCTGTACGTGCGGCGGGTGGTGGGTCGGCTGCCGGCCGCCGCCGGCCCAGCCGACCTGCTGGTGGAGGCGAGCGACGGCGAGCCGAGCGAGCGGCACCTGTTCCGGGTCCGCACCACCATCGGCGGTGGGGTGGACGCGCGCCGGCTCACCACCGACTCCGGTTGGTACACCGCGGCGGTGGGCGGGGACGTGCTCGCCGTCGGCGTCGCGTCGCTGGATCATGCCGGGGTGCGCTGGACGGTGCGCCGCGGCGACCACGAAGTCGCCGAGCTGCGGTCCTTCGCCGCCATCCCGCCGTACTCTCCGCTGCCGCTGCTGGAACGGGTGACCGATCGGCGGCTGCCGGCGGCGGTGCTCTACCCGGACAACCACGTGACGGGCCGGCGGTTGCCGGTGCTGCTGGACATCTACGGCGGCCCGGGGCACCAGGAGGTCGTGGCGGCGCGGGCCGCGTGGTTGGAACGGCAGTGGTGGGCCGACGCCGGGTTCGCGGTGGTCACCGTCGACAACCGGGGTACGCCGGGCGTGGCCCCGTCGTTCGAGAAGGCGATCCACCGGCGGGTCGCCGACGTGATCCTGACCGACCAGATCGACGCGCTGACCGCCCTCGCCGGCAAGCACCCGGACCTGGACCTGAGCCGCGTGGGGGTGCGCGGTTGGTCGTTCGGCGGGTGGCTGGCCGGGCTGGCGGTGCTGCGCCACCCGGAGCTGTTCCGGTGCGGGATCGCGGGCGCCCCGGTGACCGACTGGGCGCTGTACGACACCGCGTACACCGAGCGTTATCTGGGGTTGCCGGAAGACGGCCTGGACATCTACGCGCACCATTCGCTCGTCGAGTTGGCCGCCGAGCCGGTCACCGGCCCGGACCAGGCCCGCCCGTTGCTGCTGGTACACGGCATGGCCGACGACAACGTGGTGGCCGCGCACACGCTGCGGCTCTCCGCTGCCCTGCTGAGCACCGGCCGGCCACACGCCGTGCTGCCGCTGACCGGGGCCACCCACCTGGCCGCGAACGGCACCGCCGAACGGCTGCTCCCCCTGGAACTGGATTTCCTCCGTACCCACCTGTTGTAAACGGCATTCGATAAGCGAGTTCGGCACACCGAGCCCCCTGTCGAATGCCATGCTGACCGAAGCGGGACCCGGCAGCGCGATTCCCCAGGGCGGCACCGCTTTCCCTTGTGCTGAAAGGACTCCAGCATGGTTGGCATTGCGCAGAAGCCCTCGGTCTCCGCCGTCCAGGAAGGCGAGTTTCCGGTCACGCACTTCCGCACGGCGACCGTGAACGGGATCGACATCTTCTACCGCGAAGCCGGCCCGGCCGATGGCCCCGCGGTCCTGCTGCTGCACGGATTTCCCACAGCGTCCTCGCAGTTCCGCCACCTGATCCCCCTGCTCGCGGACCGCTACCGGGTGATCGCCCCGGACTTCCCGGGTTTCGGCCACAGCGCCAGCCCGGACCGATCGGCATTCGACTACACGTTCGCCAACTTCGCCGACCTCATGAACGGGCTGATCGACCAGCTCGGAGTGGACCGATACGCGCTCTACTGTTTCGACTACGGGGCGCCGACCGGCTACCGGCTGGCCCTCAAGGGGCCCGAACGGGTCAGCGCGCTCATCGTGCAGAACGGCAACGCGTACGAAGAGGGCCTGAGTGATTTCTGGGATCCGATCAAGGCCTACTGGGCGGACAAGACTGACGAGCACCGCCAGGCCATCGCGTTCATTCTCAAGCCCGAAACGGTCAAGCAGCAGTACACGGCGGGGGTGCACGATCTCACCCGGCTCGACCCCGACAGGTGGCTCCACGACGACGCGCAGCTCGCCCGCCCCGGCAACGCGGACATCCAGCTGGATCTGTTCTACGACTACGGCAGCAACGTCACGTTGTACCCGGAATTCCAGGCATTCTTCCGCGACCACCAGCCACCGACGCTTGTCGTCTGGGGCCAGAACGACCCGGTCTTCCCGGCCGCTGGAGCCCACCCCTACAAGCGCGACCTGCCGTCGGCCGAGTTCCATCTGCTCGACACCGGCCACTTCCTGCTGGAAGACAAGCTCGACGTCGCCGCGCCGATGATCCGCGATTTCCTGGACCGCTCCATCGGTGGTGCCTGAACGCCGGGACGGCCAGTCCGCCGCGCGTCGCCCGCGCTACCAAGATCGCGCTCGATCCAGGATCCAGTGGCATCCCGGCGCCAGGTAGCCACTCGATCCAGGATCGAGCGTGACCTTGGACGAGGCGGGGCACCAGCCGGGCTGACGATCACCACCGCTCCACGAGGTGTTCCCGGCCCTGCGGCGGGTCGTACGGTTCGGGCCAGTAGTCGATGATCTTGCTGATCAGCCAGTGCTCGGACATCTCGAGCCAGACGCACGCGTCCTGCTGCTCCTCGCCGACGCGAACGTCGAGCAACAGGGCAGCGAGGCGCCCATCGGCGATCACCCGTCGCTCTGACGTCATCGGCGTCGCAGGTGCTCAGGGGCGTGCGTCGTATCGGGTCCGGGCTTCGAAAACGCGGTCCATGTGCGTCTCCGCCCAGCTCTTGATCGCGATCATGACCGGGAACAGTTCGTGGCCGAGCGGGGTGAGCTCGTAGTCGACACGGACCGGCACCGAGGCAGTGACCGTGCGGGTGACCAGGCCGTCGCGCTCCAGCGTCCGCAGGGTCTGGGTGAGCATCTTCTGGCTGACACCGGCGATGCGGTGGGCGAGTTCGCCGTGCCGCTGCGGACCTCCTGCGAGCGCGGGGATCACCAGGGCGACCCATTTGTCGGTGAGCCTGCTCAGCAGCTCGCGGGTCGGGCACTGCTCCAGGAACGCGTCGTAGTCGCGTTTGGCCTGCTCACGGCGTTGTGCTGCGGTCGTCGTCGCCATCTTGCCTCCCTCTGGTGCCCTAGGCACTTTACGGTACCTACTTTCTCATAGTGCCGACGATTCGTACGGTCGTGGTGATCACGAAATCCCACGGAGGAGACGACGATGCGCGCAGTCAGCTATGACAAGTTCGGAGGGCCGGAGGTCCTGCACGTGGCCGAGGTGCCGATGCCCGAGCCCGGGCCGGGGCAGGTGCGGGTGCGGGTCGCGGCGTCGGTCGTACACCCGGTTGATCTTGTGCTCCGCTCCGGTCGGTTCCCGGCTCCATTGCCGACCGGCTTGCCGTACACGCCCGGCTGGGACGTTGCCGGCAGCGTCGACGCGGTCGGCCCATCGGTCGACGGGTTCACGATCGGCGACGAGGTCATCGGCTTCTCACCGTGGCTACGGACCACGGTCGGCGCCCACGCGGAGTACGTGGTCCTCGACGCCGCCTGGCTGACCTCCGCGCCCACCGGCGTCCCCGCCACCGAGGCGGCGACCCTGCCGACCAATGGCCTCACCGCCGTTCAGGCACTCGACCTGCTCGCGCTCCCGGCGGGTTCGACAGTGCTCGTCACCGGCGCCGCCGGGCAGGTAGGTGGGTTCGTTCTGGCGCTGGCCCGGACGACCGGTCTGCGCGCCACGGGACTCGCCCGAGCCGGCGACCGCGAGTTCGTCGAGTCGCTGGGCGCGACGTTCCTGTCGAGCACCGACGATCCGACGGAGCCGTTCGACGCGGTCATCGACCTCGCGGTGATCGGCTCCTCGCTGCTGGACCTCATCCGGGACGGCGGCGGCTACGTGGCCGCGTCACCTCCGCTTCGCCCGGAGCCGGTGCGGGGAATCCGGACCTTCGCGCTGGAGGTGCTACCGGACGGAGCCCGGCTGGGCGAACTGGTCAAACTCGTCACCAGCGGAGACATCCCGCTCCGGGTCGCTGACGTGTACCCCTTCGCCGACGCGGCGGCCGCCCACGAGCGGCTGGCCCAGGGCGGCGTGCGCGGCAGCGTGGTGATCGTCCCCTGATCCGCGGCGAAAGCTCGATCAGTCGATGACGGCTCTGCCGATGACCGGACAGCCGTTCAAGGGTGTCCGGTCATCAGTCCGAGGGAAGGGTTGGTGCAATGGCCGGTCGCGTCAGCGGAAGATGTCGACGTTGCGCCCGGCCCATGCGGCGAAGGAGCGTGGCGGTCGGCCCAGGACCTCCGACACGTCCGGGCTGATCCGCTGCTCCCGTGCGATCGGCGCGCCGAGGATCGCCAGCGTTCCCTCGACCACCGGTGGTGGCATGAACCGCAGCATCTGTTCGCGGGCCTCGTCGGGCGTCTGTTCGATGAAGCTGATCGGTTCGCCGAGCGCGGTAGCGAGATCGGCAACCCGTTCACGTGGTGTGCTCAGCGCCGGACCGGTCAGCTCATACGTGTGACCGTCGTGCGCACCGTCGCGAAGGGCGACAGCCGCCACCTCGGCGATGTCGTCCGGGTCGATCACAGGCAGACCGACATCGCCGAACGGTGCGGCCACCGTCCGTCCGTTGCGAACCGGTTCGGCCCAAGCGAGGGCATTGGAGGCGAAGCCGCCAGGGCGCAGGATCGTCCAGCCGAGGCCGGACCTGCGTACAAGGTCTTCGATGGCCTGCAGCGGCGCATGCGAGGCGGTCGTCGGCCTTGTGCCAACCGCTTGCGAGGATTGCAGCACGATGCGCTTCACGCCGGCGGCCGTGGTGACCCGCAGGATCTCGGGCACGTTGAGATGCGCCCCGGCGCCCTCCACGAGCAGGTACAGCGCTTCGGCGCCAGCGAGCGCCGGTCTGAGGCTCTCCGGCCGCTCGAGGTCCGCGCGATGGTGGCGCACCCCGTCTGGTACGACGACCGGGCGTCGCGCACGAGACACCGCCGTCGCCGCAGCACCCGAGGCCGCGAGGATCGACAAGAGTCTCTGACCAACATTCCCGGTGGCGCCTGTCACGACGAACATGTCTGAACCTCCAGGTCGACCGCGTCGTTCGCGCGGTTGGAGGAGACGTTAGTAGCGTCGATATAGTAGGTACCTAGAGGATAGTATTGGGTCTGTAACGGAGGACACATGCAACGGTCAGCGAATCCCGAGCTAGCCTGCCCCGTTTCGCCGGTCGTAGATATCGTGTTCAGCCGATGGACCACGCCCATCCTGTGGGCTCTGCACGAGTACGGTCGGCAGCGATTCGTGGAGCTGGAGCGCCGGCTGACCAGCATCACACCGAAAGTCCTCACGCAACGGCTACGCCAACTCGAACGCGACGGGCTCGTGACACGCACCTACCACGCCGAGGTGCCGCCCCGGGTCGAATACGAGATCACCGAGCTGGGCGCCAGCCTCGGTCCGCTCTTCGCGCACCTGGCCACCTGGGCCGACGCCCATCTCGGCGAGGTGGAGCGGGCACAACGCGCCTACGACGCCGAACGATGAGCCTGCGCCGACCTTAAGCACGTGAATACCAACCAGCCACGGTTGCGCCCCGAGTTCGCCGAAGAGGATGTCAGCGTTGCTGAACAGATTCAGCCCGGGCGACATGATCAACTGATGTGGGGCTTGTATCTCAAGCCGCTTGAGATCGCATAGTGGTCGGCGTGGACCGAAACGAGTTGTACGCCATCGGGGACGTCGCCCGGCGGACCGGCCTGAGCGTCAGCCCCTGCTCGGCGATCTTGCACTTTCTGTCGCGACACAACAGGCATTCCACCCATATTCACGACCGAAACTGCAAGATCGGCGCCATCTTCTCGCTCGACACACGTTGATCTATCTGGGGTGGACCGTCCCGCTCACAGCACCCCGAGGCCGATGGCGAGTTGAGTGATCGTCGGTGGGACGTCCGGGTCGCGGGCGATCTTGGCGACCAGGTCCCGCGCGGCCGGCCGGTGGCGGATCTCGGCGGGCGCGATGCGCTCGGCCCGCAACAGGACCCGGGCCGCGTTGACGGGGTCGTCCGTCTGGAGGTAGACGTGCGCCGCGTCGATCAGGTGCCCGGCACGATGCTCGATCGGCAGGGGTGGAGCAGACCGACCCGGCGGGCTACTACCGGGGAGCCCGGTACCACGGCGCGATCCAGCTACTGGTGGAGCCGACCGGCCGACGGATGGCCGGAAAATGGGTCGGGTTCGGCAAGGACATGGACGTCAACACCGACCCCTGGGAACTGACCTTCCTGGATGCTTCCACGTCCAAGGCGACGCTCGACCAGTACAACACCTCGCCCGAGCGGTTGCTGGGCGCAAGGGCGCGGTGCACCCAGGTCCGTCACTCCAGAAACGCCAGACCCGCGCCGATCTTGCAGTTTCGGTCGCCGATATGCGCTGAATACCCTCTTATGTCGCGACAGTAAACGCAAGATCGCGGAAGAGGGGCACACCGCCCTCGTCGATCATGGAGTTGTGGTGCCGGGTTTGGCCCGATCCGGGCACTTTGCCACCCACCACAAGTCCATGATCGACGGGACAGCGCGGGGTTGACGAACAGCCACTCCGTCTAACGCAACGGTGTTGACGTATCGGTAGTGCAGCTCGGTCCGTTCCGGCACCAGCAAGTTGGTCGCGCCTGAACAACAGATGCCCGAACGAGCTGAGTCAGTCGCCGACTCTCGGGACCCCCCACAGGGACAGGCAGAACGGATGCCCGGCCGGGTCGGCGTACACGAAGCAGTGGTCCGCGTTGGGCTGATGCTCGAATCGGGTAGCACCGGCTGCCAGCACACGCGCTCCGGTCGCCTCCAGGTCGTCGACGAAGAACTCGAGGTGCATCTGCATCCCCACCTCGCCATCCGGCCAGGTGGGTGGCTGATAGTCATCGATCTGCTGGAACCCGATGTCGCCGTTCGGCCCTTCTACAAGCGCCCAGCCCTCGTCACCCTTCGCGACCCCGCCGGTGATCTCGGCGTAGAACCGCGCGAGGGCGATTGCGTTGGGCGCATTGACCGTCGTCAGGCTGAGCCTGATCAGGTTCGACATCGACCTATCTCCATCTGCTGGTATGCCGGCGTGAGCTCTTCCCAGCGTTCCTTCCAGCCGGGCGCTCTGACACCGGAGCTCCAGCCCTCCGGATGGACCGGGGCCGCCGACCTCCAGCAAGCTGACCCATCGACTGCGGCTCTCATCGGGCCACCATAGGCGAGGGTCCGGATCTGCCGTCAAGGACTCGTCACGAAAGGCGACATCGGTTACGGTCTCTGCAACAAGCGCACGTGACAACGCGGGGGCCACCCTGATCGTTGAACCGGCGCCTGCCCGAGCCGGCCGTCACATCACGGGGGTCAACGTGTCGGATTATCCGAAGATGATCGTCCCGGTCGACCACATTGAGCCGGTGCCTCGCCGGGTCCGAGCCTTCCTCGGCGGCGAGCAGGTACTGGAGACCACGCGGGCGCGGTACGTGTGGGAATGGCCCTTCTTCCCGCAGTACTACATCCCCATCGACGACCTGAATCGCAACCTGTTGATCGAGGGCCAGCGCACCGAGGTGTCCCGGCGCGGGACCGCACGGCTGCACGGGCTGCAGGTTGGCGAGACGATCCGTCCTTCGTGCGGGCGGTTGTACGGAGACGACGCGCTGGCTGGGTTGGCGGACACGATCCGGTTCGACTGGGCAGCCATGGATGGCTGGTTCGAGGAGGACGAAGAGGTCTTCGTGCACCCCCGGAACCCGTATGCCCGGGTGGACGCGTTACGTTCCACCCGCAGCGTCAGGGTGGAACTGGAAGGGGTCGTCCTGGCCGAGTCGACATCGCCCGTGCTGGTCTTCGAAACCGGTCTACCGACCCGCTACTACCTCAACCGGACCGACGTGAACTTCAGGCACCTGGTGGCGTCGGCGACGAGGACCGCCTGCCCGTACAAGGGCCAAACCAGCGACTACTGGTCCGTCCGTCTCGATGACCAGGCCCACCCGGACCTGGCCTGGTCGTACGACTTCCCAACCGCCGCACTCCTGCCGATCGCCGGCCTGATCGCCTTCTACAACGAGAAAGTCGATCTCTTCGTCGACGGCGAGCGACTGAGCCGGCCGTCAACGCCCTTTCACTGAACCAAACGCACGCCCTGGCACCGGCTCGCGTCTGTACCAGTGCCGGGTGCGGTCGGCCGGGGATTGACGCCGCACTTAATTGATCAAGATCCAGCAAGGGTCCCCTCCCGACGGCGTTGTCGGGAGGGGACCCTTCTGGTCTGCGGTGTTACTTACGGCTTGACGTGCGCGTTCACGAACGACGGGTAGCCGAAGACACTGGAGATGAAGATCCCGCCGGCCTTGGACCCGTGCACGTTGTACGCCACGTCGACGAAGAGCGGCACCACCGGCGCGTGCTCCTTCATGATGCGCTCGTCGAGCTTGGCCCACTCCGGGCCCTGCTCGGCCGCGGGCAGCGCCGAGATGCGGTCCATCTCGGTGTTGATCGCCGGGTCGTTGAAGTAGGCCTGGTTGCTGTTGCCCTCGGCCTTGATGGTGCGGCCGTCGTAGAGCACCGGCAGGATCGAGGCGCCGCTCGGCCAGTCCGCAGCCCAGTTACCGATGTACAGGTCCCAGGGGTTGTCCTTCTTCTTGATCTCGTCGAGCTTCGCGTCGTCGGAGATGTTCCGCAGCGTGATCTTGAAGCCGGCGCGCTCCAGGTTGGCCTTGAGCTGGGCGCCCTGCTGCTGCTCGGTCGAGTTGTCGGCGACACCCAGGACCAGCTCCGGCGTCTTGCCGCCGAGCAGTTCCCTGGCCTTGTCCACGTTGCCGTTGGCACCCGCCGGGTACGCGTCGTACGCCTTGTAGCCGATGGTGGCCGGCGGCATGAGCGTGGTCAGCGGCGCGGCGACGGTCTGCCCGCCCATCGCCTTGATGAAGCCCTCGCGGTCGATGGCGTAGTTGAGCGCCTGACGGACCTTCAGGTCGGTGACCCGCTGGTTGTTGATGACCAGCTGGTTGGCGCTCGGGGTCGGCGAGAGGATCGTCCGCGACTTGAGGGCGGCGTCCCCGGCGACCTTGGCGACCAGCGAGGCGGGCACCGTGTTGAAGGCGAGCGCGCTCTGGTCGGCGCCGTTGTCGGCGATCACCCGGTTGTTGGCGGCGTCCGCGGTCGGGCCGAAGCTCCAGACGAACTGGTCCGGGTACTGGTGCCGCACGGCGTCGGTGGCCGGGTCCCAGTTGGGGTTGCGGTCCAGGGTGAGCTGCACGCCGACCTGGTTCTTGGAGATCTTGTACGGGCCGGACGAGAACGGCTGCTTGTCCAGGTCGACGCCGGTGTCCTTGTCGGCGGGCAGCGGCGCGGTGGTCGGCAGCGAGACCGCGAACGGCAGGTCGCAGCGGGGCTTGGCGAACTCGAAGCGCAGCGTCTTGGCGTCCGGCGTGCTGAGGCCGGGCGGGAGCGACGTCTTGTTCTTCTTGAAGTCCCACTCGGTGTCGAACTGCGGGGTGTCGGCCAGCCACTCCTGGATGTAGGTCGGGCCGCCGGACAGGTCCGGGTCGAAGGAACGGGCGATGCCGTACGCGATCTCCTTGGAGGTGATCGGTCGACCGTCCTCGAACTTCACCCCGTCCTTGACAGTGAATTCCCAGACCTTGCAGTCGTTGTTGACGTTCTTGCCCGGCGTCTCGGCCAGGTCGCCCACCAGGACCAGGCCACCCTTGCCGTCGTCCTTCCAGGTGGTCAGGTAGCGGGCGAAGAGCGGGTTGGCCATCAGACCGGCGAACGAGTACGTCCGCTGCGGGTCGAGGTGGGAGATCGGCGACTCCCGAATGATGGTGAAGGTGCCGCCCTTCGCAGCTCCGCTCACCTCGGCCGCCGGCCCCTGCGAGTCCTTGGGGTCGGTCGCGATGACCCCGGTCTGCTGCCGTTCGGTGTCGACAGTGGTGCCCTCGCCCGTGTTCTTCGAGCACGCACCCAATGCCACCACCAGAGCGATCGCGCCGCCTGCGGCAGCCACCACGCGTGGTCTCATGAATACCCCCTTCACCCATGTGCCGTGCGTTTCGTCGGGGCGAGAACCGCCGACGTCCCGAGGATCGTAAGGAAGAAACCTACGAGTTGTGTAACAGTTGTCGATAAATTTCGCCACCGGTTGGCGTGGCGGACACCAGGCGGCTCAGCGCAGCCGCACCCGGGGGTCGATGGCCGCGTAGAGCAGGTCCACCAGCACGTTCGCCAGCACCACGAAGACCGCGGCGATCAGCACGGTGGCCATGATGGTGGGCAGGTCACCCGAGCGCACCGCGTCCACCGCCGTCCGCCCCAGCCCCTGGATGCCGAACGTCGTCTCGGTGATCACCGTTCCGCCCAGCGCCCCGCCCACGTCCAACCCGGCGATCGTCACCACCGGGGTGATCGCCGCGCGCAGCGCGTGTCGCCCGTACACAGTGGGTTTGGCCAGGCCCTTGGCCCGCGCGGTCCGGACGAAGTCCTCGGACAGCGTCTCCAACATCTGCGCCCGCGACAGCCGCGCGTAGATGGCCGAGAAGAGGAAGGCCAGCGCCACCCAGGCGAGCACCAGCCCACTGGCCCACTTCGCCGGGTTGTCGAAGAGGGAGGTGTAGCTCGGCACCGGCAACAGCCGCAGGTTGTAGACGAACACCAACAGCAGCACCGCACCCACGAAGTACAGCTGCAACGACGCGCCGGTCAGCGAGAAGCCGATCGCCAGCCGGTCCAGCCAGGTGCCCCGACGCAGCGCGGACACCATGCCGAGCCCCACGCCGAGCAGCAACCAGAGGATGGCCGCCGGGATCACGATGCTCAGCGTCACCGGCAGCACCCGGGCGATGGTGTCCGAGACGGCCTCGTTGGTGACGTACGACCAGCCCAGGCAGGGCGCGTCGCACCGGCCACCCTGGGCGCTGCCCAGGTCCCGACCGGTCACGATGCCCTTCATGTAGCCGGCGTACTGGCTGACCAGCGGGTCGTTCAGGCCCAGGTCGTCGCGGACCCGCTCCAGCCGCTCCGGGTTGCAGTTCTTCGAGCAGATGCTGCTGACCGGGTCGCGCGGCAGGGCGAAGAACATCAGGAAGGTCAACACGCTCACCGCGAACAGGGTCAGCGTGGCCGAGAAGAGCCGCTTGATCAAAAATCGCGCCATGATTTGACCCCTACCGGGACGACTTCGGGTCGAGCGCGTCCCGCAACGCGTCGCCGAAGAGGTTGAAAGCGAACACCAGCGCGAAGATCGTGATGCCCGGGAAGAACACGTACGCCGGGTCGGTCTGGAGGAAGTCCAGACTGCGGTAGATCATTCGGCCGAAGCTCGGCGTCTCGTCGCTGAGGCCGACGCCGATGAACGACAGCGCCGCCTCGCTGGTGATGAACTGCGGCACCGCCAGGGAGAACGACACCAGGATCGGCGCCCAGATGTTCGGCAGCAGCTGCCGGAAGAGCATGTGTCCCAGCCCGGCCCCGCTGGCCCGGGCCGCCTCCACGAACTCCCGCTCGCGCAGCGCGATCACCTGCCCGCGTACCAGTCGGGCCGTGCTGGTCCAGCCGAAGATGGCGAAGACGGCGATCAGCACCCCCACCCCGAAGGCGGACGACACCTGCCCTCGCTCACCGTAGAAGCGCAGCGTGATGGTGGGCGTGAGCGCCAACGCGATGATCAGGAAGGGCATGGCCAGGGTCAGGTCGGTGATCCAGTTGATCACCGCGTCGAGCCAGCCGCCCAGGTAGCCGGCGAGCGCGCCCAGCACGATCCCGATCGTCGCGGTGATCAGGGCCGCCGCGAACGCGATGAACAGCGACGTCCGCAGCCCGTAGATCAGCCGGATGAAGATGTCCCGGCCCAGCCCCGGCTCCAGACCGAACCAGTGCCCGCCGCTGACCCCGCCGGCGTACCCCAGGGGCATGCCGAAGCCGTCCAGCAGGTTCTGGAACTGCTCCCGCGGCCCGATCCCGTAAACCATCTCGATCAGCGGGGCGGCCAACCCCAACAGCAGGAAGAACACCAGGAGTACGCCGCTGACCACCGCCGTACGGTCGCGGCGCAGCCGCAGCCAGGCGAGCTGACCGGGCGAGCGGCCGACGACGCCCTTCACGGCGGGCCCGCCCGGGTCCGTGCCGGACTCGATCTCGGCCAGCGCCACACCCTCCACCGGGGAGAGACTCACGACGACACCTCCTCCACGATCGCGTCTGTCGACCCGGCCTCCGCAGCCGCCCCACTCTCGGGGCTCGTGCTGTCCGCTTCCCCTTCGGGAAAGTGACACGCGGTGGCCTGGTTGCCGCCGTCGCGCGGGACCAGCGCGGGCTCCTCGGTGGCGCAGATGTCCTGCGCCTTCCAGCACCGGGTGCGGAACCGGCAGCCCGACGGTGGGTCCAGCGGGGTGGGCACGTCACCGGTCAACCGGATCCGACCCGCAGGGCCGAGCTGGGTGACGTCCGGGATCGCCGAGAGCAACGCCCGGGTGTACGGGTGCTGCGGGCGCTCGTAGATGTCCGCCCGGTCGCCGATCTCCACGATCCGGCCCAGGTACATGACAGCGACCCGCTGGCAGAAGTGCCGGACCACGGCCAGGTCGTGCGCGATGAACACGAAGGCCAGGCCAAGCTCGCGTTGCAGGTCGCGCAGCAGGTTGACGACCTGCGCCTGGATCGAGACGTCCAGCGCGCTCACCGGCTCGTCCGCCACGATCAACTTCGGCCGCAGGGCAAGCGCGCGGGCGATGCCGATCCGTTGGCGTTGGCCGCCGGAGAACTCGTGCGGGTACCTGTTGTAGTGCTCCGGGTTCAACCCGACCAGCTCCAGCAACTCCTGCACCCGGGCCTTGGTCCCGCCCGGCGGCTTGATGCCGTTGACCTGCAGCGGCATCGCCACGATCCGGCCCACTGTGTGCCGGGGGTTCAGCGAGGCGTACGGGTCCTGGAAGATGATCTGCAGGTCCTGGCGCAGCGGGCGCAACTCCCGGCGGCCGGCGTGGGTGATGTCCCGCCCGTCGAACTCGATGCTGCCGCTCGTCGGCTCCAGCAGCCGCACCAGCATCCGGCCGGTGGTGGTCTTGCCGCAGCCCGACTCCCCCACCAGGCCGAGCGTCTCACCAGGGCGCACGTCGAAGTCGAGCCCGTCGACCGCCCGCACCAGGCCGGTGGCGCGCAGCCCCTGGCGTACCGGGAAGTGCTTGGTCAGGCCGCGTACCCGCAGCAGTGGCTCGTCGGTCATCTCCACAGTCCTCCGTTCGGGACTGCGTTACTCCGCTGCGCTGCGTTCCTCGCCCTCACACAGCCACCCCCACTCGTTCGACGTCCTCGGCGTAGAACGTGGCGCGCTCCTCGGCGCTGAGGTGGCAGGCGACCAGGTGGCCGTCGGCCCCGGCCGCGCGCAGCTCGGGCACCTCGGTGCGGGATCGGCTGCCGGCGCGGTCCGCGTACCGGCAGCGTGGGTGGAACGCGCAACCCGACGGCAGGTTGATCAGGCTGGGCGGGTTGCCGGGGATGGGCACCAGGTCCGCGTCCGCGTCGCCGTGCAGCGACGGCACGCTGGAGAGCAACCCCCAGGTGTACGGATGCTGCGGCGCACGGAGCACCTGCTCGACGCTGCCCCGCTCGACGGCACGCCCGCCGTACATGACCAGCACGTCGTCGGCGACCTGGCCGACCACGCCGAGATCGTGGGTGATCAGGATGATCGCGGAGTGGAACTCGGCCTGGAGGTCGGCGAGCAGGTCCAGGATCTGCGCCTGCACCGTGACGTCCAACGCGGTGGTCGGCTCGTCGGCGATCAGCAGCGCCGGGTCGTTGACCAGTGACATCGCGATCATCGCCCGCTGCCGCATGCCGCCGGAGAACTCGTGCGGATACTGGTCGAAGCGGCGCGCGGGCTGCGGGATCCCGACCCGGTCCAACATGTCGACCGCCCGCTGGCGGGCCTCGCGCCGGTTGGCCTTCGGGTGGTGCACCCGGTACGCCTCGGCGATCTGCCGGCCCACCGTGTAGTACGGGTGCAGCGCCGACAGTGGATCCTGGAAAATCATCGCCATGTCCCGGCCACGCAGCCGGCGTACCTCCTCGTCGGGGAGACCGACCACCTGCCGGCCGTCGACGGAGATCTCCCCGGTGATGGTGGTCCGTTTCGGGTCGTGCAGGCCGAGGATCGCCAGCGAGGTGACGCTCTTGCCAGAGCCCGACTCACCGACGATGCCGAGTGTGCGGCCCCGCTCGACGGCGAACGACACCCCGTCGACCGCGCGCACCACGCCGTCCTCGGTGTCGAACCGGACCCGCAGGTCATCCACCCGCAGGTAGGCGTCCTGGTCGGAGCGCTGCGCCGGCACGGCGGGGCGGTCGTCCGGTTCGCCGGACGGCGAGGGTTCCGAGCTGTCCACGGCCACCTCCCTCAGTGACGAAGGGAACTTACAGGAAAGTCCCGAGGGTGAAAATAAGCTACAAAGCCGGCACGTGTCAGCGGGCCCGAGCGTAACGAGTCGGCATCGGCCCCGCACCCCCGTCACCTCGCCATCCACGCCCATTCATCTCCCGCGCACCGCGCACCGCGCACCGCGCCAAGATCTCCGCAACTTCCCCGAAGTTGCTGCCTCCGACGCGCCAGAGACAGCAACATCCCTGATACTGCGCGGATCTTGATGACAGACACCGCCCCCGAGAGCAGGAGCGGGGTCTGGTGCGCCACCGCCACCAAGGTCACGCTCGAACCAGGATGTGGTGGCATCGCCGACGCCCCGATACCACTACATCCAGGATGTTGCGCGATCTTGCGGCCCTCGGAGCGGCGCGGCGAGGCAGGGCGGGACTTTCTCTCCGTGGAGCGGTTGGCGACCAGGGCCGGCGACGTATTGGAGTTGCCGAGCCGGTGCGGGCCACGATTCGACCAGAGGATCTCGTCCCCTGACGGGTGTCGGTCGGCTGGCCTAGGGTCGGTCCATGACCGAGTTCGACGCGGCCACCGCCGCCGTCCAGGCCGCCCTCGACGCGGGGGCTCGATACGCCGACGCCCGGGTGATGCACCGCCGCTACGAGTCGATGACCGCGCGCAACGGTGACGTGGAGGAGCTGACCCAGGACGAGAGCATCGGGCTGGGAGTCCGAGCGCTGGTCGGGGCGAGTTGGGGCTTCCACGCCGTACCCGATCTGTCGGACGGCGCCGCCCGCGACGCCGGCCGGCGCGCGACGCGGACCGCCATGGCGAGCGCGCGGGTGCCGGGCCCTCCGGTCGACCTGGTGCCGGTGGAGGCGGTCACTGCGAGCTGGGCCTCCGGCTGCCAGATCGACCCGCTCGGGGTGCCCCTGTCGGACAAGGGCGATCTGCTTGTCGACGCGACCCGCACGATGGCCGAGCACGGCGCGGACCTCGCCGAGGGCCTGTACCAGATCTGGGACACCGCGAAGTGGTTCGTCTCCAGCGAGGGTCACCGGATCGACCAGCGGATCCGCGAGTGCGGCGGCGGCATCTCGGCCACCTCGATCGGCGACGGCGAGACGCAGCGCCGGTCCTGGCCGAGCTACCGGGGGCAGTACGGCACCACCGGGTGGGAGCTGGTCGAGTCGCTGGACCTGGCCGCGCACGCCGCGCAGATCGCCGAGGAGTCCCGGGCGCTGCTCACCGCGCCGCCCTGCCCGGCCGGCGAGACGGATCTGATCCTCGGCGGCGAGCAGTTGGCCCTGCAGATCCACGAGTCGGTCGGGCACGCCATCGAACTGGACCGGATCCTCGGCTGGGAGGCGGCGTTCGCCGGCACGTCCTGGCTGGACCTGGCCCAGCTCGGCTCGCTGCGCTACGGCTCGGAGCTGATGAACATCACCATCGACCCGACGATCCCGGGCGCGCTGGGCAGCTTCGGTTTCGACGACGAGGGTTCCCCGGCGGTCAAGCGGGACGCGGTCCGGGACGGTCGCTGGGTGGGTGTGCTCGCCGGCCGGGATTCCGCCGCCATGGCCGGCCTCGACTACGGCGGCAGCGTACGCGCCGACGGGTGGGCCCGGCTGCCGATGGTGCGGATGACGAACGTCGGCCTGGAACCCGGCCCGCACACCCTGGAGGAGATCATCGCGGCCACCGACGACGGCGTGTTGATGGACCTCAACCGGTCCTGGTCGATCGACGACAAGCGGCTCAACTTCCAGTTCGGCTGCGAGGTCGGCTGGGAGATCAAGAAGGGGCGGCGGGGGCGGATGCTGCGCAATCCCACGTACACGGGGATCGGCCCGCTGTTCTGGCGCTCGATGGACATGCTCTCCGGCGAGACGGTCTCCTGGGGGACGCCCAACTGCGGCAAGGGTCAGCCCGGCCAGGTCGGGCACACCGGCCACCCGGCCGCGCCGGCCCGGTTCAAGAACGTCCGCGTGGGGGTTTCGGCGTGAGCGCGAGGAGTGAGCCGGGTTTGCGAGCCCCGCAGTCGCGAACGAAAGGCGGCTCGGCGTGAGCGCGAGGAGTGAGCCGGGCTTGCGAGCCCCGCAGTCGCGAACGAAAGGTGGCTCGGCGTGAGTACGGGCGGCATGACGGAGGTGGAGCTGGCCGGGCAGGTTGTGGAGTTGGTTCGGCGTCTCGGCGGGCCGGCCGCGCAGGCCGAGGCGGTGGTGACGCGGGCGGACCTGGCGCTGACCCGGTTCGCGAACTCGGGCATCCACCAGAACGTCTCCGAGTCGACGGTCGGGGTCCGGCTGCGGGTGCACGTCGACGGTCGGACGGCTGCCGGCGGCGGCAGCGTGGTCACCGCCGACGGGTTGTCCGCCCTGGTGGAGCGCACCCTGGCCGCGGCGCGGCTCTGCCCGCCCGACCCGGGCTGGCCGGGGCTGGCCCCGCCCATGCCCATGCCGGACGCGCCGCCCGTCGACGAGGCCACCGCGCACGCCGAGCCGGATCAGCGGGCCGACCGGGTGGGGGCGTTCGTCGCCGCCGCCGGGGGCCTCAGCACCGCCGGTTACTGCCGCACCGCGCACCGCTCGTCGGCGTTCGCCAACTCGGCCGGGCACTCGGCGTACGGCCGCTCGGTGGAGGCGGCGATGGACGGCATCGCGCGCCGCGACGGCGCGGACGGGGTGGCCCGACGCAGCGCCGACCGGTTGGCCGACCTGGACGGCGCCGAGTTGGGGGCGCAGGCGGCCGCGAAGGCGCAGGCGGCGGCCGACCCGGTCGAGCTGCCGCCGGGGCACTACGAGGTGGTGTTCGAGCCGGCGGCCGTGGCGGACCTCCTCCAGAACCTGTCCTTCTACGGCTTCAACGGCAAGCGGTACGCCGAGCGGCAGTCGTTCGCCGAGCCGGGCGCCGCCCAGTTCGACAGGGCGGTGACCCTCGTGGACGACCCGCTGGGCGGGTCCGGGTTGCCGTTCGACGCGGAGGGCACCGGCCGACGGGCGTTGACGCTGGTCGAGGCGGGAACCACCCGGGCGGTGGCACACGATCGCCGGACGGGTGCCGAGGCGGGCGTGGAGTCCACCGGTCACGCGGTGGCGGGGGGTGCCACCTGGGGCCCGATGCCGCG
This sequence comes from Micromonospora sp. D93, assembly GCF_018070365.1. Classification (NCBI taxonomy): domain Bacteria; kingdom Bacillati; phylum Actinomycetota; class Actinomycetes; order Micromonosporales; family Micromonosporaceae; genus Micromonospora; species Micromonospora sp. D93. Next base: position 95,991 of record NZ_JAGPXW010000013.1, on the reverse strand, counting down.
AAACCTGCGGCTGACCGGCGCGGCGGCGGGTCCGGCCAGCGCGGTGGGCCGGAGCACCACCGGCGCGGCGGCCGGGGCGGTCGTCGACGCGGACACCGCCGCGTTGGTGGCCGGCGTACGCCGGGGGCTGCTGGTCACCGACCTCTGGTACACGCGGGTGCTGGACCCGAAGAGCCTCGTCGTCACCGGGCTGACCCGCAACGGCGTCTGGTTGATCGAGGATGGCACTGTCGTCCGGGCGGTCCGTGACCTGCGGTTCACCGAGTCGTACCCGCGGGCGCTCGGGCCGGGGGCGGTGCTCGGGCTGGGCGCGCGGGCGGTGCGCCAACCGGAGCGGGTGGACGGTGCCTGGTGGGCGGCGCCCTCGCTGCGGCTGGCGTCCTGGCACTTCACCGGAGGCGCGTCCGGCTGACGTTGTGGACGAGCGCGCCAAACCGGCGTGTCGGGGGCTTTTCCGCAGGCCAGACACACGGGACACTCCCTTGCGCGGACGGCTCGCAGAGATCGGCGTAACGTGTGTCACTTAGCTGCGTCGGTCGATCCGGCGTGGTCGTTGGTGTGCGCATGACGTGGCAGCGGGTGCGGGTTCGCCGGTCCGCGTGCCGACCGGAGAGAGACCAGCCCGCCCGTACGGGCCCGTCGAGGAGACGACTCGAATGACTTCAACGGCAACGAGGCCGAGGGGGGCGCGGGCGCGCGCCGCCATCGCGGCGAAGACGTTGCGTACCGACCGATGGTGGTTCGCCCCGCTGATCACCGTGATCGGGCTCAGCGCCTGGGTCGCGTACGCGACGGTCCGGGTCTTCATGCACAAGTGGTACTGGGTGGACCAGTTCCACTACCTGACCCCGTTCTACTCCCCGTGCGTGACCGACAGGTGTGTCGAGGAAGCCTCGCACTTCGGCCGGTTCCTGCCCGGCTGGTGGATCATCCCGGACGCCGCGCTGACCCTGCCGTTCCTGCTGCTGTTCCGGCTCACCTGCTACTACTACCGCAAGGCGTACTACCGGTCGTTCTGGCTGTCGCCGCCGGCCTGCGCGGTCCCGGACGGGCACAAGGAGTACGGCGGCGAGACCCGTTTCCCGCTGCTCGGGCAGAACCTGCACCGCTACTTCTTCTACGCCGCCGCGATCATCTCGCTGATCAACACCTGGGACGCGATCCTCGCCTTCCACTCGCCGAAGGGCTTCGGCTTCGGGTTGGGCAACATCATCCTGCTGCTCAACGTGGTGATGCTCTGGGCGTACACGATCTCCTGCCACTCCTGCCGGCACATCATCGGCGGCCGGCTCAAGCACTTCTCCAAGCACCCGGTGCGGTACAAGGCCTGGACCTTCGTCTCGGCGTTGAACGTCCGGCACATGCAGCTCGCCTGGATCACCCTCGGCACCCTGGCGCTGGCCGACTTCTACATCATGGCGCTCGCTGCCGGCTGGTTCTCCGACCTGCGGTTCATCAACTAAAGGGCCCCTGACATGACCACAACCACTCGCATCGAACGACACCACTACGACGTCGTCGTCATCGGGGCCGGCGGCGCCGGTCTGCGCGCGGCGATCGAGGCCCGGCTGGCTGGCAAGAAGACCGCGATCATCTCCAAGTCGCTGTTCGGCAAGGCGCACACGGTGATGGCCGAGGGCGGCGCGGCCGCCGCGATGGGCAACGTGAACAGCCGGGACAACTGGCAGGTGCACTTCCGCGACACCATGCGCGGCGGCAAGTTCCTCAACAACTTCCGGATGGCCGAGCTGCACGCGAAGGAGTCGCCGCAGCGGATCTGGGAGCTGGAGACGTACGGTGCGCTCTTCGACCGCACCAAGGACGGCAAGATCTCGCAGCGTAACTTCGGTGGCCACGAGTACCCGCGGCTGGCGCACGTGGGCGACCGGACCGGCCTGGAGCTGATCCGCACCCTGCAGCAGAAGATCGTGTCGCTTCAGCAGGAGGACCAGCGGGAGTTCGGCTCGTACGACGCCCGGATCAGGGTGTTCTCCGAGACGACAATCACCGAGCTGCTGCTCGACGGTGACCGCGTGGCCGGCGCGTTCGGCTACTACCGTGAGTCGGGCGAGTTCATCCTCTTCGAGGCGCCGGCGGTCGTGCTGGCCACCGGTGGCGTCGGGCGCTCCTACAAGGTCACCTCGAACTCCTGGGAGTACACCGGGGACGGGCACGCGCTGGCGCTGCGCGCCGGGGCGACGCTGATCAACATGGAGTTCCTCCAGTTCCACCCGACCGGCATGGTCTGGCCGCCCTCGGTGAAGGGAATCCTGGTCACCGAGTCGGTGCGCGGTGACGGAGGCGTCCTGAAGAACTCCGAGGGCAAGCGGTTCATGTTCGACTACGTCCCCGACGTCTTCCGCAAGCAGTACGCGGAGACCGAGGAGGAGGCGGACCGCTGGTACACCGACCCGGACAACAACAGGCGTCCGCCGGAGCTGCTGCCCCGCGACGAGGTGGCCCGCGCGATCAACAGCGAGGTCAAGGCCGGCCGGGGCTCCCCCGCCGGCGGTGTCTTCCTGGACATCGCGAGCCGACGTTCGGCCGACGAGATCCGCCGCCGACTGCCGTCGATGTACCACCAGTTCAAGGAGTTGGCCGACGTCGACATCACGGCCGAGCCGATGGAGGTCGGGCCGACCTGCCACTACGTGATGGGGGGCGTCGAGGTGGACCCGGATTCGGGCACCGCCTTCGGCCACGTACGCGGACTGTTCGCCGCCGGTGAGGTCTCCGGCGGCATGCACGGCTCCAACCGACTCGGTGGCAACTCCCTGTCCGACCTGCTGGTCTTCGGCAAGCGGGCGGGCGGGCACGCCGCCAGCTACGCCGACGGGCTGGCCGCCCGGCCGAAGGTGGCCGTGGACGAGGTCGAGGCCGCCGTGGAGACCGCCCTCGCTCCGCTGCAGCGGGACACCGGCGAGAACCCGTACACCCTGCAGCAGGACCTCCAGGCGGTGATGGGGGATCTGGTGGGCATCATCCGCCGGGAGGGTGAGCTGGCCGACGCTCTGGTCCGGCTCGCCGAGCTGCGTGAGCGGGTGGCAAAGGTGAGCGCGGCCGGCGGTCGACGCTACAACCCGGGCTGGCACCTGGCGCTGGACCTGCGCAACATGCTGGTGGTTTCGGAGTGCACAGCGAAGGCGGCGCTGGAGCGGCAGGAGTCGCGCGGCGGGCACACCCGGGAGGACTACCCGGCCATGGAGCCGAAGTGGCGGCAGGTCAACCTGGTCTGCGCGTTGGACGGCGACACCGTGCAACTGACCCGCAAGCCGCTGCCGAAGATGCGGCCGGAGCTGATCGGCCTCTTCGACCGGGCCGAGCTGGCCAAGTACCTCACCGACGAGGAGATCGCCGACTTCGACGCCCTCGTTGCCGACGCTGGAGAGGCGGACAACCGATGAGCGCGAAGCGTCAGTTCCGGATCTGGCGGGGCGACGAGACCGGCGGTGACCTCCAGGACTACATGGTGGAGGTGAACGAGGGCGAGGTCGTCCTCGACGTCATCCACCGTCTGCAGGCCACCGACGCGCCCGACCTGGCCTGCCGGTGGAACTGCAAGGCCGGCAAGTGTGGCTCCTGCTCCATGGAGATCAACGGCAAGCCGCGGTTGGGTTGCATGACGCGGATGTCGACCTTCGGCGACGACGAGACCGTCACGGTCACCCCGCTGCGTACCTTCCCGGTCATCCGGGACCTGGTCACCGACGTCTCGTTCAACTACGAGAAGGCACGGGAGACCCCGGCGTTCGCCCCTCCGGCGGACGTGGCCCCGGGTGACTACCGGATGCAGCAGGTGGACGTCGAGCGCTCGCAGGAGTTCCGCAAGTGCATCGAGTGCTTCCTGTGTCAGACGGTCTGCCACGTGATCCGTGACCACGACGAGAACAAGCAGGCGTTCTCCGGCCCGCGGTACTTCATCCGGGCGGCCGAGCTGGACATGCACCCGCTGGACGCGCGGACCGACCGCAAGGAGTACGCGCAGGCCGAACAGGGCCTCGGCTTCTGCAACATCACCAAGTGCTGCACCGAGGTCTGCCCCGAGCACATCAAGATCACTGACAACGGGATCATCCCCATGAAGGAACGGGTCGTCGACCGCAGGTACGATCCCCTTGTGTGGCTTGGTAGCAAGATCTTCCGTCGGGGCGAGACGCCCCAGACCAGCGTGACCTCCGCCCGTCAGGGCTCGGCGACGCCGGGCTCCGCCCGAGGTGGGGTGCACTCGCATGCGGGTGGCTCCCACGATCCGCAGGCTGAGGCGCAGGCGCAAAGTGGCGTCAACTGGGATCGGGAGGTGCCGCACCCGACCGCGCCAGCGGTCGACGACAGGGGTCGGCTGCCGCTGACCGAGCTCACCTTCGACCGGGCCGCCGCGCCGTCGCCGTTCGGCGACGACGTGACCTTCCCGCTGCCTCCGGAGCACCTCAACTTCGCCCACCCGGAGCAGGACAACAAGCACTAACCACCCGAACGACAACGGGGGCCGTGGCTATCGCCACGGCCCTCGTCCCACTTCCCCACCCCGCCCCCTCCGTTGATCATGAAGTTATTGCCACGACACGCCGCGGGCGGTGGCAATAACTTCATGATCAACGCGAGTTGAGGAGGAGGGGGCGGAGGGCTGCCACGATGGGGGCGTCGGCGGGGAGCCAGGTGACCGAGTCCAGTTCGTCGGCGGTGAGCCACCGGAGCGCCTCGTGCTCCAGCGCCTGCGGCTGGTCACCGCCGAGCAGGCGGGCCGCGTACACCTTCAGCACCGAGCGGCCGTGCGCCATCCGTACGTTGCGGCCGACCCGCTCACCGATCTCGACGCGTACGGCCAACTCCTCGGCGCACTCCCGGATCAGCGCGTCGGTCTCGGCCTCCCCCGGCTCGACCTTTCCGCCCGGAAACTCCCACATGCCCGCCACCTCGGGTGGGGCGGAACGCGCACAGGCGAGCACCCGCCCATCCCGGATGATCGCCGCACCGACGATCACCTTCAGGTCCCGTCGTTCGGCCTGCCCGCCACCATTCGCCCGTTCGGTCCGCACGGGCGTCCAGGGTGCCAGATCAATCGGCGGTTTGGGTACCGTAGCCGTCCGCTAGGCCAATAAGACACGGAAGTGTGGGCGTGGACACCCCTTCCGAGCAGCGAGAGACTAGGGGACACCGACAAGACACGGGATGGCGACGATTTGGCCACAAGCCGGCAACGGCGCTTGGGGGGTGCGGTGATGCGCGTGCTGTTCAACAGCAGGGCCAAGCACGACTACCTTTCCGACGCGTTGACCTTGCTATCTGGTTGGACACGCGAAGGCGAGCAGATCCGACGAACGCTCGTGATCGACGATACCCAACACGCCGCACTAACTGAACGCGTCAAGGTCGTCGCGGATGCACTGCATCTGCGACCCGAGATCAGCCGCCGGGCCGACAGCACCCAGATCCGGGTCGGGCACGGCAGCGGCGACCCCCTGACCGAGGGCGAGATCCTGTTGGCCGCCCGCATCGAGGACGCGTACCGGGCGGTCACCGAGCCCTGACAACCACTCCCGACCCCGACCCTGCGTCCTGCGGGTACCAGCGCAGCTCCACCGAGTTGCCATCCGGGTCCTGCACGTAGATCGAGGTCGCCGAACCGCGGTTGACCGTCAGCACCGGCCGGGTCAGCCATATCGTGAAGAAGCTGGAACGCCGGATCGGCGCACCGCTGTTCGCCCGCACCAGTCGCGTCGTCCGGCTGACCCCGATCGGCCGGCAACTCGCCGACGAGCTGGCCCCGCTGGTCGCCGAGATGGACGAGGCCGTCCGCCGCGCGATGGACGCCGCCCGGGGCGTCACTGGGACGCTACGAGTGGCGTTCCTCGGCGAGTGGACCGCGCCGGTGCTGCTCCGGGCAGTGGCCCTGTTCGGTGAACGGCACCCCGACTGCCGGGTGGAGGTGCACGAGGCGCAGTTGTCCACCACCCGATCCGGGCTGCTCGACGGCTCCACCGACGTGCTGATCGCCTCGTACCCCTTTGATGGCATGGCCACCGGCCCGGCGCTGCTCTCCGAAGGCCGGGCGCTGGCGGTGGCGGCGGGTCACCCGCTCACCCGGGAGCTGTCGGTGTCGTTGGAGGTGCTCGCCGATTACCCGGTGGTGCAGTACCCGACCGTGACCTCGGCCGAGTTCAAGCGGGACCGCACCCCGGAGCGCACCCCTTCCGGCCGGCCGGTGCCGAGGGGACCCGCCGGGAACACCTTCTCCGAGATGCTGTCCCTGGTCGCCCTGGGCCGGGGCGTCCTGCCCGTGGGCGAGCACACTCGGCGCTACTACCCGCGCCCCGACGTGGCGTACGTGCCCATCCACGACGCGCCACCGATCGAACGCGGGCCGGTCTGGCTGCCCAGCAACACCACCACCCGCGTACGCGAGTTCGTCCGCGCCGCGACCGACGCGAACCCCCGATGAGACACGCGGCGAGGTCCGCGCGTGGACCGAGGTCACCGGGGTACGAGACGGAGTGGTCGACTTCACCCACCACTACCACTTCGACGACGGGGAAGAGATTCTCAGCTCGGCGACCCTGCGCTTCCGCACCGAGGCCGAGTTGCGCGACTCCCTGACCAGGGCCGGCTTCCTCGTGGACCGCGTCCACGGTGGCTGGCACGGCGAGCCCGTCGGTCATGGCGACGGCGAGTTCGTGGTGCTCGCCCGGGTGGGCACGTTGGCACCGGTTTTCTAGTCTGGATCACATGGCGACCATCGCGTACGACCGCAAGGAGCAGGTCCAGCAGATCGAGAGCGGCCTCCTCGAAGGCGAGCAGATCATCGCCGTCTACGACGCCGTCGGCACCGGCACCGGGTTCATCGGGCTGACCGACCGCCGGGTGATCATCCAGGACCGCTCGTTCGTCGGAAAGCGGTTCGCGATCACCAGCATCCCGTACTCGAAGATCACCAGCGTGAGCGTGGTCAGCAACAAGTCGTGGGGTGGGTCCTTCTTCTCCACCGGCGCCATCGCCATCCACGTCGGCACGCACACCTATGAGGTGGAGTTCCGTGGCGCGCAGAAGAGCCACCACGTGCACAACGTGATCCTGCACCACATCTCCTGACGGCACGTCCCGTCGTGGGCCCGGCTGGCGTAATCGCCTTGCCGGGCCCACGTCGTCTCTGGTGTCCTGACTCGACAACCGCGCGAAGGGAGCAGCCATCATGCCCAACACAACGAGGTCCCCCGAACCCACAGTCATCCGACCCGAGGAATCGAGACTTCGTGAGCAGGACTGCTCCCCTGGCGCCGCTGGGCGCCACTGACCCCAACCCCGGAGGCCGCTGATGTCGGTCTTCGACGATCCCGGCCTCTTCGGCCGGCTGTGGGCCGCCGGATACGACGACGGCGGCACCAACCCCGACCCAGCCCCCGCCGTGGAATTCCTGGCCGACCTGGCCGACGGCGGTCCGGTTCTCGAACTGGCGATCGGCACCGGCCGGGTCGCACTTCCGCTGGCCGAGCGCGGCCTCGCCGTGCACGGCGTCGAGGCGTCCGAGGAGATGCTCGCGCAGCTGCGGGCGAAACCCGGCGGCGAGCGGATCCCGGTGGTCGTCGCCGACATGGCGGACGTACCCGTGCCGGGTGAGTTCCGGCTCGCGTACCTGGTCTTCAATACCCTGTTCAACCTGGTGGACGCCGAGCGGCAGGCGGACTGCTTCCGCAACGTCGCCCGGGTGCTGTCGCCCGGCGGTGCGTTCGTCATCGAGACGTTCGTGCCCGACCCGCGCAGCTTCGACTCGGACGAGCAGGTGCAGGTGCGTGACGTCACCGAGGACTCCGCGACGATCCGACTGCACCGGTACGACCGGCCGGCGCAGCGATTCATCCGGCAGACCATCACGTTCGATGCGGACGGTGTGCACCTGAAGCCGTTCGCCATGCGGTACGCCTGGCCGCACCAGATCGACGAGATGGCGCAGCAAGCCGGGCTCCGGCTCACCGAGCGGTACGCCGACTGGCACCGACGACCGTTCCAGGCCGACAGCCCGTCGCACATCTCCGTCTACCGGGCGGAGTAGCGGTTTGGTCGACTCGGGTTCCGGAAAGTCGGGGTGTCATCGCCACGACGACACCCCGACTTCAAGGAACCCGAGTCGATCTCCGTCTCTCGGTGGGTACCGAGATCAGTGCCCGTCGCTGATCTGGACGTCGTTCGGCGCCGGCCGGCCGCGTCCCGTCTCCACCAGCTCCTTGAGGCTCATCAGGAATATCGCCCACTTGGTGCTGCACTCGTGCATCAGTTCGGTCGGCGCACGCCAATCCGCGTGCGTGAAGTCGACGATCGTGTACCGACCTCGCTGGTCGAGACGCCAGCTGATCTCGGTGCCGATCCATTCGTCGGGGCCACCGACGAACCGCCACCGCACCCGGCCGGCGGGATCCAGCTCAAGGATCTCCAGGTCGAACCCGCCGTCGTCACCGAAGTGAACGGCCAACTGCCCGCCGACCTCGGTCTTGCCGGTCGTGTCGACCGACCACCAGCCGGCGACGCCCTCGGGGGTCGCCACCGTCCGGTAGACGTCGGCGAGCGGAGCGACGACGCCGACCTGGTGCAGGATGTCGACCATTTTCAGCCTCCCTGGTTGTTGGTGCTGTGGCGTTCGATCGTTTCGGCGATGCGCCTGATCCGGCGGAGTCGGGCGTCCCAGGTGGAGCCGACCGCCGACAACTGGGCGACCGCGCGGGCGAGTTGCTCCTCGTCCACCTGGTAATGACGTTCGCGTCCGGCCGGCTCGGCGTGGATCAGCCCAACCCGGTCCAGGACCGCCAGGTGCTTCGAGACCGCCTGGCGGGTGACGGGTAGCCGCCTGCTCAACGAGGTGGCCGTGCCCGGCCCGTCAGAGAGAAGAAGATCGATCATCGTACGACGAATGGGGTCGCCGATCGCCGACCACAGCTCGTCGTCGACCGCCGCGCTCACGGGGTCGCGACCAGCCGCGCAACGTACCCGCCCAGCCGGGGCATGTAGTGGTCCCAACCGTTCTCGTGGTCGCGGTACTGCTCTTCCAGGACGGCGACCTCCCAACCCAGCTCGCGGAAGCCGGTCTCGGTCATCCGGATCAGGGTCCCCACGCCACTGGGCACCAGGTCGAAGGTGACGAGCAGCGCCTGCCCACTCCGGTCCGGCTCCGTGAAGCACCACCGGAAGGAGAACCGCTTCGGCGGGTCGGCCTCGACGACGGCGAACGCGACGGTCTTCGTCTCGCCGGTGTCACCGTCGCGCCACACCAGCTCGCCGGGCGCTCCGGCGATCGACTCGAACCGCGCGTCGTCGGGCCACCACTCTCGCATGTGCTCGGGCTGGCTGACCACCTCGAAGACGACCTCGGGGGACGCGTTGACGTGAATGTCGCGTTCGATCGTTCCCTGTTCCATGCTCACAACCTTTCGCAACCTTTGGTTGCACTGAACCTACGACAACTCACGCCCATCGCGCAACCTTTCGTTGCACATCGCGGTTCCGTCGTACCCGGGATGCAGAATGCCGAGCATGTCTGAGCCGTCGCCGCACCAACACCACGCCATCGACTACATCGAGCTCACGGTGACCGACCTCGCCGTGGCCAAGCGCTTCTACACGGACGCGTTCGGTTGGCAGTTCAACGACTACGGGCCGGAGTACGCAGGCATCCGCAGCCCACACGGCGACTCCGCGCCCGAGGTGGGCGGTCTCCGTCTGGACAGGGAGGTCCGGGCGGGCGGCCCACTCGTGCTGCTCTACTCCAGCGACCTGGACCGGTCCGTGCAGGCCGTGAAGGAAGCCGGCGGCCAGGTGGTCAGCGGTCCGTACGAGTTCCCCGGTGGCCGGCGTTTCCACTTCACCGACCCCAGCGGCAACGAGCTGGGCGCCTGGGCCGAGCAGTAGGACCCTTGCATTCATGCACGCCTTGTTGGTAGTCGTGAATCCCGAGCCCGGGTCCCTGACACACCACGTGGCTCGGCGACTTGAGGCCGCCCTGCGCCCGAGTCCGGTCGAGATCGCCGACCTGGCGGAGGAGGGCTTCGACCCGAGATACACCCCGGCCGACCGCCTGGCGTACCAGCAGCGTGGCGGGCCGCCGCCCGACGTTCTCCGCGAGCAGCGGCGCATCGATCGAGCCGATCACCTCGTGCTGGTCTTTCCGGTCTACTGGTGGTCGATGCCGGCCCTACTGAAGGGGTGGATCGACCGCGTGTTCATCAACGGCTGGGCCTTCGACTACGCCCCGTCCACAGGCATCCAACCGCGGCTGCACCGCCTGACCACCCACCTGCTCCCCATTGCCGGTGACGACGCCGGCCTCTACGAGCGACACGGGTACGGGCACGCGCTACGGACACAGATCGAGCACGGGATCGTGTGGACTACTGCGGCAGCCGCCGTGGCGTCACGGCGTTCGCGCACGAGTCCGAGCAGGACGACTCCCCGGCCACGACACGAAACGTCGAACAAGCCGTAACCGCGATCCGGGACGCCATCTCCGTACCACTCGACGCGCGATAGGCCGGGTGCCGCCTCTCAGCCCGAGGGGTGGGTGACCGCGCCCCTGACCTATCGGAGGTCCTCGCCACACAGGACGAGACAGCCGAACATGTCCGTCGCTGACCGTCAGCGTCGGGCGCGCAGGACGCCGGTCAGCATCGGCAGGGTGAACTCGCCGTGCGCGGTTTCGGGTCGGCTCCCGAGGAACGCGCGGATCCGGTCGAGCGTGGCCGTTCGCTCCTCTTCCGGCATGACCAGCATCCCGGCCCGCGTCGCGAGCGTCGCGACGAGCGAGTCGGCGGTACGGCGCTGCCCGTGTGGGAACTCGACAGGCTCCGCCGACCCGAACCGGGCGACCAGGCCGGTGCTCGGAACGAGCATGTCCGCCGTAGCGGTGCGCCAACTGCTCAACGTGTCACGCGGGCCGATGGCCGCACTCCCGCTGACCCGTTCGAGCCCGGCAACCCAGTCGACCCGGTCGTCCAGGATGTTCCACAGACCAGCCAGGACACCGCCGGGTGCGAGAACTCTGGCGATCTCCGCCCCGGCAACGGCCATGTCGAACCAGTGCAGGGCGTTGCCGGCGAGCACGGCATCGACGGACCCGTCCGGCAACGGGATCGCCTCGGCGCTACCCGGCAGGGCACTGACGGCCGGCACCGCACGGCGTAGCTCGGTGAGCATCGCCGGGTCGGGTTCGACCGCCACGACGTCCGCGCCCACCGCCACGAGCGTCGCGGACAGCTTGCCGGTGCCGGCGCCCAGGTCAAGCACGCGTAGACCGGGGGCGGGCTCCAGCGCCCACCGCACCGCGGCCTGCGCGTAGTCCGGGCGGTGCTCGGCGTACGCGGTCGCGGCCGCGCCAAACGACGACCGGAGCTGCTGATCCGTCATCCGGTCAACCTACCGCCGCTTGTGGACAGAGCACAGGCAGAGCAGGTGGCCAGCCCAGGCGGCAGAGGTCGGACCTGAGTCAGACGTTGAAGCGGAGCGGAACTTTGTGCCGCCGTGGCCTGACCTGCGTCACGATGCTCGGCGTGCTGGTCGCGGCCCGTCGGCGGCTCACGCCACTTGTTGCTGGTTGCCGACGTTTGACGCTGTCTTGTGCCCCATGTGTGCCCCGACTCCGAGAGATGCTGCGTCACCAGCTCCGGCCGCCGGCAAGCAAGTCCTCCGCCCAAACGAGCGCTCGGAGGACTACCGCTCGGGTCAGCCCTTCGGCTGGATCGACATCAACTAGCAGCGTCGGTGCCTTACGACCCTCGGCCCAGGCACGCGCCTCCGGCGTCAACGCGTCGTCGATCCATACCGCAGGTCGTGAGCCCACATAGCTGGCGACGGCCGGCACCTTCTCCCGTGGCTCGAACGGGATCGGAGGAAAGCCGATCACGGGCAGCTGTGGAAGCTGTAGCACCGGTGCGAGAAGTCGATTCGCCTCGGCACCCCACCCGGTTGCCCAGGCTATCTCGAACCGGTCACCCAGCTCCCGAAGCCAAGCCGCGTGAGCGCGGCACAGCCGTACCGGCTCCTCGTCCGGGAAGAAGTCGAACTCCTCGTAGCCGGATGGACACTGGTCAGCCCCGAACGGGTTCAGAACCCCGTCGACGTCCAGCAGGAGGAGAGGCAGGCCGCTCGGCATGGTTGCCACAGTACGGAATCCGGCGTACAGGTCGACTCGTCCGTCGCCCACCAGGTCAGCCGCTCAAACACGGTAGCTGACCTGCTTTTCTTAGGGCCAGCACCCACGTCGCCGCGATCCACATTGGCCGGATCACGCCGCATCGCTCGGCAATCCTGGTGTGGCGGGCCGCAGCTACACTGGCGCCTCTGAATCCCCTGCTTGGCAACGGAGACGGAGGCGCGATGGTCAATCCGCTGTTGGACGCCGAGGATGCGCGCGAACGCCTGGAGGCATGGCAGGCCAACGCCGTGCGCAGGGCAGCCGACACGCAGGCCGCCGCTGCCGGCTTGGGCGCGCTGCGGGTCACGGCCAGCGACGCCCACGGGATCGTCGAGGTCACCGTCGACTCCACGGGGGCGATGGCCGACGTCCGGCTCTCCGCGCGGGCGCAGCGCGTGAGCCTGGAGCAGACGCAGCAGGCGATCATGGGTGCCTATCGCAACGCGCGGGTCAAGCTCGCCGAGGCCGCCGCCGAGGTCGTGCGGGAGACGGTCGGCGCCGACTCGGCGACCGGCCGGGCCCTGCTGGCCGGATTCCGGACCGCCGACACCGAGGACGAAGAGGGGCGTTACTGATGCACGGGGGGTTCGAGGTCGACGTCGAGGCGCTGCGCGCGCACGCCACGGCCATGTCGGCCATTCACGACCGCTTTGCCGCCGTCATGGCCGCGAGCGGCACCATCTTCCAGGCCGATGATGCGTACGGGCAGCTCTGCCAGTTCTTACCGCCCATCCTGGAGGGACGCCACCGGGACCAGGACAAGGGTGTGGGGATGCTCGCCGAGAACATCGCGCTGCTCGCTGCGGGAATCAAGAAAAACGCCGACGCCTACGAGCGGTCCGAGGAGTCGAACACCGACGGCTTCAACTCCTTCCACTCCGCGACCTGAGCCGGCCCGGCGCCCTCTCATGAGCAACCCACTGGTCGCCACGACCTCCGACATCGCTTCGACAAGCGCCGCGCACCGCGACGGCTGGACCGGCCTGCCGCTTGCCGACGACTACATGGGCATCAAGGACGCCATCGACTCCGGCAGCTGGATCGACGGCTCAGTCGCGGGCTTGGGCGCCGCTCTCGACGGGGCGGCCATCGCCATCGACCCGTTCAGCACGCTCCTGTCGATGGGCATCGAGTGGGCCATCGAGCAGGTCGAGCCACTGAAGCAGGCACTCGACTGGCTCGCCGGTGATCCCGAGACCATCGAGACGCACGCCTTGACCTGGGACAACATGGCCAATGAGTTGTTCTCCATCGCCGAGGACCTCAAGACGCGGCTGGTCGGCGACCTCGACGGATGGCAGGGCGCCGCCGCCGACGCCTACCGCGACATCCTGACCATCAACATCGACGTCGCCGGGATCTTCGCGGGCACGGCCGCCGGCATGGGTGCCGCGACCCGTGGCGCGGGGGTCCTGGTGCAGACGGTGCGGGAGGTGGTGCGCGCCTTCATCGCCGACTGCATCGCCAAGGTCGTGGTGTGGCTGGCCGAGGTGGTCTTCTCTCTCGGCTTCGCCACACCGCTTGTCGCCTCCCAGCTCGCGGTCGCCGTCGTCCGCTGGACCGGCCGCATCTTCGGCTGGCTGATGGGCCTGATCAGCAGCCTCTCCGCCCTTCGCGCACTCCTCGACGTCTAGGCGGCCCACGATGCGACAACTCATGGCGGCTCTGCGGACCACCGCCGCCCTGGTGGTCCTGTTCGCTGTGGCGGGCCTCCACAAGCACCCCTCAGGCCCCACCCCACCGCACGGCGGTGGCGACGATGGCCCCAAGCGTCCCAAGTTCAACCCCGCAATGATGCCCAAGCGCGTGGGACCAGCCCAGCAGCACGGCATCGAGCGCGCCCAGGCGGGCCGCCCGAAGGACGCCGACACATCCGAGCCCGAGGTACCGAAGAGGACCAACCCCTGGGACGACCCCGAGTTCGCCGACGCCAGGTTCGACATGGACCGCTTCGGTCAGATGGGCGACGGGGCGATGGACAAGATCTGGGACGGCGACGGCAAGGGCAATGGCGACCACAAGCCCTCCTCCACCGAGCCCGGCAAGACGCGCTTCCCGCCCGGCACCACCAAGGAGCAGGTCGAGGGCTGGTTCAAGAGCATCGCCGCCAACCCCGACAGCCGCCCTCAGGCGCGTCCCGGCGGCGACGGCTGGGTCGTCATCGGCACTCGCGACGGCATCACCTGCAAAGTTACCCTGGACAAGGACGGCAGCATCTCCGGCGGCCACCCCGTCAGCGGCGAGGGCGTCACCACCAACCCGCTGCCCTAACCACCGCACCCACGGGAGACCCATGGAAGTCAACGATTACATCCGGCGCACCCTCCGGATCATCGACCAGCTCGCACCCAAGATCAGCCCGAAGTACCTGCCGATCGTCCGGGACGCCGCCGGCGCCGGGGCCTGGGACCTGGCGATCACGACGCTCGTCGGCGCCGTGTGGGAGGAGGGCGTTGTGATCACCACGGCGGAGAAGGACGCGCTGCGGGAGCTCATGGAGTACCTCCAGGAGCCTCTGACGCGCCTGGAGCAGATCCGGACCTCGGACTGACGGCGGAAGCGTAGATCGGTTCCCTCGAACCCCTGCACCGTGTCGACCAGCTGGCGTCCCAGACCTGGCCCGATCTCGGCGGGCATGTCGATGGCGACTTTCACCGAACGGTAGATCTCGGGATCCGACTGCGGAAGGTGTCACTCCCGCCCCCATGCGGATTGAGTGGCAGTTCACGACCCGCTTCGCCGGCCCCTACCGGCACGACTACTACTGACCTGCGGCAACGGGTCGGATTCAGACGTTGAAGCGGAACTCCACCACGTCGCCGTCCTGCATGACGTACTCCTTGCCCTCGATGCGGACCTTGCCCGCCGCCTTGGCCGCTGCCATCGAACCGTGCTCGACCAGGTCGTGGTACGAGACCACCTCGGCCTTGATGAAGCCGCGCTGGAAGTCGCTGTGGATGACACCCGCGGCCTCCGGCGCTGTGGCGCCGACCGAGACGGTCCAGGCGCGGGCTTCCTTGGGGCCGGCCGTGAGGTACGTCTGGAGGCCGAGGGTGCGGAAGCCGACTCGGACGAGTTGGTTGAGGCCGGGCTCGTTCTGCCCGATCGACTCCAGCAGCTCGCGGGCCTCGTCCTCGGGCAGGTCCACCAGCTCGGATTCGATCTTGGCGTCCATGAAGATGGCCTCGGCGGGGGCGACCAGGGCGCGCAGTTCGTCGAGGAACGTCTCGTTGGCCAGCTCGGCCTCGTCGACGTTGAAGACGTACAGGAAGGGCTTGGTGGTGAGCAGGTGCAGCTCGCGCAGGTGCTCCAGCTCGATCTTGGCGGCGGCGGCCCCGGAGTAGAGGGTGGTGCCACCGTCGAGCACCTCGATCGCGGCCTTCGCGGCGGCGACCGCTGCGGCCCGGTCCTTGCGGAGCTTGGCCTCCTTCTCCAACCGGGGCAGCGCCTTGTCCAGGGTCTGCAGGTCGGCGAGGATCAGCTCGGTGTTGATCGTCTCGATGTCGTCGGCCGGGGAGATCTTGCCGTCGACGTGCACCACGTTCGGGTCGGAGAAGGCCCGGACGACCTGGCAGATCGCCGAGGCGTCGCGGATGTTGGCCAGGAAGGCGTTGCCCCGGCCCTGTCCCTTCGACGCGCCGCGGACCAGGCCGGCGATGTCGACGAACGACACCGGCGCCGGCAGCACCTTCTGCGAGGAGAAGATCTCGGCCAGCTTGCCCAGCCGCTCGTCGGGCAGCCCGACCACGCCGACGTTGGGCTCGATGGTGGCGAACGGGTAGTTCGCCGCCAGCACGTCGTTCTTGGTCAACGCGTTGAAAAGCGTGCTCTTGCCGACGTTGGGCAGGCCGACGATGCCGATGGTAAGACTCACGACGGGCCAGCTTACGCCGGTCCCGGCCGGGCCGGTCCAGGCGGCTCCGATTCGGCGCGGGGCAGATGGTCGATCGTCGCTCCCCCCGGGCCCTGCCCGGCGTTGCTAATCTCCCGGTTCGATGTTCCGCTGCTGGAGGTGGGATGACCTCGACGTTGCCTGAGCTGTACATCGCCGTCGACGTGGAGGCGGACGGGCCGATCCCCGGGCCGTACAGCATGATCTCGCTGGGCATGGCCGTGGCCGGCCGCCCGGACCTGACCTTCTACACCGAGCTGCGTCCCATCTCCGACGAGTTCGTCCCGGCGGCGCTGGCCGTCTCCGGCCTGGATCGGGAACGGCTGCTGCGGGAGGCGCCCACCGCACAGGGGGCGATGTCGGCCGCGGCGGCCTGGGTCAACGGACTGCGCCGGGTCGGCCGTCCGGTCTTCCTCGCCGCCCCGGCCGTCTGGGACGGCATGTTCGTGCACTGGTACTTCGTCCGCTTCGTCGGGCACAGCCCGTTCGGTGCGACCGGCTCAGGTGTCGATCTCCGCAGCTACTGGATGGGGTTGACCGGCAGCGAGTGGGCCAAAACCCGTCAGGGCACGATCAAGCACGAGCTGGGCCTGCACGACATGCCGCACACGCACCACGCCGGGGAGGACGCCGCCGAGCTGGCCCAGGTCTTCGACGCGGTGCTGCGCCGCCGGGAGCCTGCCAACGAGGCGTGACGCTCAGCCGAGCTGACGGGGGGCGATGACCGCCTCCCGGACGCTGCCGTCCGCGCCGCGGCTGACCTCGTACGCCGAGACGCCCCCACGGTCCGCGATTGCCTCGACCAGGCGGGTGCCCCGGTAGACCAGGCCGACGCCGTCGTCGGTGCAGTGGCTGGTGGGGAGCGTGCCGTCGCCGACCAGCTCGTGCATGAGCGGGCGGCGCTGGCCCTCGCTGTCGTAGTGCACCCCGTTGCCGTACGGCAGCCAGGCCAGGCCGTCGGTGAAGCCGCGCAGCCGGGGGCCGAAGCTGTCGGTGGCACCGCCGACGTGCCAGCAGATCGAGCCGGCGGAGACGCCGGCCAGCACCACGCCGGCCTGCCAGCACTCGTGCAGGATCTCGTCGAGCCCGTGCACCCGCCACACCGCTATCAGGTTGGCCACGCTGCCACCGTCGACCCAGATCACGTCCTGGGCGAGCAGGTGGGCGCGGACGTCCTCGATGTTCGGCATCGGGAACAGGGCGAGGTGGGACAGCCGGAACCGGGTGTCGGCGAACGCGCCGTAGACGGCTGTCAACGAGGTCGGCTGGTCGCCGACAGCCTGCCCGAGATAGCAGACCCGCGGCTGCGCACCAGCCTCGGCCAGCTCGGCTGCCAGCTCGAAGACCGGGCTGGGACGCAGGTCGTAGGGCCCGCGGCCGCCCCGGAAGAAGCCCATGCTGGTGGCGATGATTGTCGGTTCGCTGGCGGGCATCGGAGCGTCCTTCCGGTCGGGGACGGTGCGGCGTCCATCCTGCCGCAGCCGGCGTCCCGGCCGCTCGGCACGGGGCCGAACCTCCCCCCATGATCAGCGAGACTGGTCGGGGCGCCGCTGGCGGGGCACCTCGACCTCGGGCCAACGCCCCAGGGCCGAGCGGTCTGCCGGGGGCAGTTGCGCCGCGGCGGCGCGAGGCACTGTGAACCGGTCGGCGGCGGCCGGCCCGGCCGAGACCGACTCGCGCAGCATCCAGC
This sequence comes from Micromonospora sp. D93, assembly GCF_018070365.1. Taxonomy (NCBI): domain Bacteria; kingdom Bacillati; phylum Actinomycetota; class Actinomycetes; order Micromonosporales; family Micromonosporaceae; genus Micromonospora; species Micromonospora sp. D93. The sequence continues at coordinate 78,240 of NZ_JAGPXW010000013.1, read as the reverse complement.
GCACCTCGTCGGCCGTCCAGCCCAACCCGGGCCGCGCGGCGATCTCGCGGATCAACCGCCGGCCGACAGTCGTGTCGTCGTCGTAGAAGCGCATGCACCAGTGGTGCGTCCACATCCCCAGCGCCCGCAGGCCCGCGTCGTCGAGCGAGCCGGCCAACCGGCCGCAGGCGGTGTCGGGGAAACTCTGCTCGGGGTCGCCCGCCCGGTCCCGTTCGAGGGCGCCCTTGGCGGCCGGCGCGACGGCCCGCATCCGGCGGTAGAAGGACTGCGCCACCGCCCTGGGCAACGGCGGGAACGCGCCAGGTGTCAACGCCGCCGCCCAACCCGCCACGCTCGTCATCCGCCGCATCCCTTCTTCAGTTGGTGGCCGGACGCTACCCGGCACGACCGACACTTTCGGACCGAAAAACCCCACCGATCGTGGATAGCGACGATGACCTGGGGCGTCTGTATCTGTGACAACGAAACGGGGGTGACGGGTGGACGAGGACGAGCGCGCGCGGCTGGCCGAGTTCGTCGGCAGTCGGACTCCGGCGCTGATGCGGGTCGCGTACCTGCTGACCGGGGACCGCAACGCCGCCGAGGACCTGTTCCAGTCGGCGTTGGCGCGGACCATCCCGAAGTGGGGAACCATTCGGCACACCGATCCCGAGGGCTATCTGCGGGTGGTGATGTACCGCGAGCAGATCAGCTGGTGGCGGCGACTTCGCCGGTGGCGGGAGACACCGCTCAACCCGGCGGACGAACCGGTCGGCGGCGACCCCAGCGGCGGCTCCGACGTGCGGTTGGCGATGCGTGCCGCGCTGCGTCACCTGCCACCGACGCAGCGGGCGGTGGTGGTCCTCCGCTACTACGAGGACCTGCCCGAAGCCCGGGTGGCCGAGTTGCTGGGCTGCTCGGTGGGCACCGTACGCAGCCGTACCCATCGAGCGGTGCAACGACTGCGCGACCTTCTGCCGGACGTCGACATGCTGGAGGTGCGGCGATGACCGAACCCTTCGAGCACCTCATCCGCTCCACCCTCACCGACCTGGCCGAGGAGGCACCGATCGTGCATGACCAGTTGAGCCGAGCGGAACGGCGGGTGCGCAACCGACGCCGCGCCACTGTGACGGCAGGGGCGGTGGGCACCCTGGCGGCGATCCTGATCGCCACCCCGATCGCCCTGGCGGCGACCGGCTCGGACGAGCCTCCGCCGGCCGTGCCCAGCCCGGCCGGACCGGCGGCCGTGCCCAGCCCGCCCGTGCCCACGCCATCCGCGCCCACCGCGGTGCCGACGATCGAACCGAGCCCTGGCGGCGCGAAGACGGACCCGCTTGTCACACCTGGCCCGCCCGGCGTACCGGGCCAACCGACGGCCAAGCCGAGCCGGCCGGGCCTGCCGGGCGCACCGGGCATTCCGTCCGTCTCACCAACCCCGTCGCCTCCGCTGGGCCCGCCCGGTGTGCCGGGCCGGCCGACGGCCGTGCCGATCCCGTCGCGTTGAGCAGAACCGGTCAGGTCGGTGGTTCTTCCGCCCCGACCTGACCGGTCACCCCGGGAATCGATCGGAGATGTCGGTCACCTCCGCACGGCGCTCCCCGTAGCGGCGAGCGTCGCGCGAAGGTGACCGACGGGAGCGAAATTTGTCGAGACCGGCGTGCCTGCTCATTCTTGGGCCATGACCGATCCCGGATACCCGAGGTGCGAGCTGCGGGGGCGACGATGAGCACCGCCATGGCCCGGGTGCCCGACTCCCTCCGGGGGCAGATCGTCACACCCGGCGACCGCCGGTACGCGCAGCTGCGCTCGACCTACACCAGGTCGGCCTCACCGGCCGCGGTCCTGCTGCCGAAGACCACCGCGCAGGTGGTCGACGCGCTCCGCTACGCGCGGGAGCAACGGCTGCCCATCGCGGTCCGCAGCGGCGGGCACGGCCTCTCCGGAGCCTCGTCCAACAACGGCGGGGTGGTCATCGACCTGTCCATGCTCAACCGGGTTCAGGTGATCGACGAGCGGGCCGGGCTGGTCCGGGTCGAGGCCGGCGCCCGCTGGGCGAACGTCGCGAAGGCGCTGGCCCCGTACGGCCTGGTGATCAGCTCGGGTGACTACGGCGGCGTCGGCGTGGGCGGCCTGGCCACCGGCGGTGGGGTCGGCTGGCTGGTCCGCGCCCACGGCCTCACCATCGACCGGGTCCGTGCGGTCGAGGTGGTGCTGGCGGACGGGACGCTGGTGCGCGCGGACGCCGAACACGAGCCGGAGTTGTTCTGGCTGGTCCGTGGTGCCGGGGCCGGCGCGGGGATCGTGGTGGCGTTCGAGATCGAGGCGGCCGAGCAGCGCAACGTCGGTGTCGCCCAGCTGGTCGTCGAGGCGCATCCGGACGGTCGCACCGTCCGGGAGTGGACGAGCTACCTCGCGCGGGCGCCACGGGAGTTGTCCGCCGCCGCCGTGGTGTTCGCGGAGGGTCGATCGGTCCTCATGTCCATCACCGCAGTGGTCGCCGCCGAGAGCCTGCGCCGGGCCCGACCGGCGGTGGAACCGCTGCTCGCCATCGGCAAGGTGCTCGAACACCGCACCGACCTGCTGCCCTACCCGACGCTGGTGCCGACCGCGCACCTCAACCCGAACGTCGGGCAGCAGCGTGGCACCACCACGAACGGTCTGTTCACCGCGCTGGACGACGCCGGGGCGCGGGCCGTGACGCGGGCGGTGACCGGGCCGGGGCGGGCCGTGATCCAGCTCCGCTCGTTGGGTGGGGCGGTCAACGACGTCGCCTCCGACGCGACCGCGTACCCGCATCGTCACCAGGACACGCTGATCGTGGCCTCGGTGTTTCCGCCGCAGGCCGATGCCGCGTTGAACGCCGCCTGGCGGGCCGCCGGGGCGCGCGCCGACGGCGCGTACGTCAACTTCGAGAGCCGGCCGGACCCGGCCGCGTTCGCCCGGATCTACCCGGGCGAGACCGGGGCCCGGGTCCGGCGGCTGTGGAAGCGGTACGACCCGGACGGTGTGTTCCGACCGGCCCTGCTGACCGGCCAGGGCAGCCGCACCGCGCAGACCAGCCGCACCGCGCAGACCAACCGGACCGGGCAGACCACCCGGACCGGTCGGTCCGGTCAGCCGCACCGACGTCGCCGCTGACACCGCGGCGGGGTCCGCACCCGGCGCGCACGCCCAGGTCCGATTTCCGCCAGCCGATGACCGGTCCAGCGGGGCATCATCGGTGACATGGAGATGGACTTCGAGCGGTGTTACCGGGCCGTGGACAGCCGTGACCAGCGGTTCGACGGCTGGTTCTACACCGGCGTGACGTCCACCGGCATCTACTGCCGGCCGTCCTGCCCGGCGATCACGCCCAAGCGGCAGAACGTCCGGTTCTTCCCGTCCGCCGCCGCCGCGCAGGGTTCCGGGCTGCGCGCCTGCCGCCGCTGCCGGCCGGACGCCGCGCCCGGCTCGCCGCTCTGGGACGTCCGCGCGGACGTGGTCGGTCGGGCGATGCGGCTGATCGCCGACGGGGTTGTCGACCGGGACGGCGTACCGGGGTTGGCCTCCCGTCTGGGCTACACCGAGCGGCACCTGCACCGGATGCTGAGCGCCGAGATGGGCGCCGGGCCGCTCGCGCTGGCCCGGGCCCAGCGCGCCCAGACCGCCCGGATCCTGATCGAGACGACCGACCTCGCGATGGCCGAGATCGCGTTCGCCGCCGGCTTCGGCAGTGTGCGGCAGTTCAACGACACGCTTCGCGAGGTGTACGCGAGCGCCCCGTCGGACCTGCGCACGGCCCGTGGCCGCCAGCAGGCCCCGGCCGGGGCGGGGATCATCGCGCTCCGGCTGGCGTACCGCCCGCCGTTGCACTCTCGGGCGCTGCTGGATTTCCTCGCCGTGCGGGCGTTGCCGGGGGTGGAGGAGGTCCGCGACGGGACGTACCGCAGGGGTCTGCGGTTGCCGCACGGCACCGGCCAGGTGGCGTTGACCCCGACGGACGGGCACGTGGCGGCGACACTGCGGCTCGCCGACCTGCGTGACCTGGCGCCGGCGGTGGCCCGCTGCCGCCGGTTGCTCGACCTGGACGCGGACCCGGCGGCGATCGACGCCACGCTGGCCGCCGACCCGGCGCTCGCCCCCGCGGTGGCCGCCGAACCCGGAATCCGCGTCCCCCGGTCCGTCGACGCCTTCGAGCTGGCCGTCCGCGCCATCATCGGCCAACAGGTCTCGGTGAGATCCGCAAAAACTACCCTGACCCGCCTCCTCCTCACCCATCGCGTTGATCATGAGGTTGACGAGGTCGATGAAGATCCAAGCCCAGGTCAACCCCATGATCAACGGGGCGGGCTGCGGGGGTTTTTGAGCGCGGAGGAACTTTTGGCGGTGCCGGATCTGGGATTTGGGATGCCTTTGGGGCGGCGGGAGGCTTTGCGGGGGTTGGCTCGGGGGGTGGCGGACGGGTCTGTTGACCTTGCGGCGGGGGTGGATCGGGGGGAGGCCGTTCGGCGGCTGCTCGCGCTGCCCGGCATCGGCCCGTGGACCGCCAACTACCTGGCCATGCGCGCCTTCGGCGACCCGGACGTCCTGCTCAGCTCCGACCTCGCGGTCCGGCGCGGCGCCGCCGCGCTCGGCCTGCCCGACACCCAAAAATCCCTCGACAGGTACGCCGAGCGTTGGCGGCCCTGGCGGTCCTACGCCACGATCAGACTCTGGAGAGCGGCATGAACATCGACAGCACCGTACTGAGCACACCTGCCGGCCCACTCAGCATCCTCGCCGGTCCCGACGGCGACGTACGAGCAGCCGGCTTCACCCCGGACCCGTCGGCGCTGCTGCCCCTGGTCCACCCGGCCCTGCGGGCGCCGCTGCGGGAGCGGGCCGACCTCGGCCCGGTCAGCGCGGCGGTCCGCTCCTACCTGGACGGTGACCTCGCCGCCATCGACACGGTGCCGGTCCGTCAACGCACCGGCGGAGAGTTCATGGCGCACGCCTGGCAGGTGCTGCGCGAGGTGCCGCCGGGCACCCCGGTCACCTACACCGGGTACGCCGCGCTGGCCGGTCGACCACCGGCGGTGCGGGCCGCCGCGGCCGCCTGCGCCCGCAACGCGGCAGCCCTGTTCGTGCCCTGCCACCGGGTCCTCCGCACCGACGGCACGCTCGGCGGCTACCGCTGGGGGCTGGACGTGAAGAAGTGGCTTCTCGGTCATGAGCGGCGCTTGACAACAAGCTGACAGGAGCACCGACTCTCATTGACGCTACCGTCTGGTAGTGCCTGTGGAGAGTGACGGCGACCCGGCCGCCCGGGCCGCTGCGGGCACCCACCCCGCGCACAACCTCTGGCGGCTACGCCCCTACCTGCGCCCGTACGCCGCCGAGTTCGCCTGGTTGCTCGTCGCGGGGCTCGCCGGCACCGCGGCCGGGATCGCCGTACCGCTTGTGGTGCAGAGGGTCGTGGACGGGCCGGTGGCCCGACACGAACCGGCCGGGCTGCTCCAGCTGGGCGGCCTGGCGCTGCTGCTCGGCGTCGTCGAGGCGGTGCTCATCTTCATCCGCAGGTGGGTGCAGTCGTCCTCGGCGGTGGGCATGGAGGCGGCGCTGCGCGCCGACGTCTACGCCCATCTGCAACGGCTGCCGACCAGCTTCCACGACCGCTGGCAGTCCGGCCAGTTGCTCTCCCGGATCACCAGCGACCTGTCGGTGATCCGCCGGTTCCTCTCCTTCGGCGTGTTCTTCCTGGTGCTCAACCTGACCACGTACGTGGTCGTGGTGGTGTTGCTGATCAACCTGCACCCGGCGCTCGGGGTGCTGGTCGCTGCCAGCGCGGTGCCGCTGCTGTTGATCAGTCGCCGGTTCGGGCGGCACTACCACGCCGCGTCCCGCCGGATGCAGGATCAGCAGGGCGACGTGGCGACGCTTGTCGAGGAGACCGCGCAGGGTCTGCGCACCATGAAGGCGTACGGGCGGGGGCCCGAACTGGCCGCTCGCTTCGCCGGTGCGGCCCGGCGGCTGCACGACACAGGCGTCGGCAAGGGACGGCTGCTGGCCAACACCTCGGCGCTGCTCGACCTGGTGCCCAACGTGACCCTGGGCGTGGTGCTCGCGGCGGGGGCGGCCGCCGCCGCGCAGGGCGCGCTCACCATCGGTGAGCTGGTCGCGTTCGTCAGCCTGCAACTGATGCTCATCTGGCCGGTGCAGTCGCTGGGTTGGATCATCGCCAACGGTCAGGAGGCGGCCACCGCCGCCGACCGGATCCAGGAGGTGCTGGACACCCCACCGGAGATCGTGGACTCCCCCGGCGCGGTCGCGTTACCCCGCGACGCGGTACGCGGTCGGCTGCGCTTCGAGCGGGTCGCGTTCAGCTACCCGGGTGCCGCCTCGCCGGTGCTGCGCGAGATCGACCTGACCATCGAGCCGGGCGAGACGTTGGCCCTGGTCGGCGCCACCGGCTGCGGCAAGAGCACGCTGCTCTCCCTGGTGCCCCGGCTGCACGAGGTGACCGCCGGCCGGATCACCCTGGACGGGCACGACCTGCGCGAGCTGCGGCTGGCCTCGCTGCGCCGGTTGGTCGGGGTGGCGTTCGAGGAGCCCACGCTCTTCTCCATGTCGGTGCGGGAGAACCTGGCCCTGGGTCGCCCGGACGCCGGTGACGACGAGATCCGCGCGGCCCTCGCGCTGGCCCAGGCCGATTTCGCGTACGACCTGCCCTGGGGGTTGGCCACCCGGGTGGGCGAGCAGGGGTTGTCGCTCTCCGGTGGGCAACGGCAACGGCTCGCGTTGGCGCGGGCCGTACTCGGCCGACCGGCGGTGCTGGTGCTGGACGACCCGCTCTCCGCTCTCGACGTGCACACCGAGGCCCTTGTCGAAGTGGCGCTGCGGCGGGTCCTGCGCGACAGCACCGCGCTGCTGGTGGTGCACCGACCGTCGACGATCGCGCTGGCCGACCGGGTCGCCCTGCTGGAGGACGGGCGGATCACCGCGACCGGTCGGCACTCCGACCTGCTCGCCACCGTCCCGGCGTACCGGGCGCTGCTCGCCGCCGAGCCGCCCGCCGGGCATCCGCCACCGGCCGGAGCCAGCGGGCCCAGCCCGTCCCCTTCGGACGGGTGGGGGCTGGTGCGCTCGTGAACGTGCCGAAGCAGGCCGACCCACCTCCCGAGGAGGAGCCCGAGCTCACCCGCTGGCGCGGAACCGCCACCGACCCGGAGGCCGACCGCAGTCGAGCCGAGGACACCAGCCCCGAGGCGGTGGCCAGGCTGCGCCGGCTCAGCCGCACCCTGCTGGGCGACCTGCTCAGCCCGCACCGGAGGCGACTCGCCACGGCGGTCACCCTGTTGCTGGCCCAGAACGGCGCCGCGATGGCCGGCCCGTACCTGGTCATGATCGGCATCGACCGGGCCATCCCGCCGTTGCGCGCCGGCGACCCCGGCCCGCTGATCACCGTCGCCGGGGCGTTCGCGGTGGCCGCGGTGACCGAGTACGCGGCCCGCCGCGGTTTCCTCACCCTCTCCGCCCGGATCGGCCAGGCCGTCCTGCTCGACCTGCGGCAGCGGGTGTTCGGGCACTTCCTGCGGCTGTCGGTGGGCTTCCACGAGCGGTACACGTCCGGCCGGATGGTCTCCCGGCTCACCAGCGACCTGGACTCGATCGCCGAGTTGGTCGACGGGGGAATCGACAGCCTGGTGCTGGCCGGGCTCTCGATCCTGTCGGTGGCCGCCATCCTGCTCTGGCTGGACCTGCCGCTGGCCGCCGTGACGCTGTTCGCCTTCCCGTTCCTGTTCTGTCTCTCCCGCTGGTTCGCCAGGTCGTCGGCCAGCGCGTACCGACGGACCCGGGACGCGGTCGCGCTGGTCATCGTGCACTTCGTGGAGTCGATGCGGGGCATCCGGGCGGTGCAGGCGTTCCGCCGGGAGCCCCGCAACCAACGGATCTTCGCGGCGCTCGGCGACGACTACCGACGAAGCAGCCTGCACGCGTTCCGGCTGATCGCCACGTACTCGCCCGCGATCAAGCTGATCGGCAACGTCACGGTGGCTGTGGTGCTCTGCTACGGCGGTTGGCGGGTGCTCGGCGGGCAGACCGAGGTCGGCGTGCTCGCCGCGTTCCTGCTCTACCTGCGCCGCTTCTTCGAGCCGATGCAGGAGCTGAGCCAGTTCTACAACTCGTTGCAGTCGGCCACCGCCGCACTGGAGAAGTTGGCCGGTGTGCTCGACGAACGACCGGCCGTCGCCGAACCGGCCCGGCCCACGCCGCTGCCGACCGGGCCCGGCCGCGGCGAGTTGATCTTTCGGGCGGTCAACTTCGGCTACCGGGTCGACACCCCGATCCTCTGCGGGCTGGAGTTGACAGTGCCGACCGGGCAGACCGTGGCGCTGGTCGGGCCCACCGGGGCGGGCAAGTCGACGATCGCCAAGCTGGTCGCCCGGTTCCACGACCCCGACACCGGCACAATCCGCTTGGACGGGGTCGACCTGCGCGACGTACGCGACGCCGACCTTCGCCGCGCCGTGGTGCTTGTGACACAGGAGAACCACCTGTTCAGCGGGACCGTCGCGGAGAACATCCGGTTCGGTTGCCCGGGGGCCGACGACGCCGCCGTCCAGGCCGCCGCGCGGGCGATCGGCGCGCACGACTTCATCGCCGCACTACCCGAGGGGTACGCCACCCAGGTGCACCGACGCGGCGGCCGGCTCTCCGCCGGGCAGCGGCAGCTTGTCGCGTTCGCCCGCGCGTTCCTGGCCGACCCGACGGTGCTCATCCTGGACGAGGCGACGTCGTCGCTGGACGTGCCGACGGAACGTCTGGTGCAGCGGGCACTCGGCACCATCCTGCGCGACCGGACCGCACTGGTGATCGCCCATCGGCTCTCCACAGTGGAGATCGCCGACCGGGTGCTCGTCCTCGACGGCGGAACTGTCGTCGAGGACGGCCCACCCGCCGTGCTCGCCCAGGCCGACGGTCGGTACGCGGCGCTGCACCGCCAGTGGCGCGACTCGCTGGTCTAGCGCGTGCGTCAAAGCCCGTCGGCCGGTGTGTTCGGCCGCAACTACGTCGCCCCGCACCCGGGAGGTGCCTACGATCGCAGGATGACCGATACGGCGAGGACGGCCCGCGCCGGCGTTCCCGAGCGTCCGACCCTGGACGGGCTCGAGGAGAGCTGGGCACGCCGCTGGCAGGAGGAAGGCACGTACGCGTTCGACCGCTCGAAGCAGCGAAGCGACGTGTTCTCGATCGACACCCCGCCGCCGACCGTATCGGGCGAGCTGCACATGGGGCACGTGTTCTCGTACACGCACACCGACACCACAGCCCGGTACCAGCGGATGCGCGGCAAGGCCGTCTTCTACCCGATGGGCTGGGACGACAACGGCCTGCCCACCGAGCGTCGGGCGCAGAACGTGTACGGGGTGCGCTGCGATCCGGCCCTGGCGTACGACCCGGTGTGGCGGCCACCGGCGGCTCCGGTGGACGACGCGGCCCGCCGCGATCCCACCCCGATCTCCCGGCGTAACTTCATCGAGCTGTGCGAACGGCTGACGGTCACCGACGAGCAGGCCTTCGAGGCGCTGTGGCGGCGGTTGGGGCTCTCGGTGGACTGGTCCCTGACGTACACGACGATCGGCCGGATCGCCCGGACCACCAGCCAACGGGCGTTCGTCCGCAACCTGCGCCGCGGTGAGGCGTACCAGTCGGAGGCGCCGACGCTCTGGGACGTCGGCTTCGCCACCGCTGTCGCCCAGGCGGAGTTGGAGGACCGGGAGCGCCCCGGCGCCTACCACCGGCTGCGGTTCACCGCGTCCGACGGGCGTGAGGTGCTCATCGACACCACCCGGCCCGAGCTGCTGCCGGCCTGTGTGGCACTGGTCTGCCACCCCGACGACGAGCGGTACACCGACCTGGTGGGCGGCACGGTGCGCAGCCCGCTGTTCGACGTCGAGGTGCCGGTGTACGCCCATCCACTCGCCGATCCGGCAAAGGGCACCGGCGTCGCGATGGTCTGCACGTTCGGTGACCTGGCCGACGTGACCTGGTGGCGGGAGCTGGGTTTGGACACCCGGGTGGTGGTCGGCCGGGACGGTCGGTTGCTCCCCGAGCCGCCGCACGGGGTGCCGGCACAGCCGTACGCGGCGCTGGCCGGGCAGACCGTCAACGGCGCCCGCCGGGAGATCGTCGGGATGCTGGCCGACGCCGGTGACCTGATCGGCGAGCCGCGCCCGATAACCCACCCGGTCAAGTTCTACGAACGCGGCGACCGGCCACTGGAGATCGTCTCGACGCGACAGTGGTATCTGCGCAACGGCGGCCGGGACGAGGCGCTGCGGGCCACGCTGCTGGCCCGGGGCGAGCAGTTGCACTGGGTGCCGGCGCACATGAAACACCGCTACGACAACTGGGTGGGCGGCCTGAACGGGGACTGGCTGGTCAGTCGCCAACGCTTCTTCGGGGTGCCGGTGCCGGTGTGGTACCGGCTCGACGACACTGGCGAGCCGGACTGGTCCCACCCTCTCACGCCGGACGAGTCCGCGCTGCCGGTCGATCCATCCAGCGATCCGGCACCCGGTTACGACGAGTCGCAGCGCGGCCAGCCGGGCGGCTTCGTCGGCGACCCGGACGTGCTGGACACCTGGGCCACCTCGTCGTTGACCCCGCAGATCGTCGGTGGCTGGGAGACCGACCCGGACCTGTTCGCCCGGGTGTTCCCGATGAACCTCCGCCCGCAGGGCCAGGAGATCATCCGGACCTGGCTCTTCGACAGTGTGATCCGTTCGCACTTCGAGCACGGGGTGCTGCCCTGGCGGGACACAGTGCTCTCCGGCTGGATCCTCGACCCCGACCACAAGAAGATGGCGAAGTCCAAGGGGAACGTGGTCACCCCGCTGGCCCTGTTGGAGCAGCACGGCTCGGACGCGGTGCGCTACTGGGCGGCCAGCGGCAAGCCGGGCATGGACCTGGCCTTCGACCCGGCGCAGATCAAGGTCGGCCGGCGACTGGCCACCAAGCTGCTCAACGCGTCCAAGTTCGCGCTCGGGCTGGGCGCGGCGGACGCCCTGCGCGCCCTGGCCACCACCCCACTGGACCGGGCCATGCTCGCCGAGTTGGCCACCGTGGTCACCGCCGCGAGCACCGCCTTCGACTCGTACGACCACACGGCGGCCTTGCAGGTGACCGAGGCGTTCTTCTGGCGGTTCTGCGACGACTACATCGAGTTGGTCAAGGAGCGTGCCTACGGCACCGGCCCGGGGGCCGACTCCGCACGGGCGGCGCTGGCGTCGGCGCTGTCCGTGCAGCTGCGGTTGTTCGCCCCGGTGCTGCCGTACGTGACCGAGGAGGTCTGGTCGTGGTGGCGGTACGGCTCGGTGCACCAGGCGCCGTGGCCCACCACCTACGAGGTGGCCCGGACGATCGAGGGATCGGGTGAGCCGGCGCTGCTGCGACTCGCCGCTGACGCGTTGAGCCAGGTGCGACGGGCCAAGTCGGAGCGGAAGCTGTCGATGAAGGCGGAGGTGCCGTTGGCGGAGGCGCTCGGCCCGGCTGCGCTGCTGGAGCAGCTCACGCTGGTCGCCGACGACCTACGGGCGGCGGGCCGGATCGCCAAACTCGACCTGCTTCCGGACCGCACCCCGGAGCTGGTCATCGCCTGCGCCTTCTGACAGGTGCCCGCCGTCGCCCGCTCGGGCGGCGGCGGGCCGGCGGGTCACCAACCGCGCAGGAAACGCAGCCCGAGAAGGAACGCGATCACGGAGGGCCCGACCAGCAGGGTGATCGCCTGGAGGCGGTACGGCATCCGGTGCCGGGTCAGCTCCCCCGCGTTGCCCAGCACGATGGCGCCGGCCAGCATCAGGAACGCCCCCCACCAGCCGGTCTCCAGGTGGATCAGCTCCACCCGGATCAGTTGCAGGGTCAGGCCGAGCAGCGCTCCGGTCAGCGCGAGCAGAGCCACCGCCCGGTGCAGGCCGCGGGCGAGCGGATGGGCCGCCCGCCAGCCGTAGGTGCCGGCCACCGCCAGGCAGGGCAACACCACCATGAGCGGCCAGCCCCGCCCCATCACGCCGAACATCAGCAGCGCGCCGACCGCGAAGACCATCGTGCCGACGCAGGCGAGCATGTACCCCGCGAAGGCTCGGCCACCGCCGCGGGCCAGCAGCGGCCCACCGCTGGCCGCGATCAGCGCGGCCGGGATCAGGATGAACACCGCCCACCAGTGGAACTGGCCGCTGCCCTGAGCCGCCGTGGCGACAGTGGCGCAGGCCAGCCCGGCGACGGCCAGGCTGGTCAGCCACGGCCGGCTGCTCCGGGAGTATGGCTCAGCCAACGACGTCCGCTCCGCTTCGACGCTCACGCCCACCAGCCTGGCCCGATGTGGCCCGACCGGTCCATCCGGCCAGCCCTACCGCCACGCGGGGGCTGGCCGGAACAGCGCCCAGGGCGTGTGTCGAAGCCTCGGTCGAGCCGAGGCGGAGTCCAGGCGGCGGTCCGGCCAGGGGCTTCGACACACGCCCTAACACCGTTGTCAGCTCGTCTCGCCAGCCACGCTGAACGAGCGCAGGCGATCGATGGCCAGCACTGTGAAGCCGACGCTGACCAGCGCGGTCATCACCGACGCCACCGGCACCGACACGCTCGTCTCCAGCAGCCCGGTGGGAGCGATCCGGTCGGCGAGGGCGATCACGTACTGCTGGATGGAGAGCACCTTGGTGCCGCTGACGAAGTTGCCCAGCAGCCCCTCCCAGATCAGCACGTAGACCAGGCCGAGCAGCACCGGCCGCCTGGTGACCAGGCTGAGCGCGAGGAACAACGCCGAGTACGCCAGCGCGCCGAGCGCCGCCGCGACCGCCAGCCCCAGACCGAGGCGTACCGAATCGGCGAGCACGCCCGCGACGTAGAGCGGCACCGCCGCGGTGACCGCGCTGACCCCGGTGGCCACCGCGAGCTTCGGCAGCACGATCTGCCAACGCGGCAGCGGCTTGGTCAGGATGTGCACCACAGTGCCATCGTCGATCTCGGCGCCCAGCACACCCGTGCCGATGATCAGCGCAACCACCGGCAGCACCACGGCCAGACCGAGGCCGACCAGCACCGGCGGTCCCCACTGGCCCGGGTCCACCCCCAGCGACCGACAGAGCACGGCCAGCCCGAGCAACACCAGCGGCAGCGGTAGCAGCAGCAGGAACCGACGTCGGCCGAACAACCCACGTGCGGTGATCCAGGTAACTGTCGACATGGACTCAGGCCTCCACCAGGTAGGAGAAGACGCTCTCCAGGGACTCGTCGGACGGCACCAGCTGGCGCACCCGAATGCCTTTGCTCAGTGCGATCCGGGGTAGCGCCCGGGTGAAGGCGCCGTAGTCACCGGCCCGCACGGTCAGGCCGGTGGGGTCCAGCTCGACCCCACTCACCGACGCCTCGGCGATCAGCGCGACGGCCAGCGCCCGGTCGTCGGTGGAACGCACCGCGAAGACGTGCGGGCGGTTGGTCATCAACCGGCGGATGGTCCGGAAGTCGCCGGAGGCGGCCAATCGGCCGGCCACCATCACCTGCACCGTGCCGGAGACCTGCTCGACCTCCTCCAGGATGTGCGAGCTGAACAGGATCGTCCGGCCGGCGTCACCCAGGGTGTGCAGCAGCTGCATCATGTGCAGCCGCTGGCGCGGGTCCATGCCGTTGAACGGCTCGTCGAGCAGCAGCACCTGCGGGTCGTGCACCAACGCGGCGGCCACCCGGGCGCGCTGGCGCATGCCCTTGGAGTACGTGCCGATCCGGCGGTCCTGCGCCGACTCCAGCTCGACCAGATCGATCGCCCGTCGGGCCGCGGCCGCGGGATCGGGCAGCCGGTGCAGCTTCGCGCTGGCCAGCACGAACTCGTACGCGGTGAGGAAACCCTGCACCGCCTCCCGTTCGCTGACCAGCCCCAGCCGCCGGTAGACGTCGGGGTTGCGCCAGGTCGGCTCGTCGTCGAGGGTGACAGTGCCGCGCGACGGGGCGAGGAACCCGGCCATCATGTGCAGCAGCGTGGTCTTGCCGGCGCCGTTCGGGCCGAGCAGACCTGTCACACCCGCGCCGAGGGCCATGCTGATGTCGTTGACCGCGACCACGTTGCCGTACCACCGGGAAACCCCGGTCAGGCTCAGCGTGCTCATCAGGAGGCGACCTTCCGGTAGCGGGCCAGCAGGAGGGCTGTCGCGCCGGCGACCAGCAGCACCGCGGCCAGGGCGTAGACCGGGCCGTACCCGCCGATCATCATCTCGCCCGGATCGCCCTCGACCAGCAGGTCACCCAGCGACCAGATGCCCACCCCCTGCACCAGCGTGGAGGGCGAGGCGAGCCCGGCAAGCTCGTTGGCGGCGCGCGACGGCAGAATGCTCAGCACCCCGACGATCGGGGTGGTCATCAGGAAGACCGCCACCACCCCACCGGCGGCGAAGGCGCGCTTGCCGGTCAGCGAGGCGACCAGCAGCCCGATCGAGGCGAAGACCACCGCCCACAGCCCGGCGTAGAGCAGCCCGGGCAGCAGGTCGAGCAGCTCGTTCCACACCCCGCGCATGCCCTGCTTGGTGGTGAACGCGGCACCCAGGAACATCAGCAGCTGGGGGCCGCCGAGCAGCAGCCAGAGCGCGGTGACCAGCGCCAGCAGCTTGGCCAGCGCGTAGTCGGTGCGCGGCAGCGGCCGGGAGAAGTACAGCGGCAGCACACCGCTGCGCAGGTCCCGAGAGACCAGCTCCGGAGCGACGACCGCGACGAAGAAGATGACGAGCCAGCTCATCGCGTCGGCGAACTGGGCGTACGTGGCGACCGGCTCACCGATCTGGCTGCGTACCGCGGCCAGGGCCACCGCTACCAGGGTGACGATGCCGACCACCAGCCACGGGAAGATCTTGGCCTTGGCGCTGCGCCCGAAGCCGAACGCGGTGCGCAGCCCATGGCCGTACAGCGCGCCGAAGACCTGCCGACGGCCCAACCTCGGGCCCTCGTAGCGCTGGTAGCCGATGTCGTGGATGACGCCGGTCGGCGCGGGGCGCACGGCGGCGGTGGACGGCTCAGGCATGAGTGAGCTCCCTCGTGGCGAAGAGTTCGGCCACCCGGTGCCGGCGCTGGTCCAGTCGGTGCAGTGGCAGGTCCAGTTCGGCGACCGCGCCGAGGATCAGGTCGTAGGTGTTGTCGTCGGCCAGCGGCACGAGCAGCAGACGCCCATCCCGGGCAACCGGCAGCTTCAGCTCGGCGAGCCGGGCGGCGAGCTCCTCGGTGCCCTCGCTGACCTCCACGGCGAGCACGTCGGTGGCCGTGGTCATCGCGGAGATGTTGTCGGCGCGCAGCAACCGGCCGCCGTCGATGGCGATCAGCGTGTCGCAGATCCGCTCGACCTCGCCGAGCAGGTGCGAGCAGACCAGCACGGAGATGCCGAACTCGGTGCCGATCCGGTGCACCAGGGCCAGCATGGCGTCACGGCCGGCCGGGTCCAGGCCGTTGGTCGGCTCGTCCAGCAACAGCAGGTCGGGGTCGTGCACCAGCGCCTGGGCCAGCTTGACGCGCTGCTTCATGCCGGTCGAGTAGCCACCGACCGGGCGGTAGCGCTCCTCGTAGAGCCCCACGTGCCGCAGCGCCTCCGAGGCCCGCTCACGAGCCGCGGTGCGGGGCAGACCGCTCATCCGGCCGAGGTGGGTGACCAGCTCGGCGGCGGACAGGTCAGGTGGGAGGCAGTCGTGCTCCGGCATGTAGCCGACCCGGTTGCGGACAGCCGCCGGGTCTGCGGTCGGGTCGATGCCGAGCACCGAGACCTGACCGCTGGTTGGTGCGATCAGGCCGAGCAGAATCTTGATCAAGGTGGATTTGCCGGCGCCGTTCGCGCCCACCAAGCCGATGATCCCGGGCTCGACGGCGACGGTGAGGTCGGCGAGTGCGGTGACCCGACCTCCGTACGTCTTGGTGAGCGACTGGGTCGCGATCAGTGTCACGCGCCCAGCGTAGGGAGTCGATGCCCACCAGGAACACCGGCACGCCCCGGGCGCTCCCCTGATTCCTTGCCCCGGCGGACCCCTAAGGTCCTAGCGGAGGCGGCTGCGACGTTTCCGCCGGTCCCGCATTCGCCCCGACCCCGCCTGGAGAAAGAGACATCCGGGGTGACACCATTCACCTCCCGTTCACCAGGCATCGACCCGCCCGGTGATCGACCTATGACGCGGGAGGGATCCTGATGGCCGAAGTGGGCGTCCCCAAGGTGAGCGTCGTGGTGCCGGCGTACAACTGCGGCCCGCACATCGAGAAGCTCGCCGCCTCGTTGCTGGGCCAGTCACTGCCCGCGGACGAGTTCGAAGCGATCTTCGTCGACGACGGCTCGACCGACGACACGGCCGAGCGACTGGATCGGCTGGCCGCTGAGCACCCACACATCAGGGTGCTGCACATCGAGAACTCCGGCTGGCCGTCGCGTCCGCGCAACCTCGGCGTCGAGCACGCCCGCGGCGAGTACGTCTTCTTCGCCGACGACGACGACTGGTTCGCCGACGAGGCGCTGGAACGGCTGCACGCGTGCGCGAAGGCGAACGACGCGGACATCGTGGTCGGGAAGATGGCCGGGTACGGGCGTCCCGTGCCACGGGAGCTGTTCCGGAAGAACCGCTTCGACGCCACCCTTGGCAACTCCCCGCTGATCGACAGCCTGACCTGCCACAAGCTGTTCCGGCGGTCGTTCCTCAACGAGCACGGTCTGCGGTTCCCGGAAGGCGGCAAGCGCCGGCTGGAGGACCACTCACTTGTCGTCCGGGCCTACTTCCTGTCCCGGCGCACCTCGGTGCTGTCCGACTACACCTGCTACCACCACGTCCAGCGGGGCGACGCGCGTAACGTCACAGCGGGTCGGCTGGACCCGTCGAGCTACTTCGCCAGCGTGCGGGAGGCGCTGGACGTCGTGGACGCCAACACCGAGCCGGGTCCGCTGCGGGACCGGCTGCACCGGCGCTGGCTGCGCAACGAGATGCTCAGCCGACTGCGCGGCAAGCGGCTGCTGGACGCCCCCGAGGCGTGGCTGGACCAGGTCGCGCTGGAGGTCCAGAAGATCATCCAGGACCGCTTCGCCCCTGGCGTCGCAGGCGGGCTGCCGCCCCTGCTCCGCGCCGTGGCGTACCTGGCGGAGCGGGGCCGCGTCGCGGACCTGCGCAGGCTTGCCTCCTGGGAGGCGGGCATCGCCGCACACGGCACGATCGACGAACTCCGGCAGGCCGACCACGCCGTCACGGTGACCGTCGCCGCCGAACTGCGCTCCGCGGACCAGCCGGTCGGCTTCCAGGCCGACGACGGCCGCGACGTGCTGATGCTCCCGATGGAGGAGATCGCCCCCGAGGTGCTCGACGCCACCGCGCAGGTGCGCAAGGCCCGCCTGGACCTGGTGGCCCGCCACCGGGAGACCGGGGCCGAGATCTTCCTTCCGAACACCTTCCAGACCGAGCGGATCACCGGTACGACCGGAGCGGACACCGTCCACCTGGTGCACCGGGCCACCGCCACGATCGACTTCGCCGCCCTCAACGGAGGCCGAACCAGGGGCAGTTGGCTGCTCAAGGCCCGGATCACCAACGTGGGCTGGACCGAGGACGCGCGACTGCCGCTGGTGTTCATCTGCCGGGCCGACGGCTCGCGACCCCGGATCCGCGACGAGCGGAAGATGTGGAACCGGCTGCGGTCGGCGGTAGGCCGGCGGATCAAGCGCTGATCCGCCCGCCGGGGTCCGGGAGTGGCGCCCTCGACCGATCGGCGGTCGGCTGCGAAACTGTGTGCCGGTCAGCGAGTGGGGGGTGTGGATGAGCAACGGCTGGGTGCTGCCCGACGAGGTGCTACGGGACGCACCGGCGTACACGCCACGTCCCGGTGAGCTCGCGGATCTGGAGCTGCTGCTGACCGGCGCGTACGCCCCTCTGACCGGCTTCATGACCCGCGCCGACCTGGTCTCGGTCAGCCGACGCTCCCGGCTGGCCGACGGCACACCGTGGCAGGTAGCGGTCGTTCTCCAGGTGCCGGCCGCACTGGCGCAGAGCTTCGATCCGCGCGACCCGGCCCGCCGGGCGCTCGTGTTGACCGACGGGGAGGGCGCGCCGGCGGCCGCCCTGGACGTGGCCGACGTCTGGCCGGTGCGCGAGGGCGTGGCCGGGGTGGGCGGCCAGGTCCGGCGACTGGGCGACGGCGGGCACGGTCCGTTCCAGCGACTGCGTCGCAACCCGGAGGAGGTCCGCGCGCTGCTGCCCCCGGGCCGGGTGCTCGGGGTGATCGCCGATCGGCCGCTGCATCGTCCGCAGCTCGCCCAGATCGCGCATGCCGCCCGCACCCTGGCCGCTCATCTACTCGTGATGATCCCGGTCGGTGAGGGCGGCGTCGACGGGCTCCCACCGGAGGCGCTGGTCCGTACGATCTTCGCCGCGCGGGACCGGATGCCGCCCGCCACACTGGTCGCGGTGCCGCTGTCGCACCGACGCGAGGAGATCAGTGACGCGTTGCTGCGCGCCCGGGTCTCCGCCGCGTACGGGGTCACCCACCTGCTCTCCACCGGGGACATGCTCTCCGGTGCCGGGCTGCGGGTGCTGGTGCCACGCGAACTGGCGTACGACAACCGGGACGGGCAGTGGCGTTGGCGGGAGGACATCCCACCGCGCAACCGTCGGCTCGCGCTGACCCAGCCGGAGATCGACGACCTGCTCGACCGGGGCTTCCCGCTACCGGAGTGGCACACTCCGCCCGCCGTGGCGCGGGAGTTGGCCCGGGCCCGGCCGCCGCGTCGGCAGCGAGGGCTGGTGGTCTTCCTGACCGGTCTCTCCGGCTCCGGCAAGTCGACAATCGCCCGAGGGCTGGCGGACGCGTTACGGGAGAGCGGCGACCGCACGCTCACCCTGCTCGACGGGGACGTGGTGCGCCGGGAGCTCTCCGCTGGGCTGGGCTTCAGCAAGGCCGATCGCGATCTCAACGTGCGGCGGATCGGCTGGGTGGCCGCCGAGATCGCCCGGCACCGTGGGGTGGGCATCTGCTGCCCGATCGCCCCGTACGCGGCGGCTCGCGCGACCGCCCGGGAGATGGCCCTCGCCGCCGGGGCGGGTTTCGTGCTTGTGCACGTGGCCACCCCGCTGGAGGTGTGCGAGCAACGGGACCGCAAGGGTCTGTACGCGCGAGCGCGGGCCGGCCTGCTCACCGGGATGACCGGCATCGACGATCCGTACGAGGAGCCGACCGACGCCGACCTGGTGCTCGACACCACCGACCTGAGCGTGGCGGACGCGGTCCAGGCCGTGCTGCACCATCTGACCGAGACCGGTTGGGTGGAGCTGACGATCGCGTCGGCCTGAGGCGTCGCCGTACCCGTTCCTTCCACAGCTGACCGGCACGCGCTAGTGTTCATCTTTGTTGGAACACGTTTGACCGCGTGAGATACGTGGAAGCTCGGGGAGGCACGGCTGATGCTCGCTCAACAGCGGCAGGCCGCCATCCTGGAGCGGGTCCGCTCGACCGGCGGCGTCCGGGTCAGCGACCTGGCAGGCGAGTTCGGCGTCTCCGACATGACCATCCGGCGTGACCTGGATGCGCTGCACGAGCGCGGCCTGCTCGCCAAGGTGCACGGCGGCGCCACCACAACCGGGCCGAGCTCGACCGACGAGCCGGGCTTCCGCGCCAAGTCGGTCCGCCAACTGCCGGAGAAGGCGGCCATCGCCGACCGGGCCGCTCAGCTGGTCCGGCCAGGAGCGGCGGTCGCGCTCTCCGCCGGCACCACCACGGCCGAGCTGGCCCGCAGGCTGGTGAACGTGCCCGAGCTGACCGTCGTGACCAACTCGCTGCCGGTGGCCGAGATCATGCACGCCGGGAGCCGCCCGGACCAGACGGTGGTGCTCACCGGGGGCGTACGCACACCGTCGGACGCGCTTGTCGGTCCGCTCGCGGTCGGGGCGGTCCGGGCACTGCACCTGGATCTGCTCTTCCTGGGCGTCCACGGCATCACCGAGCGGGCCGGCTTCACCACCCCGAACCTCATGGAGGCGGAGACCGATCGGGCGCTCGTGGCCGCGGCGGACCAACTGGTGGTGCTCGCCGACCACACCAAGTGGGGCACTGTGGGCATCTCCTCGATCGTCGAGTTGGCGGCGGCCCACGTACTGGTGAGCGACGACCGGTTGCCTCCATCCGCACGAGGGGTACTCGGCGAACACGTGGGCGAACTGATCATGGTGAAGGCGACAAGGGGCGGGCCGCGTGACGCGCACGCCGACAACTGAGGGGACGGCGCCGTGAAGCGCACCGCGATCGACCTGGCCGACGGCCGGGAGCTGATCTACTTCGACGAGCGCGACGACGCGGTCCGCGACCAGCCGGACCTCCGGGACCTGCCGCCGCCTCCCCCCGCGTCGCAGCTGCGCTACGACCCGCTGACCGACGAGTGGGTGGCGGTCGCCGTGCACCGGCAGACCCGCACGTTCCTCCCGCCGGCGAACGAGTGCCCCCTCGACCCGTCGGTGGGCGACCGGCTGACCGAGATCCCCGCCCCCGACTACGACGTGGTGGTCTTCGAGAACCGGTTCCCGTCGCTGAGCGGTCGGGTGGCCGAGGAGCCCGGAGAGATCACCCCGTTCACACCGGTCCGGCCGGGCCTCGGCCGGTGCGAGGTGGTCTGCTTCACCTCCGACCACAACTCCTCCTTCGCCAGCCTGCCCCCGCGCCGGGTCCGCACCGTGCTGGACGCGCTCGCCGACCGCACCGAGGTGCTCGGTGCGCTGCCCGGCGTCGAGCAGGTCTTCTGCTTCGAGAACCGGGGCGTCGAAATCGGTGTCACGCTGCACCACCCGCACGGGCAGATCTACGCGTACCCCTTCGTGACGCCGCGCACCCGCGCGCTGCTGGCCGCGGCACGCCGGCACGCCGAGCGGACCGGTGGGGGCAACCTGTACGCGGACGTGCTGGCCGCCGAGCGCGCCACAGGTGACCGGGTGGTCGCCGAGAACGAACACTGGACGGCGTTCGTCCCGGCGGCCGCGCGCTGGCCGTTCGAGGTGCACGTCGCGCCGCACCGCGTGGTGCCGGACATCCCGGCGCTCAGCGACAGCGAGCGGGACGCCTTCGGGCCGCTCTACCTGGATCTGCTGCGCCGCTTCGACGGCCTGTTCGACATGCCGATGCCATACATCTCGGCCTGGCACCAGGCGCCCGTGCGGATCGACCGCGAACTGGGCCACCTGCACCTACAGCTGTTCAGCATCCGGCGGGCCACGGACAAGCTGAAGTACCTGGCGGGCTCCGAGTCCGGGATGGGCGTCTTCATCAACGACATCGCCCCGGAACGCGCCGCCGACCTGCTGCGCGCCGCCTGAACGCTCCCGGCCGCCAACCTCGTACGCCAGCTCGAAGACCTGATCGGCCGCCTCGACCCGGCCAGGCAACAAGTGCACGCCGACGCGCTCGCGGACGTGCGGGCTCGCGGGGCGTTCGGCACGGCCGTGAGCGCGGCCCGACCTCCCACCCCACACGGCAGGAAGCGTGATGTCTATGAGTCATCGTGATGACTCACAGACATCACGCTTCCTGGAGTGCCCGCCGGCCGGCACCGTCGTGCTCTGCACCAACCTGGTCTGACCTCGGGGAACGGTCTCGGCGGTCGAGGCCAATCCCCGCTCGGCCGCCGCGAGGGACACGGGCCATGGCGGCGTAGGGCAGGGCCAAGACGGCATCAGCCCTGCTGTGCGCGCGGCGCGGGCTTGGCGGGAAACAGGGCGCGGGGGGCCCGGGACAGGGCCCCCCGCAGGGAAGGGACGGCTGGCTGTGCACGGCACAGCCGAGAAGGCTGGCTGATCGGCGCGCGGGTGCCGCGGGTCGACCGAGGTCAACCTTCCTGGACTCGACTGGCATCTCGTCCATCCTGGTCAACGAGGCGCGCCGGCCGCAGTGACGCCGACCGGCGCGGCAGCGCCGGACACGCCGAAGCCCGCCGGCAGGGGTGCCGGCGGGCTCCGATGACGCGGTACGCCTGGATCAGGCGGCGATCTTGCGGGCCAGGTTCTCGTCGAGCGCGTTCATGAACTCGTCGGTGGTCAGCCACGGGGCGTCCCGCGAGATGAGCAGCGAGAGGTCCTTGGTCATCTGACCGCCCTCGACGGTGTCGACGATGACCTGCTCCAGGGTGTTGGCGAACTCGGTGACCGCCGGCGTGCCATCCAGCTTGCCCCGGTGGGCCAGGCCCCGGGTCCAGGCGTAGATCGACGCGATCGGGTTGGTCGAGGTCTTCTCGCCCTTCTGGTACTGCCGGTAGTGCCGGGTGACAGTGCCGTGCGCGGCCTCGGCCTCGACGGTCCGGCCGTCCGGGGAGAGCAGGACGGAGGTCATCAGACCCAGCGAGCCGAAGCCCTGCGCGACGGTGTCGGACTGCACGTCACCGTCGTAGTTCTTGCAGGCCCAGACGTAGCCGCCCTCCCACTTGAGCGCGGCGGCGACCATGTCGTCGATGAGCCGGTGCTCGTAGGTGATGCCGGCGGTGTCGAACTCGGCCTTGAACTCGGCCTCGAACACCTCGGCGAAGAGGTCCTTGAACCGGCCGTCGTACGCCTTGAGGATGGTGTTCTTGGTGGACAGGTAGACCGGGTAGTTGCGGTCCAGTCCGTACCGGAACGACGCCCGGGCGAAGTCCCGGATCGACTCGTCGTAGTTGTACATGCCCATGGCGATGCCGCCGCCGGGGAAGTTGGCGACCTCCATCTCCATCGGCGCGCCGCCGTCGGCCGGGGTGTAGGTGATGGTCACCGTGCCCGGGCCGGGGACGACGAAGTCGGTGGCCTTGTACTGGTCACCGTGGGCGTGCCGGCCGATGATGATCGGCTTGGTCCAGCCGGGGACCAGCCGCGGCACGTTGGACATGATGATCGGCTCACGGAAGACGACGCCGCCGAGGATGTTGCGGATGGTGCCGTTGGGCGACCGCCACATCTTCTTCAGGCCGAACTCCTCAACCCGGGCCTCGTCCGGGGTGATGGTCGCGCACTTGACGCCGACGCCGTGCTCCTTGATGGCGTTGGCGGCGTCGATGGTGACCTGGTCGTCGGTCTCGTCGCGGTGCTGGATCGACAGGTCGTAGTAGTGCAGGTCGACGTCGAGGTAGGGCAGGATCAGCTGCTCCCGGATCTGCTTCCAGATGATCCGGGTCATCTCGTCGCCGTCGAGTTCTACGACCGGGTTGTTTACCTTGATCTTCGCCATCGGCCGGCGCTCCTCTCGGGGGACACGTGCTCAAGCAGTACGAGCGTACTGCAATTGGGCCGGCAGCCCTCAGCCGGCCTCGACCGGCCGGCGGAACCGGGCTGCGCGGAACAGGAATGCCCTGGAATCATCGTCCGATGCCACTGAACCGCACCCTCGGGTCTATCACGGTCACCGCACTCACCGATGGTGAGGGTGCCTTCTTCCAGCCCCGCGCGGAGGCGTTTCCGCAGGCCACAGCGGCACACTGGGCGGAGGCCGACCGGCGCGACCCCAGGTCGGTCACCGCCGACGGGCAGTGGTGGCTGCCGTTCCGCAGCTTCGCGATCCGCGCCGGCGATGGTCCGGTCACACTCGTCGACACCGGGATCGGCCCCACCGACGCACCCGCCGCGAGCTGGGCGCCGGTGCCGGGCCGGCTGCCCGCCGAGTTGGCCGCCGCGGGCATCGACCCGGCCGACGTCGACACGGTCGTCCTGACCCACCTGCACAGCGACCACATCGGCTGGGCGGTCACCGGCACGCCGGGGCGGCCGTACTTCCCGAACGCGAGCTACCTGGTGCAACGCGCCGAACTCGACGCCGCGGAGACGCTCAACCCGGGGCTTCCGGCCGGCCTCATCGCGCCCTTGCGCGCCGCCGGCCAGCTCCGGGTGGTCGACGGGGAGACCGCTCTCACCCCAGCGGTACGTCTGCTGCCCACCCCCGGCCACACCCCCGGTCACCAGTCGGTGCTCCTGACCTCAGCCGACGAGCGAATGCTGCTCACCGGCGACCTCTTGGTGCACATGGTGCAACTGGTCGACCCCACAGTGGCGTACGCCCACGAGGAAGACCCCGACCAAGCCCGCACCTCCCGCCTGACTACCCTCCGTACCCACTCCCCCGCCCTCCTAGCAACCCCCCACCTCCCCACCCCCTTCACCCTCTTCGAGGCGGTTGATCATGGGGTTGACGAGGCTGTTGATCTCCATCACCCCCGCTAACCCCATGATCAACAGGAGTCCCCGGGTGGGGGACGGGAAAGGGCGCGCCGGGGGTTGCCGGCGCGCCCTTCGGTGGTGCTGTGGTTCGGGGGGACTACATGCTGGAGATGTCGCCCTGCTTGGCGCGGACCGCTTCGGCGGCCGCCAGGAGGCTGGCGCGCTCGTCGGCGTCCAGGTCGGTCTCGACGACCCGCTTGACGCCCTCGGCGCCGATCTCGGCCTCGACACCCAGGTAGACGCCGGAGATGCCGTACTCGCCGTCGACCCAGGCGCAGACCGGCATGACGTCGCCGGAGTCCTCCGCGACAGCCTTCGCCATCCGAGCCGCGGCGGCGGACGGAGCGTAGTAGGCCGAACCGGTCTTGAGCAGCGCGACCACCTCGGCGCCACCGTTGCGGGTCTTGACGACCAACTCCTCGATCTGCTCGGCCGGCATCGCGTCACGCAGCGGCTTGCCGTTGACGGTGCTCTTCGACGGCACCGGGACCATGGTGTCGCCGTGCGAGCCCAGGGTCAGCGTGCGTACCGACGCCACCGGCACGTTCAGCGCCTCGGCGACGAAGTTGCTGAACCGGGCGGTGTCGAGCATGCCGGCCTGGCCGAGCACCCGGTTCTTCGGGAACTGGGTGGCGAGCTGCGCCAGCGCGGTCATCTCGTCCAGCGGGTTGGAGACCACGATGACGACGGCGTTCGGGGCGTACTTGGCGACGTTCTCGGCGACCTGGCGGACGATCTTGGCGTTGGTCTCCAGCAGGTCCATCCGGCTCATGCCGGGCTTGCGCGGCAGACCAGCGGTGATCACGACGACGTCGGAGCCCTCGATCTGCTCGTAGCCCTCACCGTTGGGGCCGGTGGTGACACCGACGACCTTGGTCTCGAAGCCCTCGATGGCCCGGGACTGGTTGAGGTCGAGCGCGAGGCCCGCGGGCTTGCCCTCCACGATGTCGGTGATCACTACGGTGTCGAAGACGTCGTACTCGGCCAGGCGCTGTGCGGTGGTGGAGCCGTAGAAGCCAGCCCCGACGACAGTGACCTTCTTACCCATGGTCGTCCCACTCCCTGATACCAGTCGGTTTTCCGGACCGTATCAGTCATCCTGGCACCGATCGGGCCAGGGGCGGCGGCCGTCGCCGGGATGGGGCGAACGTCACCGCCGTCCTGGCTGGGCGTTGCCGATGTGCGGGTCAGCCGCGCTCGGCGCGCTCCACGACGTTGCTGAGCAGCATGGCCCGGGTCATCGGGCCCACGCCGCCGGGCATGGGGACCAGCCCGCCGGCCGTCTCGGCCACCCCGGGGTCGACGTCGCCGGTGTAGCGGCCCTTGCCGTCCGCGCCGATCACGCGGGTGATGCCGACGTCCACCACCACCGCACCGGGGCTGATCATGTCGGCGGTGAGCAGGCCCGGTACGCCGGCCGCGACGATGACGATGTCGGCGGCACGGGTGTGCGAGGCGAGGTCCAGGGTGCCGGTGTGGCACAGGGTGACAGTGGCGTTCTCGCTGCGCCTGGTGAGCAGCAGGCCGAGCGGCCGGCCGACGGTGTTGCCGCGACCGACCACCGCGACGGTGGCGCCGCGCAGCGCCACGTCGTGCCGGCGGAGCAGCTCGACGATGCCGCGGGGGGTGCACGGCAGCGGGCCGTCGTAGCCGAGCACGAGCCGGCCCAGGTTGACGGGGTGCAGGCCGTCGGCGTCCTTGTCCGGGTCGATCAACTCCAGCACCTGCTGGGTGTCGAGGTGGGCCGGCAGCGGCAACTGGACGATGTAGCCGTGGCACGCCGGGTCGGCGTTCAGCTCGGCCAGTACGTCGTCGACCTGCTGTTGGGTGGCGTCGGCCGGCAGTTCGCGGCGGATCGAGGCGATGCCCACCTCGGCGCAGTCGCGGTGCTTGCCGTTGACGTACGCCTGGCTGCCCGGGTCCGCCCCGACCAGGACCGTGCCGAGCCCGGGGATGATGCCGCGTTCCGCGAGTGCCTTCACGCGTATGCGCAGCTCGTCCTTGATTTCCGCTGCGGTTGCCTTGCCGTCCAGAAGCGTCGCCGTCACGACCAGATCGTCTCACGGCCAGCACCCGTGGTTCAGACGACCTCGGTCGGGCCGTCCGCCGCCAGTGCCCTGTCGCCGGCCACCGGGCGGCCGGGCCGAATTGAGCGGACCGCCTTCGGCGTGACCGTGCGTGACGTGTTGCTAGTCACTCTCGGTCACAATCTGTGGATTCGATCACGGTCGAACCAGACAGACCGGGCCGATGCCACGGAGACCGGACCGTCGCCTCAGAAGGTGCCGGCCAACCCCAGGCGCGTAGAGACACCTCGTCAATGACGCGAATATCGGCAGGCCACTACCGATAAACGCGATTCTGCCTAGCAGACTCGCTCGGTCCCGACAAGGTAGGCAACCCCGGACCGTTACCCACCCGCAACCGCGTCGTTGTCGAAGGCCCGTCGCCGACCTACCGTTACCGCTTGTTGCGCAGCGTAACCCAGCGTCGGGCCTGACTGCGCAGCGTGAGGAGATGAGGAGGCTCAATGCGAGTTCGTAGACTCGCCGCCTGGACCGCCCTCCCGCTCGCGGTGACGCTGGGCCTCGCGGCCTGCGGCAGCGGCGGAGACGGCGGATCCAGCGGCAGCGACAGTTCAGCGGTCAGCATCCAGATCGCCGAGCCGAAGCACCTGGTTCCCACAAACACCACCGAGACGTCCGGGTCGCAGGTGCTCGCCGGCCTGTTCAGCCCGCTCGTCGACTACGACGCCCAGAACAAGCCGTACGAGGTCGCCGCGCAGTCGATCACCTCGTCCGACAACAAGGTCTGGACGATCAAGCTCAAGGACGGCTTCACCTTCCACAACGGTGAGAAGGTCACGTCCGAGGACTACATCAACGCGTGGAACTACGGCGCGTACGCCCCGAACGGTCAGGACAGCAACTTCTTCTTCGAGAAGATCGCTGGTTACGCCGACCTGCAGGGCAAGGCGCCGAAGGCCAAGGAGATGTCCGGCCTGAAGAAGGTCGACGACCTCACCTTCACCGCGACGCTGTCCGAGCCGTACATCGACTTCAAGACGACGCTGGGCTACAACGCGTTCTACCCGATGCCGGACGCCGCGTTCTCGGCTCCGGGCGTGCTCAAGGAGTCCTACGAGCAGGCGCCGATCGGGCAGGGCCCCTTCAAGATGAAGGGCACCTGGCAGCACGACAGCAAGATCGACGTCGAGCGCTACGACGCGTACCCGGGCGATAAGCCGAAGGTCAAGAACATCGAGTTCCGGATCTACCAGCAGCTCACCGCGGCCTACGCGGACGTCCTGGCGGACAACCTGGACGTGCTGCCCACGATCCCGACCGAGAGCCTGAGCACCGCGCCGACCGACCTGGGTGACAGGTACAAGACCAGCCCGATGTCGTCGTTCCAGTTCCTGGCGTTCCCGACGTTCGACAAGGACTACAGCAACCCGGACGTACGCAAGGCCATCTCGATGGCAATCGACCGTGACGAGATCACCAAGTCGGTCTTCAAGGGTTCGCAGACCTCGGCGCGCTCCTTCGTCTCGCCGGTTCTGCCGGGCTACCGGGAGAACACCGCGGGCAAGGCCGGCGAGTTCAACCCGACCGAGGCCAAGAAGCTCTACCAGGCCGCCGGCGGTCCGTCGAAGATCGTCATCTCGTACAACGGCGACGGCGGGCACAAGGACTGGGTCGACGCCACTGTCAACCAGCTCAAGACCAACCTGGGTGTGGACGCCGTCGGCTCGGCCGAGCCGAAGTTCGCCGACCTGCTGACCAAGGTCGAGAAGAAGACGCCGGTGGGTGCGTTCCGGATGGGTTGGGTCATGGACTACCCGACCATGGAGGACTACCTCGGCCCGCTGTACAGCACGAACGGCTCGTCGAACTACTACGGCTACAGCAACCCGGAGTTCGACAAGCTGGTCAAGGAGGGTTCCGCCGCCAAGACGCAGGACGAGGCGATCGCCAAGTACCAGCAGGCGGAGGACATCCTGGCCAAGGACATGCCGGTGATCCCGCTCCGCTTCGGCGAGAACGTGTTCGGCCACTCGTCCAAGGTCAAGAACGTGGAGATGGACCTGTTCCAGCGGGTCAACCTCGTCAAGATCGAAGCAGCCAACTGAGCTGACCATGGTGCGGGCCACCCGGGCGACGAAGCCCGGGTGGCCCGGACCGCACCACCGGGGCCGGGCCGCAGCAGCGGACCCGGCGTCGGTGGTGCCGGCTTCCCCGGGCCGGACGGCACGTCTCCGATATTTCGGGTACGACCAGAGATGCCGTCCTGCGACCCTTTCGCACATTTCCGGAGAGACTGCTAAGCATGTTCCGCTACATCCTGCGGCGCCTACTGCAGATGGTCCTGGCGTTCTTCGGGACCACCCTGATCGTCTACGCGCTGACATTCGCCGGGCAGGGCGACCCGATCCAGGCGCTCGCCGGCGAACGGCCGGTGACGCCAGCCCAACGGGCCTACCTGACCGAGAAGTACAACCTTGATCAGACGGGCGTCGGCGGCTTCTTCTACCGCTACTTCGACTACGTGAAGGACCTGCTCCAGGGCAACCTGGGCGAGTCGCTCACCGGTCGGAGCATCGGTGACATCCTCCAGCAGGCCTGGCCGGTCACCGTGCGGCTCGCGCTCATCGCGCTCGCTGTGGCGATCATCTTCGGCGTCACCGCCGGGGTGCTCGCCGGCATCCGCCGGGCCAGCATCTTCGACAACTCGACGCTGGTGCTGACCCTGCTGGTGCTGGGCATCCCGACAATCGTTCTGGCGCCGCTGGCGCAGTACTTCCTCGGCGTCAAGTGGCAGCTCTTCCCACCCACCGCCGGCTCCGACCCGACGTTCTACGCGCTCCTGCTGCCCGGCATCGTGCTCGGCTCGCTGTCGCTGGCCACCGCGCTGCGGCTCACCCGGGCCTCGGTGGCGGAGAACCTGCGCGCGGACTACGTCCGGACCGCCCGGTCCAAGGGCCTGGTCAAGCGGCGCATCGTCGTCGTCCACGTGCTGCGCAACTCCCTGATCCCAGTGGTCACCTTCCTCGGTGTGGAACTGGGCAACCTGATGAGCGGCGCGATCATCACCGAGGGCGTCTTCAACATCCCCGGCGTGGGCTTCAACCTCTTCCGCGGCATCCGCACCGAGGACGGCCCCCTGGTGGTGGGCATCGTCAGCGTGCTGGTCGTGGTCTACCTGGTCTCGAACCTGGTGGTGGACGTCCTGTACGCCGTACTCGACCCGAGGATCCGCTATGAGTGATTTTGAAACTGTGGCGGCCACCGAGAACCAGGCCGCGCGGCGTGGCCCCTCGGGGGAGCCGGGCACACCCAACCAGGTCGGCGCCGCGAACAAGCCCCGCAGCCTGGCCGGGGACGCCTGGCGCGACCTGCGCCGCAACCCGATCTTCTGGATCTCGCTGGCGCTGGTCGTCATCTTCAGCCTGATGGCGCTGTTCCCGGGGGTGTTCACCGCCAACAACCCGAACGACTGCCTGCTCTCCCGGCAGCACGCCGGGCCGTCCGGCGGGGCCATCTTCGGGTACGACTTCCAGGGCTGCGACACGTACTCCCGGGCGGTCTACGGCACCCGGGCATCGCTGCTGGTCGGCGCGCTCGCCGCGCTCGGCACCGGGATCATCGCGCTGGTGATCGGCATGCTGGCCGGTTACTTCGGCCGCTGGGTCGACGCGGTGCTCTCCCGGGTGATCGACGTGGTGCTCGGCATCCCACTGCTGCTGGCCGCGATCGTGCTGCTCAAGCGGGTGTCCAGCGACAGCCAGTGGGCTCGAATCGGCGCGGTCGTCTTCGTGCTGGCCCTCCTCGGCTGGACCACCGCCGCCCGGGTGGTCCGGTCGTCGGTGATCACCGCCAAGGAGCAGGACTACGTCGCGGCGGCCCGGATGCTCGGCGCCGGCAACAGCCGGATCATGTGGCGGCACATCCTGCCGAACTCGCTGGCCCCGGCGATCGTCGTGCTGACCATCGCGCTCGGCTCGTTCATCGCGGCCGAGGCGACGCTCTCCTTCCTGGGCATCGGCCTGAAGGCGCCCACCATCTCGTGGGGCCAGGACATCGACACCGGCCGGATCCACATGCGGGAGGCGGCCACCCCGTTGATCGTCCCGTCGGCCTTCCTGGCGCTGACCGTGCTGGCGTTCATCATGCTCGGCGACGCGATCCGTGACGCCTTCGACCCGAAGCTGCGGTGATCCCTCAGATGCGAGCGCGAGGAGTGAGCGAAGCGAGCCCCGCAGTCGCGAGCGAAAGGCAGGCACAGTCATGACCATCAATCCAACGCCCGCCTCTGCCACACCCGAGGGCGGTCACCTGCTGGAGCTGCGGGACCTGCACGTCGAGTTCCGCACCAACGAGGGCGTGGCCCGGGTGATCAACGGCGTGTCGTACCACCTGGACGCCGGCGAGACCCTTGCCGTGCTCGGCGAATCCGGCTCGGGTAAGTCGGTCACCGCCCAGGCGATCATGGGCATCCTGGACACCCCACCCGCGTTCGTCCGCTCCGGCCAGATCCTCTACCAGGGCGAGGACCTGCTGACCCGCTCCGAGGAGCAGCGCCGGCAGGTACGCGGCAAGGAGATCGCGATGATCTTCCAGGACGCGCTCTCCGCCCTCAACCCGGTCTTCCCCGTCGGTTGGCAGATCGGCGAGACGTTGCGCCAGCGCGCCGGCATGTCCCGAGCCGACGCTCGACGTCGTGCGGTCGAGCTGATGGACCTGGTCAAGAT
Source organism: Micromonospora sp. D93 (assembly GCF_018070365.1). NCBI lineage: Bacteria > Bacillati > Actinomycetota > Actinomycetes > Micromonosporales > Micromonosporaceae > Micromonospora > Micromonospora sp. D93. The sequence goes on along the minus strand of NZ_JAGPXW010000013.1, from coordinate 47,337 downwards.
CCCGGGTGCGGCCAAGCGGATCGGCGACTACCCGCACCAGTTCTCCGGCGGTATGCGACAGCGCGTCATGATCGCCATGGCGTTGGCACTGGACCCGAAGGTGCTGATCGCCGACGAGCCCACCACGGCACTCGACGTGACAGTGCAGGCCCAGATCATGGACCTGCTGGCCGACCTTCGCCGGGAACTCAACATGGCGATGATCCTGATCACCCACGACCTGGGTGTGGTCGCCGGTGTCGCGGACCGGATCGCTGTCATGTACGCCGGCCGGATCGTCGAGCACGCCGACGTCCGGTCGCTCTACAAGGCGCCCGCCCACCCGTACACCAAGGGTTTGTTGGAGTCGATCCCGCGCCTGGACGTCCGCGGCCAGGAACTGTCGACGATCAAGGGGTTGCCGCCGAACCTGATGCGCATCCCTTCCGGCTGCCCGTTCCACCCCCGGTGCCCGTACGTCCAGCAGGTCTGCGTGGACGAGGTGCCGCACGACCTGGTCCTCGGCGACGGCCGGACCAGCACTTGCCACTTCGCGCAGGAGGTCCGTGATGACAGCGTCGCCCGCTAGCCCCGCCAAGGTCCGCGGCGAGACGATCCTCTCCGTCGACAACCTGGTGAAGCACTTCCCGATCACTCAGGGCGTGCTGTTCCAGCGGCAGATCGGGGCGGTGAAGGCCGTCGACGGGGTGAGCTTCGAGCTGCGTCGGGGCGAGACGCTCGGCGTGGTCGGCGAGTCCGGCTGCGGCAAGTCCACCCTCGCCCGGCTGCTGATGCGGTTGGAGACGCCCACCTCCGGACGCGCCACCCTGGAGGGCAAGGACCTGTTCAAGGCTTCCGGGGGCGAGCTGCGCCGGTTGCGCCGCAACATGCAGATGGTGATGCAGGACCCGTACACCTCGCTGAACCCGCGGATGACCGTCGGCGACATCATCGGCGAGCCGTTCGAGATCCACCCGGATGCCGCGCCGAAGGGCAGCAAGGCCAAGCGGGTCCAGGAACTCTTGGACCTGGTCGGGCTCAACCCGGAGCACATCAACAGGTACCCGCACCAGTTCTCCGGCGGTCAGCGTCAGCGCATCGGCATCGCCCGCGCCCTCGCGCTGAAGCCCGAGGTGATCGTCTGCGACGAGCCGGTGTCCGCGCTGGACGTCTCCATCCAGGCCCAGGTGATCAACCTGCTGAAGCAGCTACAGGGCGAGCTGGGGCTCTCGTACATCTTCATCGCACACGACCTGTCCGTGGTGCGGCACATCGCCGACCGCGTCGCGGTGATGTACCTCGGCCGGATCGTCGAGATCGGCACCGAGGACGAGATCTACGAGCGCGCCACCCACCCGTACACCCAGGCTCTGCTCTCTGCCGTGCCGGTGCCCGACCCGGAGGCCCGCGACCAGCGCAACATGATCCGGTTGGTCGGCGACGTGCCCAGCCCGGCCGACCCGCCGAGCGGGTGCCACTTCCGGACCCGCTGCTGGAAGGCCCAGGACATCTGCGCCGTCGAAGACCCGCAGGCCGTGCCGAGGGCAGCGGACCCGCACCCGTCCGCCTGCCACTTCGCCGAACTCCGCCCAGCCCTCCCGGCCTAACTGGCTTCCCAACTACGGTGATCATGGGGTTGACGGGCCGTTTCGTCCGGCTTGTCGCCCGCCAACCCCATGAACAACCCAGGATTAGTGGAAGAAGTGGCGGGTTCCCGTTAGGTACATCGTTACGTTGGCCTTCTTTGCCGCTTCGATTACCTCTTCGTCGCGGATGGAGCCTCCCGGCTGCACGATGGCGCGGACGCCGGCGTCGATGAGGATCTGTGGGCCGTCGGCGAACGGGAAGAACGCGTCCGAGGCGGCGACCGACCCCCGGGCCCGGTCGGCGCCGGCGCGGGTGACCGCGAGCTGCGCCGAGTCGACCCGGTTGACCTGACCCATGCCGACCCCGACGGTGGCGCCGTCCTTGGCGAGCAGGATCGCGTTGCTCTTCACCGCGCGGACCGCCCGCCAGGCGAACGCGAGGTCCCGCAACAGCGCCTCGTCGGCGGCCTCACCGGTCGCCAACTGCCAATTCGCCGGGTCGTCACCGGGGGCGTTCACCCGGTCCGCGACCTGGGCCAGCACGCCACCGGTCACCGGCCGCAACTCCACAAGCGCCGGCTTCCAAGCCGGTGCCCGCAGCAGCCGGACGTTCTTCTTGCCCTGCAACACCTCGACCGCGCCCTCGTCGAAGCCGGGGGCGACCACCACCTCGGTGAAGATCTCGGCGACCTGCCGGGCCAGCTCGACCGAGACCGACCGGTTGACAGCGATCACGCCGCCGTACGCCGACACCGGGTCGCAAGCGTGCGCCAGGCGGTGCGCCTCGGCGACGTCCGCGCCGACCGCGATGCCGCACGGGTTGGCGTGCTTGATGATCGCCACCGCCGGCTGGTCGGCGAAGTCGTTGGCGGCCCGCCAGGCGGCGTCGGCGTCGACGTAGTTGTTGTACGACATCTCCTTGCCGTGCAGCTGCTCGGCCTGGGCCAGCCCCGCCGGGGCGTCCGGGTCGGTGTAGAGCGCGGCGGGCTGGTGCGGGTTCTCCCCGTACCGCAGCGCCGTCGACTTGCGCAGCGCCAGCCCGGCGAACGCCGGCCAGGAGTCGTCGGCCGGGGCCAGCTCCTGGGCGCACCACTGGGCCACCGCCACGTCGTACTCGGCGATGTCGGCGAACGCCCGGGCGGCCAGCGAACGACGCTGGGCCAGAGTGAAGCCACCCTCGTCGAGCGCGCCGAGCAGCGCCGGATAACCGGCCGGGTCGGTGAGCACGGCGACCGACGCGTGGTTCTTGGCAGCGGCCCGCACCATGGCCGGGCCACCGATGTCGATCTGCTCCACGCACTCCTCGACGTCGGCGCCGGAGGCGACGGTCGCCTGGAACGGGTAGAGGTTGGAGACCAGCAGGTCGAACGCCGCCACGCCCAGCTCGTCGAGCTGCGCCACGTGCGTGTCCTTACGTAGGTCCGCGAGGAGGCCCGCGTGCACCTTCGGGTGCAGGGTCTTCACCCGGCCGTCGAGCACCTCGGGGAACCCGGTCACCGTCTCCACCGGCGTCACCGGCACCCCGGCGGCGGCGATGGTGCCCGCCGTGCTGCCGGTGGACACGATCTCCACGCCGGCCGCGTGCAGGGCCTGAGCCAGCTCGACCAGCCCGGACTTGTCGTAGACGCTGACCAGCGCCCGCCTGATCGGGCGGCGCCCGTCCTGAGTGGGACTCACGGAACCGTGACCTTCCTTCCGGTGATGGTCCAGCCTTCGCGGACCAGCCGACCGACCTGCTCGACGAGCTGGCGCCGCTCGGCTTCCTTGATGCGCTCGGTGAGCGTGTCGACGTCGTCGTCGTCCAGCACCGGCACCGCGACCTGCGCGACGATCGGCCCGGTGTCCATGCCGGCGTCGACGAAGAAGAGGGTGGCTCCGGTGAGCTTCACGCCATAGGCGAGGGCATCACGCGGGCCGTGGATGCCGGGGAACGCCGGCAGCAGCGTGTTGTGGGTGTTCAGGTAGCGGTCACCGAAGGCGGCGAGGAAGTGCGGGCCGACCAGCTTGAGGAAACCGGCGGAGATGACCAGGTCGGGCTGGTGCTTCGCGACGTGCGCGGTGAGCGCGTGGTCCCAGTCCTCCCGGGTGTCGTGGTCGCGGACCCGCTCGACGAAGGTCGGCACCCCCGCCGCGTCGGCCCGGTCCAGGCCCGCGATGCCGTCGCGGTCCGCGCCGACCGCGACGACCTGTGCGCCGTACGCGGGGTCGGCGGCGGCGTCCAGCAACGACTGGAGGTTGCTTCCGGAGCCGGAGATGAGGACGACGATGCGGGCGACGGACGCGGGCTCGGTCACCGGGCCACCCTATCGGGCAGGTCAGGGACGCCCTTCGGCTGGGCGGCGCGCCGATCTTCGACGTGCCGACGTGCGTCGACCCGGTACGCTGCCGCTCGCTGGGGCCGAACGCCGCGCCGGCCCACACACCGCCCCTGATCCGGCACACCGAGTGGTCGACAAGGGCCTGCTTGGGTGTTTTGGGAGAAACGTCGTCCTGTTGCTGTACTGGGCTTTGGGAGGACTGACCGCGATCATGGATGGAAACAAAGAGCACCAACTGACGGAACCAGTCCAAGGAGCTTCTCGAATGCAGCCCGGTAACCCCGGTCAGGACCCGTACGGCCAGCAGCCCAACCAGGACCCGACCGCTCCCCAGCCGCCGGCCGCCCCGTACGGCCAGCAGCCCACCTCCGGCCAGCCGTACGGCCAGCCGCAGCAGGACCCGTACGCCGCGCCGCAGGCCCCGTACGGCCAGCAGCCCACCTCGGGACAGCCGTACGGCCAGCAGCCGCCGTACCAGGACCCGTACGCCCAGCAGCAGCCCCCGTACGGCGCCGGCCCGACGTACCCGAACGCCGGGTACCCGCAGCAGGGGCAGGGGCAGAACAACACCCTCGGCCTGGTGTCGATGATCCTCGGTATCGCGTCGATCCCGCTGGTCTGCTGCCTGTACCTGGGTATCCCGGTCGGCATCGCGGGCATCGTGACGGGTTATCTCGCCAAGCAGAAGGTTGCCCAGGGCCAGGCCAACAACGCCGGCCAGGCCAAGGCCGGTCTGATCTGCGGCGCGGTCGGCGTCGGGCTGGGCATCCTGCTGCTCATCCTGAGCGTCGTGGCGCAGGTCAATCTGCCCACCCAGCCCTGACAGGCTCGGATTCGACGGGGCGCTCCGGGTTCGCCCGGGGCGCCCCGCGCTCGTCCAGGGCCTAGCGGGTCAGCGCACGGGTGGCGGCGGCGCCGAGGAGCGCGCCGGCCGTGATGACACCGGCCGCCACCGCCCCGACCTGCCAACCCACCGGCCCGACCTGGGCCAGCCGACCGGCGCCCAGCGGCCCGCCGGAAACCGCGGCAGCCGCACCGAGCACCACCCCGGCCACCGGCCCGGCCAGCACCGCCGGCGCCAGCAACTCGGCCCAACGCTGCGCGGCCCGCTCCGGCCCGGCGAGTCGAGCCACCCGACGGGCGAGCAGCCAGCCGGCGACCATCCCGGCCAGCACTGGCACCGCCAGCAGCAGGGCGCCGAAGCCGTCCACCGGGCCGCGCGGCAGGCCGGCGAGCAGCGGCACCGCCGGCAGCGCGCCGACCGACACCTCGCTGGTGCGGACCGCGGTGTCGGTCCCGACCGCGAAACCCGGCCCGAGCAGATAACTGGTCGACCAGACCGCCGCGTTGGGCGCGTACGCGACGCTGACCAGGGTGATGCCGGCCTGCCCGGCGACCCCGGTCCGGTACGCCCCGATCATGTCGGCCGCGTCGCCACCGCCGGTGGCCACCGCCAGGCCGGCCGCGCCCGCGCCCGCGCCGAGCAGCAGCAGCACGGCCACCAGACCTGTGCGAATGCCGTCGCGCACCGGACCCGGCAACCGGGTGACGAGCAGCCGGGTCACGGCGGTGATCCGGACCGCGCCGACCAGCGCGGCGAGCGTGCCGACCACAACGAACGTGGCGCCCGACCGGAGCACTGACACATCCGGCCCGCCGGTGCCCACCAGCACCGCCGCGAGCGCGCCGAGCAGCGCGTACGCGATGCCGACGGCACCCGCGGCGAGCAGTGCCCGGCGCGGTGAGCGGGTGTCGCGAGCGCCGATCGCGCGGCTGACGTGCACACCGGCGCGGGTCAGCCGCCAGAGCGCGAGCACTGTCAGCGCGAGCGGGGCGAGCCCGAGCGGACCGGACTCGGTGTGCAGTGGCACGCCGTGCCCGAGCAGCCAGCCGGCCAGCGCGGTCCGCAGGGTGCCGGTCACTGTGGTGGAGTCCGCGCCGAGCTGCACCAGACCGAGCACGATGGCGACCGGCAGGTACGAGGTGAGGGCGGCCCAGCAGGCGGCCACCCCGGCGGCGACGGGCAGCGGCGCACGCCCGCGCGGCGACCCGCCCGCGCGGGGCGCGGGCACCCGCCGGGCCGGTGCGGCACGGTCGACCGGCCGGTCGTCGGCGCTCACACCGCCGGGACGGCTGGGACGGTCAGGGGTGACGGGGGACATCCGCTCTACTCTGGCACGTCGCGCGGGCGGTGGCAGTCCGTTAACCCCTCCTGAGGACGGCGAGTTCAGCGAACCGACGTCCTGCCCACCCTCGCCGGTCTAGCCTCGGCCCAGAGGGGCGCGAGTCGCCGCCACCCGGGACGGGCCCGCCGGTCGCGGTCCGGGCCGGCACGTCGCCCACGACCGCTCGGAGGAAGCTGTGACGACGCCATACCCGCCTCCCCCGCCGCCACCGGCCCAGGGACGCGATCGAACCACAGTGTGGGGCGTGCTGGGCATCGTGCTCGGGCTGATCTGCTGCGGCATCTTCGGCATCGTCTTCGGCTACCTGTCCATCCGCGATGCCCGGCGGTACGGGCAGTCGCCGCTGCTCGGTTACCTCGCCATCGCGTTCGGCGTGATCAACATCATCGGCGGTGCGATCCTGCGCGCAACCGGCAACTATCCGTTCTGGAACAACGACTGACGCGTACGCCGAAGGGGGTCGACCGCAACCGGTCGACCCCCTTCGTCTTGCCTGACCTGGCTCAGCTGCCGGACATGATCTCCCGCATCAGCTTGGCGGTCTCGGTAGGCGTCTTGCCGACCTTGACGCCGACGGCCTCAAGCGCCGCCTGCTTCCCCTCGGCGGTGCCCGCCGAGCCGGAGATGATCGCCCCGGCGTGACCCATGGTCTTGCCGGGAGGCGCGGTGAAGCCGGCGATGTAGCCGACCACCGGCTTGGTGACGTTGGCCTTGATGAACTCGGCGGCCCGCTCCTCGGCGTCGCCACCGATCTCACCGATCATGACGATGGCGTCGGTCTCCGGGTCGGCCTCGAACGCCGCGAGGGCGTCGATGTGGGTGGTCCCGATGATGGGGTCACCGCCGATGCCGACGCAGGTGGAGAAACCGATGTCGCGCAGCTCGTACATCATCTGGTAGGTCAGCGTGCCGCTCTTGCTGACCAGGCCGATCCGGCCGGAGCCGGTGATGTCGGCCGGGATGATGCCGGCGTTGGACGCGCCCGGCGAGGCGATGCCCGGGCAGTTCGGCCCGATGATCCGGGTCTGCTCGCCCTGCGCCACGTTGTACGCCCAGAACGACGCGGTGTCGTGCACCGGGACGCCCTCGGTGATCACCACGGCCAGCGGGATCGCGGCGTCGATCGCCTCGACCACTGCGGCCTTGGTGAACTGCGGCGGCACGAAGATGACAGTGACGTCGGCCCCGGTCTCGGCCATCGCGTCCGCGACGGATGCGAAGACCGGCAGCTCGGTGCCGTCGAAGTCCACCTTCTGGCCCGCCTTGCGCGGGTTGACGCCACCCACCACGTTGGTGCCGGCGGCCAGCATCCGCCGGGTGTGCTTGGAACCTTCGGAACCGGTCATCCCCTGGACGATGACCTTCGAGTCCTTGGTCAGCCAGATAGCCATGATCAGACCCCCGCAGCTGCCAGCTCGGCGGCCCGCTCGGCCGCACCGTCCATGGTGTCCACCCGCTGCACGAGCGGGTTGTTCGCGCTGTCCAGGATCGCCCGGCCAGCCTCGGCGTTGTTGCCGTCGAGACGGACGACGAGCGGCTTGGTGACCTGCTCGCCGCGCTGCTCCAGCAGTGCCAGCGCCTGGATGATGCCGTTGGCGACCTCGTCGCAGGCGGTGATGCCGCCGAAGACGTTGACGAAGACGCTCTTCACGGCCGGGTCGGAGAGCACGATCTCCAGCCCGTTCGCCATCACCGCGGCGCTCGCGCCGCCGCCGATGTCGAGGAAGTTGGCCGGCTTGACGTTGCCGTGCCGCTCACCGGCGTACGCGACCACGTCGAGGGTCGACATGACCAGACCCGCGCCGTTGCCGATGATGCCGACCTCGCCGTCGAGCTTGACGTAGTTGAGGTCCTTGGCCTTGGCAGCCTGCTCCAGCGGGTCCACCGCGGCCTGGTCGACCAGGGCCTCGTGGTCCGGGTGCCGGAACGCGGCGTTCTCGTCCAGGCTGATCTTGGCGTCGAGCAGCAGCATCCGGCCGTCGCCGTTCTTGGCGAGCGGGTTGACCTCGACCAGGGTGGCGTCCTCGGCGACGAACGCCTGCCACAGACCCACGGCGATCTCGACCACCTGGTCGGCGACCTCGGCCGGGAAGCCGGCAGCGGTCACGATCTCGCGGGCCTTGGCCTCGTCCACGCCCTTCACGGCGTCGATCGGGGCCTTCACGACCTTGTCGGGGGTCTCGGCGGCGACCTGCTCGATGTCCATGCCGCCGGCGACGCTGGCGATGCAGAGGAAGGTGCGGTTCGCCCGGTCGAGCAGGTACGAGAAGTAGTACTCCTCGGCCACGTCCGCGGTCACCGTGATCATGACCTTGTGGACGGTGTGACCCTTGATGTCCATGCCGAGGATGTCCGTGGCCCGGGCCACCGCCTCATCCGGGCCCTCGGCCAGCTTGACGCCGCCGGCCTTACCTCGGCCGCCGACCTTTACCTGCGCCTTGACGACCACACGGCCGCCAAGGCGTTCGGCGATCGCGCGGGCCTCTTCCGGGGTAGTGGCGACGCCGCCGGCCAGCACGGGCAAGCCGTGCCGCTCGAACAGGTCCCGCCCCTGGTACTCGTACAGGTCCACGATTGCGCGTCCCGTCCCGTCTCCGCGGCGCGCCGTCGCGCCGCCACCAGCGTTCAAAAAACAGTTTGACGCCTGTCATCAGTTGAAACAGGCCATTGGCCGCAGCCTAGCGAGGTCGGCACCACCGGCAACCGAGCGGGTGCGCGGTGTGCGGTAATGCACAACCGGACATCAGGCGTTGCCGGTTTCCGGCCATGACTCCTGTGGCATCCACCGTCCGGAGGATGTTGTCCGGCTTGCGTAACCCTGCCGTGGGGGCGTCGTTGAGTCAGATGTCGGAGCGCTGAACAGCGCAAAGACGGGATACGGCCGATGCCCTGTCGGTCGAGGGGTGGCGGCGGGGCATCGTGCATAGAGGGGCCGGACGTGTGAGGGGTGCGTCCGGCCCCTCCCCCGTGCCCAAATCCGGTCGGCGCAGCAGACCGGCGGGCCTCAGGAAACCGGCTGGGCCACGTTCTGTCGGACCCACTCGACAATCGCCTGGGTGGTGGCGCCCGGCGTGAAGATCTTCGCGACGCCGAGCTTCTCCAACTCGGGAATGTCGCCGTTCGGGATGATGCCGCCGCCGAACACGACGATGTCGCGGGCGTCCCGCTCACCGAGCAGTTCCAGCACCCGCCGGAAGAGCGTCATGTGCGCGCCGGAGAGAACGGACAGGCCGACCGCGTCGGCGTCCTCCTGGATGGCGGTCTCCACGATCTGCTCGGGGGTCTGGTGCAGGCCGGTGTAGACGACCTCCATGCCGGCGTCCCGCAGGGCGCGCGCCACGACCTTCGCGCCCCGGTCGTGGCCGTCCAGGCCAGGCTTGGCGACGACGACCCGAATTCGAGAGCTCATCAGCGCACACCTTTCACCGGCTGGACCGCCTTCACCTTAACGAACGGTAACCCGGCGGACCCGGCCCGGGAAATCCGGGCTCTGCCACCGGCCGTTACCCGGCGCGCCCGGGGGCAACCCCACGAGGTCCGGTGCCGAACCATTCCCGCCCCACTTCCGGACAGGGCCGCCGACACCATCCCGACGGCTGCTCGGAGTCAAGCCGGACGAGTCCGCCGGAACGGTCACGCTCGGCGACGAACGGGCAGCGACGGGGGCACCGTTTGGTGTCGCGATGCATGACAATCATGGACGCAAACGGACAGATCGACACGCCAATTTTCCGCTCTAGCTTGTGACTCGCCTGGCGGTTGGCTAACGTGTCCACGGTTGTCATCAGGTCCATGGACGGGTGACGACGCGGTCAGCGGACGCTTCCCTGGAGCTTCAGGGGACGCCCACCGGCCGCTTCGGAACCCCGACAACGGAGGGTGTGCGTGCGCCAGCGCCTGTCGTCTGAGCCCGATCGATATCGCGGTCGCCGCCGCGTACCCACCCCACCCCGCAGCCGTTACGCCGCTGTCGTCACCACCGCGTTCGTCGGTGCCGGCATCGTGGCCCTCGGCGCGAGCGCCCTGCCGGACGCCAAGGACGTCAGCCCGACGGTCCTCGACGAGCTCAAGCAGGCGTCGGTCACCAGTCAGGACGCCGCGGCCCGTGCGGACAACGCCGACCGCGCCTCCCGGGACAGCCGCAGCACTGACAGCGCCGAGCGCGAGGTTTGGCTGCTGCCGCTGCAGGGCTATGACTTCAACTCCCCGTACGGCGTCCGCTGGGGCAAGATGCACACCGGCGTGGACCTTGTCGCCGGCGAGGGCACGCCCTACGTGGCGATCCACGACGGGCTCGTCACCAAGGCCGGCTGGTTCGGCGGGTACGGCAACGCGGTGATCGTCCAGCACGCCGACGGCAGCGAGGCCATCTACGGCCACTCCTCGGCGGTGAACGTCAAGGAAGGCCAGCAGATCAAGGCGGGCGACCAGCTCGGCCTCGTTGGTCAGACCGGCCACGCGTACGGCACCCACCTGCACCTGGAGATCCATGTCAAGGGGCAGCCGATCGACCCGGTGCCGTTCCTTCAGGAGCGCGGAGTGGACATCAAGCTGCAAGTCGAGGCAATCTACAGCGATGCAGCCGCCTCCTGACTGTGTGTAACGGCCGTTGACCGCCCGGATCTGTCGATCCGGGCGGTTTTGCGTGGACGCATGTCTGCCAGGTCACAGCTGAGATTGTGAGCGGCGACACCATCCCGCATGATCACTTTTCCGGTCGTAGCGCCGCAGAGCGGGTCATACCCGGGCAGCCGACCGTCCGCCGCCCCTCGGGGGTTCGGTCCCCCGCGCCTGCGCCGACTCGGCCGACACCAGTATTTCGAGGTCAAGTGCCCCTCGACTGTGAAGGTCCGCCGTGCAGGAAGACAGCCCCGTCCAGAACGAGAACACCCCCGACACCAGCCAGACCGAACCGCAGCGCACCGGCCGCCGGAACCGCCTCATCGTGCTCGGGGCCGCCGTCCTGGTAGCCCTCGGCCTCGGCGGTGTCGCCGTCGCCACCGGCGGCACCGACCACCCGGCACCCGCCGCCGTCTCCCTCGACGCCCAGTCCCGGGCCGACGCCGCGAGCCGGGCCGACCGCTCGGTCCGTGAGTCGAGCACACCGGTCACCCCCTCGCTCAGCCCGACGCCGAGCCCGTCGGCGATCAGCGCCAGCCCCACTAAGACGGCCGCCGCGAAGGCCAAGCCGAAGCCCAAGCCGAAGAAGACCACCAAGCCCACGCCCGCCTGGGTCGACCCGATGCCGGGCGCAGCCGTCACGTCCTGCTACGGGCAGCGCTGGGGCACCCTGCACGCCGGCGTCGACCTGGCGCTGCCCTCCGGTACGCCGATTCACGCCGCGGCGGCCGGCACCGTGACCCAGGCCGGCGACGCCTCCGACGGGTACGGCAACTCCGTCTTCATCGACCACGGCAACGGCTACCTGACCCACTACGCCCACCAGAGCCGCATCGCTGTCACCGTGGGACAGGCGGTCAAGGCCGGCCAGGTCATCGGCTACGAGGGCGCCACCGGCGATGCCACCGGCCCGCACCTGCACTTCGAGGTGCACCAGGGCATGTGGAACCAGATCGACCCGGCCCCGTTCATGCGGGCCCGCGGCGTCGACCTGGGCTGCTGAGGCGACATCCCCGCGCGGTCCTCGCACAACAGCAGGGACGGAGGGCCTGAGGCGCTCCGTCCCTGCTTCAGTGCGATGGTGCGGGCGCGCCGGGTCAGAGCTTGTCGACCGGTGCGTGCCGGAGCACCAGCCACATGGTCTGGTCGCCGAAGTCGATCTGCGCGCGGGCACCCGGGCCGTGCCCCTCGACGGCGAGCACCCGCCCCAACCCGTACCGCTGATGATTGACCCGGTCACCGGCGGACACCTTGGGCCCCTGCGGCAGCTCGCTGGCCGTGGTCAGCCGACTGGCGTCCACGCCGAGCCGCTGGGCCAGTTGGGCCGCCTTCGGCGTGCCCCCGGTGAAGGTGCCACGACCGCCGGGCACGCGGTCCGCACGGCCACCGACGCCGCCGCCCCCGCCGGCCCACGAGGTGTACGAGCCCTCGGTGCGCTCCCAGTGCACCAACTCGGTCGGCAGCTCCTCCAGGAAGCGCGACGGCGGGTTGTAGGACGGCTGCCCCCAGGCCGAGCGGGTCACCGCCCGGGAGAGGTAGAGCCGCTGTCGGGCGCGGGTGATGCCGACGTACGCCAGCCGGCGCTCCTCCTCCAACTCGCGGGTGTCGCCGAGCGAGCGCAGGTGCGGGAAGACGCCGTCCTCCAGCCCGGTCAGGAAGACCACCGGGAATTCCAGACCCTTGGCGGTGTGCAACGTCATCAGGGTGACCACACCCTGATGAGGCGCGGCGTCGTCTGCCTCGGCGCCGTCAGGCGACGAGCCGGGCTGCGCAGGGATCTGGTCGGCGTCGGCGACAAGCGCCACCTGCTCCAGGAAGCCGGCCAGGGTGGCCCGCTCCCCCTCCTCGCCCAGCGCCTCGATCCGCTCGGTGTACTCCCGGGCGACGCTGACCAGCTCCTGGAGGTTGTCCACCCGGCCGGCGTCCTGCGGGTCCAGGCTCTCCTCCAGCTCGGTGAGGTAGCCCGAGCGGGTCAGCAGCGCCTCCAGCACCTCCTCCGGGGTGCCGGTCTCGGCCAGCTCGCGGGCGCCGTCGAGCAGCGCCACGAAGTCGGCGATGCCGTTGGCTGCCCGGCTGGAGATGCCCGGCGCCTCCCGGGCCCGGCGCAACGCCGCGCCGAAGGAGACCCGATCGCGGCTGGAGAGCGCCTCGACACAGGCCTCGGCGCGGTCGCCGATCCCCCGGCGCGGGGTGTTCAGCACCCGCCGCAGGCTCACCGTGTCGTCGTCGTTGACCACCGAACGCAGGTACGCCAGGGCGTCGCGGACCTCCTTGCGCTCGTAGAAGCGCACCCCGCCGACCACCTTGTAGGGCAGGCCGACACGGATGAACACCTCCTCGAAGACGCGGGACTGGGCGTTGGTGCGGTAGAAGACCGCGACGTCGCCGGGGCGGGTCTCGTCGGCGTCGACCAGCCGGTCGATCTCCCGGGCCACCCAGTCGGCCTCGGCGTGCTCGGTGTCGGCCACGTAGCCGACGATCTGCTCGCCGGCGCCGGCCTCGCTCCACAGCCGCTTCGGTTTGCGGGAGGTGTTGCGGTCGATCACCGCGTTGGCCGCGTTGAGAATGGTCTGGGTGGAGCGGTAGTTCTGCTCCAGCAGGATCGTCCGGGCGTCGGTGAAGTCCCGTTCGAACTCCAGGATGTTGCGGATCGTCGCGCCCCGGAACGCGTAGATCGACTGGTCGGCGTCGCCGACGACGCACAGCTCGGCGGGCTCGACCCCGTCGGTGCCGGAGACCAGCTCCTTGATCAGCGTGTACTGCGCGTGGTTGGTGTCCTGGTATTCGTCCACCAGCACGTGCCGGAACCGCCGGCGGTAGCTCTCCGCCACGTGCGGGTGGGACTGGAGCAGGTGCACCGTGGTCATGATCAGGTCGTCGAAGTCCAGGGCGTGTGCCTCACGCAGCCGGCGCTGGTAGAGCGTGTACGCCTCGGCCAGCGCCCGCTCGTTGGGCCCGGTGGCCCGCGCCGCGAACTGCTCCGGGTCGACCAGCTCGTTCTTGAGGTTGGAGACCTGGGCCGCCAGCCCACGCGCCGGGTAGCGCTTCGGGTCGAGATCCAGCTCGCGGGTGACCAACTGCATCAGTCGGCGGGAGTCGTCCGCGTCGTAGATCGAGAACGTCGACTTGAGGCCGGCGTGCTCGTGCTCGGCACGCAGAATCCGCACGCAGGCCGAGTGGAACGTCGACACCCACATCAGGCGGGCCCGGGGACCCACAAGCGCGGCGACGCGCTCCTTCATCTCGCCGGCGGCCTTGTTGGTGAAGGTGATCGCGATGATCTCACCGGGGTGCACGTCCCGAGCGGCGAGCAGGTAGGCGATCCGGTGCGTGAGCACCCTGGTCTTGCCGGACCCGGCGCCGGCCACGATCAGCAGCGGCGAGCCGGCATGGCTGACGGCGTCGCGCTGCGGCCCGTTCAGCCCGGCGAGCAGCTGCTGCGGATCGAGGCGCGCGGCGGCCGCCCCGGGTCGGTGCGGGCGGGCCGGCGCGGACTCCGGCGCAGGCGGGGACGCGGGGATGTCGAAGAGAGGATGCATCGCCCGACAAGTCTATGCCGCGGGCCGGACACTGCGCCTCTGGCGCTCAGCAGCTCGTGACCGACGCCGCGCACCACCACCCCGTACGCCCACCGGTGAGAAAGGCGCTCTTCGCGACGCGGGATGCTTGCGTACCCGGCAACGACGTGGGCATACTCGACGGCGTGATCACTGCGCGCTACTACTTTTACTATGGCACCGGGAGTCCGGCTGCCGTAGGTCGCGCCTGATCGATTCAGACCTGCTAAAGCCCCGGGCTCCTGGAGTCCGGGGCTTTTCCGTCCCAGGTTCCGGGCACCGGGCACCACACCGCGAGAGGTACCCGATGATGACAGACGTGATAGAGCAGAGCGGCGGGCCGATCCGGCCAGAGTCTGGGCAGTCCGCGGCGCAGGGGGCCGAGCCGGCGGTGGCCACACCGCCGTCGGGTGCGGACACCGAGCCGGCCGAGCAGCAGACCGGCACCGAGGAGCCGTCCGCCGTCGCGCGGATCGTGCAGATCAGGGAACGAATCGACGAGATCGACCACGCGTTGATCACACTCTGGCAGGAGCGGGCCGCGTTGTCCCAGGAGGTCGGGGTGACCCGGATGGCGTCCGGTGGGACCCGCCTGGTCCTCTCCCGGGAACGGGAGATCCTGGAGCGGTTCCGGGCTGTGCTCGGTGCCGACGGCACCCAGTTGGCCCTGCTGCTGCTCCGCGCGGGCCGCGGCCCGCTGTGAGCAGCACCGGCCCACTGTTGGGTCACACGGCCCACTGACGCGGCGTGGGCCGCTGTGCGACGTGTCGCCGGTCCGGGTCCCGGACAGACGAAACCGCCTGCCGTCGTCGTGGTGACGGCGGCAGGCGGTCCCGGTGACTCACATCTCGTGGGTGGCGACGACCTCGCGCTTCGCCGCGAAGTGGCAGGCGCTCGGGTGGTCCGAGTCGCGCCGGATCTCCAGCAGCGGGACCTGCTCGGCGCAGACGTCCTGTGCCTTCCAGCAGCGGGTCCGGAACCGGCAGCCCGAGGGCGGGCTGATCGGCGACGGCACGTCACCCGTGAGCCGGATGATCGTCTTGTTGTTCCGCTGCGTCGGGTCCGGCACCGGCACCGCGGAGAGCAGAGCCTGGGTGTACGGGTGGGTCGGCCGCTCGTAGATCTCGTCCTCGGTGCCGATCTCGACGATCTTGCCGAGGTACATCACCGCGACCCGGTCCGAGAGGTGGCGGACCACCGACAGGTCGTGCGCGATGAAGACGTAGGAGAGGCCGAACTCGCCCTGCAACTGCTCCAGCAGGTTCATGACCTGGGCCTGGATGGAGACGTCCAGCGCCGACACCGGCTCGTCGCAGACGATGATCTCGGGCCGCAGCGCGAGCGCGCGGGCGATGCCGATGCGCTGACGCTGACCGCCGGAGAACTGGTGCGGGTACCTGTTGATGTGCTCCGGGTTGAGCCCGACCAGGTCGAGCAGCTCCCTGACCTTGGCCCGGCGGCTACCCTTCGGCGCCACCTCAGGGTGGATCTCGAACGGCTCGCCGAGCAGGTCGCCGACGGTCATCCGCGGGTTCAGCGAGGTGTACGGGTCCTGCATCACCAGCTGGATCTGCCGGCGCAGGCGTCGCAGCGCCCCACCGGAGAGCTTGGAGATGTCCTGGCCCTTGTAGAGCACGTTGCCGGCGGTCGGCTTCTCCAGGTTCATCAGCACCCGGGCGAGCGTCGACTTGCCGCAGCCGGACTCGCCGACCACACCGAGCGTCTCGCCGGCGCGCAGACCGAACGAGACCCCGTCGACCGCCTTGACCTGACCGACGGTCTTCTTGAACACCACACCCTGGGTGACGGGGTAGTGCTTGACCAGGTCATTGACCTCGAGGATGTTCTCAGACACGGTTCACCAGCTCCTCGGCGAAGTGGCAGGCGCTGGCCCGGGCGGGGCCGATCTGCAGCAGCGGCGGGACCTTCTCCCGGCACACCGGCTGAGCCATCGGGCACCGCGGGTTGAACGGGCAGCCCGGCGGGATGTTCATCAGGTTCGGCGGGAGGCCCTTGATCGTCCGGAGCTGCTGCCCCTTCTCGTCGAGGCGCGGGATCGAGTCGATCAGACCCAGCGTGTACGGGTGCGCCGGCTTGGCGTACAGCTCGTACACGTCGGCTTCCTCGACGATCCGGCCCGCGTACATGACCGCGATCCGGTCCGCGACGTCGGCGACCACGCCGAGGTCGTGGGTGATCAGGATCATGCCCATCTGCCGCTCGCGCTGAAGCTCGGCGAGCAGGTCCATGATCTGGGCCTGCACTGTCACGTCGAGGGCGGTGGTCGGCTCGTCCGCGATCAGCACCTCCGGGTCGAGCGCCAGCGACATCGCGATCATCGCGCGCTGCCGCATACCGCCGGAGAACTGGTGCGGGTAGTTGTTGAACCGACCCTTGGCGTTCGGGATCTTGACCTGGTCGAGCATGTCGATCGCGCGCTTCTTGGCCTCCGCGCGGCCCATGCCCCGCCGGACCCGGAACTGCTCGGCGATCTGGAACCCTACGGTGAAGACGGGGTTCAGCGCGGAGAGCGCGTCCTGGAAGATCATCGCGATGCCCTCGCCGCGGATGCGGCGGCGCTCCTCGTCGGACATGCGGAGCATGTCCTTGCCGTGGAAGCGGACCTGCCCACCGGTGACGAAGCCGGGCGGCGTGTCGAGGATGCCCATGATGGTCTGCGCCGTGACGCTCTTACCGGAGCCGGACTCGCCGAGCACGGCGAGGGTCTCCCCCGCGTCGACGTGGTACGTGACCCCGTTGATGACCTTTGCGACGCCGTCCCGGGTACGGAACTCCACCCGCAGGTCGTCGACCTCGAGCAGCCGGCCGGAGGGACGTCCGGACCCGCCGGGTCCCGGCGCGGATTGCTCGGACACGAGAATGTCGGACACTGGATCTCCCCTAGCGGAGTTTCGGATCGAGGGCCTCGCGGACCGACTCACCGAGCATCACGAAGCTCAGCACTGCGGTGACGAGGAACGCGGCGGGGAAGAACACCAGCCCTGGCGCGACCCGGACAAAATTCTGCCCATCACTGATCATGATGCCCCAGGACACCACGGGCGACTTCAGACCGACGCCCAGGAACGACAGGGTGGCCTCGGCGCCGATGAACGAGCCGACCATGATCGTGCCGTAGACCAGCAGCGGGGCCAGGCAGTTCGGCAGCAGGTGCTTGAGGATGATCCGGCCGGTGCCGGCACCCAGCGCGCGGGCCGCCACGATGTAGTCGGCCTCCTTGGTGGCGAGCACCGAGGAGCGCATCAGCCGCATCACGACCGGCCAGCTCAGCACGATCAGTGACGCGGTCACCAGGCCCATGATCTGGGCCTTGCTGTTGCCGGCGCCCGACCCGTTGAACGTGGTCAGGATGACGATCGCGCCGAGCACGAAGGGCAGACCGAAGAAGACGTCGGCGATCCGGCTGAGCAGCGCGTCCACCCAGCCACCGCGGTAGCCGGAGATGATGCCCATGGTTCCGCCGATGAGCAGGGTGCCCATTACGGAGAGCACGGCGACCACGATGGAGGCCCGTGCGCCGTAGATGACCCGGGCGTAGACGTCACGACCCTGCACGTCGTAGCCGAACCAGCCATTGGCGGACGGCTTGTCGAGGCTGCGGGACAGCGAGCCGTTGACCGCGTCGCCCGGGGCGAACAGCGCCGGGAAGGCCGCCATCAGCAGGAAGATCACGATCAGCGTGGCCGAGATCCAGAACAGCGGCTTGCGCCGCAGGTCCCGCCAGGCGTCGCCGAGCAGGCCGCGCGGCTTCTCGTTGCTCTGCGGCTGGCCCGCGGTGGCGGGGGCGGCGGAGTCGGTGGGGTGTGCGCCAGGGGTGCTGACGATCGATGTGGTACTCGGGTCACTCATAACGGATCCTCGGGTCCAGGGCGGCGTAGAGCAGGTCAACCAGCAGGTTCATCACGAGATAGACCAGCACCAGGACGACCACGATGCCTACCACCGTGGCGCTTTCCTTGGTGATGATCGCCCGGAAGACCTGGCGGCCGATTCCGTTGATGCCGAAGATTCCCTCGGTGACGATCGCGCCACCCATCAGGGCACCGAGGTCGGTGCCGAGCAGGGTCACCACCGGGATGAGGGAGTTGCGCAGCAGGTGCACACCCACCACCCGCCGCATCGGCAGGCCCTTGGCGATGGCGGTGCGCACGTAGTCGGCGCGACGGTTCTCGGCGATGCTCGTTCTTGCCACCCGGGCGATGTACGCCACTGACGCGCTGCCAAGCACGAACCCGGGCACGATCAGCTCGGACCACCGCATCTCGGAGGAGACGGTCGGCTTGATGATGCCCCACTGCACACCCAGCAGCCACTGCAGCACGAAGCCGACCACGAAGACCGGCAGCGCGATCAGGAAGAGGGTGGAGACCAGGACCAGGTTGTCCAGGAAGCCGTTACGCCGCAGACCGCTCAGCACACCGGCGCCGAGGCCGATGATCGCCTCGATGGCGAGCGCCACGACAGCCAGCTTCAGGGTATTCGGGTAGGCAGTCGCGATGATGTCGCTGATCTCGGTCTGCCGGTACGTCTGACCGAAGTCGCCCTGGAGCAGGTTCTTCATGTAGTTGCCGTACTGCACGAAGACATTCTGGTCGAGGTGGTACTTCTCGGTCATGAAGGCGATGTACTGGTCCGGGCAGCGGCGCTCACCGCACTTGCCGGCGAACGGATCGCCCGGAACGGCCCAGACGAGCCAGTAGATCAGGAACGTCGTACCGATGAAGACCGGCACGAGTTGGAGCAGCCGTCTCAACAGATAACGGCCCATGGGGTGGTCCTCCAGACAGGGGGCGCGTCGGACGGCCGACACGGTGGTGACAACGTGCGAGTGGAGTGTTGTAACACCCAATCGCGGAACGGCCCCGGGTCGGGCTCACCGGATGTGGCGAGCCCGACCCGGGGTCAGACCGTTCGGATCAGAGCTCGACCGAGGTGATGTCGATCTCGCCGACGTTGTTCAGCTCGAGCTTCTTGATCTTCTCCGAGTGGCCGGACTGCTGGCCGTAGAAGTAGATCGGGATGCTCGGGACGTCCTGGTCGACCTTCTCGACGGCCTTGGCGAACGCCTCGTGCGAGGCCTCCAGGCTCGGCGCGGCACTGGCCTGCTTGGCAAGGGTGTCGACCTCGGGGTTGGTGTAGAGGCCGTCGTTCGAGGAGCCGTTCGTGACGAACAGCGGGTTGACCCAGTTCTCGACGTCCGGGTAGTCCTGCTGCCAGGCAGCACGGTACGGGCCGGTCATCTTGTGGGCGTTGATGTTCTGGCGGAACACCGCGAAGGTCGGCACACCCTCGGCCCGGGCGTTGATGTTGAGGTTGGTCTTGACCTGCTGCGCGACGGCGTCCATCCAGTCCTTGTGGGCGGAGTCCGCGTTGTAGTAGAAGACCATCTCACCGGTGAAGCCACCGGCCTCGGCGAGCAGCGTCTTGGCCGTGGCCACGTCGAACTTGCAGGCGGTGCAGTTACCCGGCTTGGCACCCGGGGTCAGCGGGTTCGCCCAGCTGTCGGCAGGCTTGCGGGTACCGAAGAAGATCTTGTCGGAGATCTCCTGCCGGTTGATCGACAGTGACACCGCACGACGCAGCTTCGGGTTCGCGAAGCGCTTGTCGTAGATCGGGAACGCGATGAACGCGGTCGACGGGGTAACGGTCGAGCGGCCCCGGTCACCGAGGTCGGTCTTCCACTTGTCACCGGCGAGCGCCGAGGTGGGGACAACCTCCATGAAGTCGAGGTTGTTGGCCAGCAGATCGGCGTAGGCGGCGTTGTCGTCCTGGTAGAGCTTGACGTCGACGTCCTTGATCTTCATCTTGTCGCGAAGATTGTAGTCGTCGAAGCGCGTCAGCTTGATGAGGGCGTTGTCCTCCCACGACACGAACTTCACCGGGCCGTTGCCGATCGGCTTGCGGCCGAACTCTTCCGGCTTCTGGGCGAAGAAGGCGTCCGGCAGCGGCATGAAGGCGCTGTAACCGAGCTTGGTCGGGAAGACCGCGGTCGGCGCTCCCAGGGTGACCTCGAAGGTCTGCTCGTCGATGACCTTCAGGCCGGACATCTCCTTGGCCGTCGGCTCGGGAGCCTTCTTCGGGCCGTCCGCGCCATCGGGGTCCGAGGTGTAGGTCTGCTCGAAGCCCGCGATGTCCGCGAAGAAGGTGCCGTTCTGCGCGCCGTTCGGCGAGTAGGCGGCCCAGTTCCAGGCGTCGACGAAGTTCTTCGCCTTGACCTCGGTACCGTCGTGGAACTTGGTACCGGCCTTGATCTTGATCGTGAAGACCTTGGAGTCCGTGGTGTTGATGGACTCCGCCAGCGCGTTACGCGGGGCCCCACCGTCGTTCGGGTACTCGACCAGGCCGGTCCACAGCCAGTCGACGATCTTGCCGCCACCGGTCTCCGTGGTGTTCGACGGGACCAGCGGGTTCTCCGGCTGGACACCGTGCACAACGATCGCACCGTCGGCGCTGGCAGCAGTATCGCCGTCGTCGTCGCCGCTCGAGCAACCGGTCGCGACAAGCGCGACAGCCGCGCTGAGCGCGATCGCGCTCGTCGCCCGCTTCGAGACTCTCATTCCGAGGGGCCTCCTCTTTCTAACCAGGTTCCGTCGTGGGTTTCACGCACGTTTGGGGGTGACACCGCCCGA
This sequence comes from Micromonospora sp. D93, assembly GCF_018070365.1. Lineage (NCBI taxonomy): Bacteria > Bacillati > Actinomycetota > Actinomycetes > Micromonosporales > Micromonosporaceae > Micromonospora > Micromonospora sp. D93. The sequence goes on along the minus strand of NZ_JAGPXW010000013.1, from coordinate 26,441 downwards.
CCACCCCGGGGCGGGGGTCGCCGGGACCACAGGGAAGTTGGGGACACCCCTGATGTTCCGATCCGCCGGGCTCCCCCGCCAACGAGGCGTGACACGACGCAATCGACACAGCCACGGGCCGCCGTTATCGGCAGAATCGTGGTCGTGGGGCGTACGGAGTGCCACACACCGATGGTGAGGTGCTGCCACTGTGACACCCACTGGCCTCTTCCGTGAAGGTGCCGTTATCAAGCCGTTAGTTGCCCGCCACGTTGCCGATACTTGAAAAATGATCATAAAACGGTCGTCGGAGGTGGCACTGAGCAGGAAATACGTTGCGCGACCCGGAAAGCCGGCCTCGGTCCGTGCGCCAGCCCCGAGGTCGCCCCGGGCCGGTGGGACGTCCGTCACCACTCATGTTTCGACCCATCCGGATGAGGGTGCCCAGGGCTACCCGGACACGATCATCGTCTGGGTGTACGAGGGCGCGCCTGACGTTTCTCTGATCCTCGTCGCCGACGAAACACCGTCGATCCTCGTCGCCGGCGACACACCGTCAAACGAGACGGCGATCCGCCGCCCACCGGGACAGCTCGTAGCGGTTGGACATCTGAAGCTTGCGCAGCACGTTCGACACGTGCGTCTCCACCGTCTTGATGGAGATGAACAGCTCCTTGGCGATCTCCTTGTACGCGTACCCCCGGGCCAGCAGCCGCAGCACCTCCCGTTCACGGTTGGTGAGCTGGTCCAGCTCCGGGTCGGCCACCGGTGCGTCCGGCCGGGCCGCGAAGGCGTCCAGCACGAAACCGGCCAGCCGTGGGCTGAACACCGCGTCCCCGTCGGCCACGCGACGGATCGCGGCAGCCAACTCGTCCGGGGAGATGGTCTTGGTGACGTACCCCCGGGCCCCTGCGCGGATCAGCCCGATCACGTCCTCCGCCGCGTCGGAGACGCTCAACGCGAGGAACTTGACCTGCGGGTGCGTACGCCGCATCGCCTCCAGCACCGCGCGACCGCCACCGTCGGGCATGTGCACGTCGAGCAGCACCACGTCCGGGCCGACGGAGGCGATCCGGGTGATCGCCTCGGCCACCGTGCTCGCCTCGCCCACCACCTCGACGTGGGCGCCCAACTCCGCGCGCACACCGGCCCGGAACATGGCGTGGTCGTCCACCAGGAACACCCGCAGGCGCTCGGGGCGGGCCTCCGCCGGGTCGAGGTGCTCGGTCGGCTGCTCGGCCATGGTCATCTGTTCCTCTCCGCTGCGGACGAGTCCCGGGAGATCGGCAGAATCAGCCGGACCTCGGTCCCCTCCCCCGGGCCGGACCGGATTTCGGCCCGTCCGCCGTGCCGCTTCATCCGCCCGATGATCGAGCCGCTTACGCCGTGCCGGTGGTCCTCCACCGTATCCGGATCGAAGCCCTTACCCCGGTCCCGGACGAAGACGCTTACCTGATCCGGCTCCACCTCGGCGTAGAGGGACACGGTCTGCACGCCGGCGTGTCGGGCCGCGTTCACCAACGCCTCCCGCGCGGCCGCGACCAGCGCGCCGACCTTCTCGTCGGTCTCCCGGTCCCCCACCACCACCGTCTCCACGCTGATCGCGAAGGTGTCCTCGACCTCGGCGGCGGCCTGTTCCAGAGCGGCGGCGAAGCGTTCGCTCGGGGAGGCGGTCGGCTTGTAGAGCCAGTTGCGCAGGGAACGCTCCTGCCCTCGGGCCAGCCGCTGCACCGTCTTGACGTCGCCGGCGTTGCGCTGGATCAGGGCCAACGTGTGCAACACCTGGTCGTGCACCATCGCGGCCAACTCGGCCCGCTCCTGCTCGCGGATGCGCCCCTCGCGCTCCGAGCGGAGCTGACTGTACGTCCGCCACAGCACCGGCGCGGCGACCACGCCGACGCCCGCCAACCCGACCAGCGCGAAGATCACGCCATTGATCACCGCGTCGAAGTTCTGTGCCGGCGAGTAGACGGCCGCGACACCGATGATGCCGACCGCGACCAGCACTCCCCCGCCGATGAACCGGAGCACGAAGGCCCGCCGGTCGCTCTCCTCGACGACCGCGCCGAGCCAGGGCACCGGCATCGCCTCGCCCCACTGTCGCCGCCGCTCGGGCGCGGACTGGTGCCAGATGACCCCTGCGCCGACCGCGATGATCGCCACCAACCAACCGGCGGTGCCGGCCGCGCCGACCGAGTCGAAGACCATCACCTGGATCAACAGGACACCCAGCCCGATCCCCACGAACGGCAGGAGCTGGGCGACGTCCCGCCGGGGCGGCACCGCGGTGTCACCGGGACGCAGCGGCACCACCGCCCAGAAGGCCGCGTAGAGCAGCAGGCCGAGCCCGCTCAGCCCGAGCAGAACCATGAACGCGACACGCACCCGCAGCACCGAGATGCCGAGATGGTCGGCGATACCGGCGGCGACGCCGGCGGCCATCCGGTGCTCCGGAGCGCGGTAGAGGCGCGGGGGCGAGGTCACGGTGCTGATCGGAGGCTCCCTGGTCACGGTGGCGGACAGGTCGAGGTCGGTGACTCGATCGTCACACGCTGCGGCGTCCACGACCACGGGGACGCCCCCGACATTCCGGCCGCCGGATCTCAGGGTGGGGTCAGGGTCGGGTCCTGAGGTCGTTCGGGTGGACCGGGCAGCAGGATCGAAGCATGACCGAGGAAGCTGCCCCGCCGCCCCGACCGGGGTCGGCACAGCCGGGCGGTTCAGCACCGCCCCCGCCCACCACAACGCCCACCGAATGGACCGAGCCCAGCACGTTCGGTCCGCACGCTGGCACCGACGCGACCGCCGACACCACACCCGGCGGTCCGGCCGACGGCTACGGGCCGCCCCCGGCGGGCTACGGCCCAGGCCCGGGGTTCGCGGCGGGCACCGGCTACGGACCGGGCGGCACGCCACCCGGGCCGGGTGGCCCCGGTCCGTCCGCGCCGCCACCGCCGCTGGGCGGCACCGGCTTCACCTCACGGTACGGGCTGGTCCGACCGCGTGAGGGGCGGTATCTGGCCGGCGTCTGCGCGGCGATCGGGCGCGCCACGAACACCGATCCGGTGCTCTGGCGGGTGCTGCTCGCGGTGCTCGGGTTCTTCGGGGGCATCGGCATCCTGGTGTACGTCGCCGCCTGGCTGATCATCCCGAACGAGGGCGACACCGCGTCCCCCGTCGAGTCCATGCTCGGGCGCGGTCGCTCCAGCATGTCGCCGGTGACGGTGATCGTCTTGGGCATCCTGGTCGCGGCCAGCTTCGCGTACATCGTCACCGACGCCTTCCGCGCGGTGCTGCTCGGCGCGGCCATCCTGGTCGCCGGCGCGCTCCTGCTCAACAGGGACGGCCGCAATCCACGTCCCGGCACTCCGGGCGGTCCGCCGCCCGGCGCACCGTCCGGCAACCCGGCCGGCCCGGTCGTCCCGCCGACGGCCTGGCCCGCACCGTCGTACGGCCCGGCGCCGTCGACCGGCCCAGCGGCGACGCCGCCGATGTTCGGCACCAGTCCGGGGTACGCCACCACGACGGGCGCAGCGCCCACCGTCACCATCCCGGCGTACGACGTGCCGCCGTCCGCCGGTCCGTTGCCCCCCACCACGACGCAGCCGGTGTCCGGGATGGGCCCGTTGTCCGGGCAACCGGCCACCACGGCGGCTGCCCAGCCGGGCTGGCCGAGCAGCGCCATGTCCGGCGCTGGCTGGCCATCGGCACCGGTGAGCAGCACACCCGCTGCCCCGGCCGGCTATCCGACCGCCCCGCCGCCCTCCGGTTACCGCCCCCCGTTCGCGCCACACGGCCCGTACGCTTCGCCGGCCCCGGCCGCCCCTCCTCCGCCCAAGCCACCGAAGCCGCCGAAGCGCCCCAAGGAGCGGTCGCCGCTCGGCGCGGTGACCTTCTCGCTGATCTTCCTGGTGCTCGGGCTCGTCGCCCTGCTCGACCTGCTGGACGTCTTCGCCATCAGCGCCTCGGCGTACTTCGCGGCCGCATTGGCCACGATCGCGCTGGGACTGCTGGTCGGGACGTGGTTCGGGCGGGCCCGCTGGCTCATCGCGCTCGGTCTGGTGACCGCGGCGGCGTTGGGCACGGCGACCGTCGCCGAGTCCTACGACCGGATCCGGGGAGTCGACGGCGCGGTGACCTGGGCGCCCACCGACTACCGCGACCTGGCGGACCGGTACGAGAACAGCTTCGGTGACGCCGTGCTCGACCTGCGCGGGATCGACTTCGCGAAACGGGACAGCCAGGTGACAGTGGCCGTCAACTTCGGCCAGGCAACAGTGGTCGTCCCTCCGAACGTGGACGTCACCACAGTGGCCGACGTCAACGCGGGTGACGCCAAGGTCTTCGGCAACCGCTCCGGCGGGCTGGACGGCCGCCTGCGGGAATCCACAGACGTCGGCGCGGACGGCCCCGGCGGCGGGACCCTGCGCCTCTACATCCATGTCAATGCCGGCAACCTGGAGGTGACCCGGTGAAGGCTCACCGCACAGATCTGGTGTCGTTCGCCTTCGGGCTCGTGTTCCTGGCGCTGTCCGCCTGGTGGCTGCTCGCCCAACTACTCGGGCTGGCGCTGCCGCCGGTCGGCTGGTTCCTGGCCGGCGCACTCATCCTGATCGGGGTCTTCGGGTTGGTCGGCGCTCTGCGCTCGGGTCGCCCGAGCCAGCCGGCGCCCCCCGCCGAGGCCGGTGCCGCCGAAGCCGTCTCGCCCGTCTCCGGCACGTCCGTCTCCGGCGCACCCATCTCCGGCACGCCCGTGCCGGTCTCCGGCGCCGCCACGTCGACGTCCGGCGCGGCCCTACCGGTCTGGGAGGCCGAACGGTCCACCTGGGACGCTCCGTCCTCGGACCCGACGCTCGTCTCGGACCCGATCCTGGCGACGCCGACCACCGAGGCGCGGGCGGAGGATGCGCCGACCACCGACGTGATCCACCCGGCCTGGCTGGCACATCCGCCAACGGAGCCACCGACCGAGCCCGTCTCCGGCCAACCCGGCAACGGGGACGAGGAACCGACCATCGGGCTCCTCGACCGCCCGGCGCCGGCCGAGGCGAACGGACCGAACCGGTCCGGCCAACCGACAGGGGGCGTCGACGACCAGCCGGGCGACGAGCGGGACGGTCCGCGCAGGGAGGCCTGACCTCGTGCGCCGGGGCCGCGTCGGTCCACCGCATCCCCACGGCGGTGCGGCCGGCGCGGACGGACGCATATGCTGGCCGGTGGAGATCTCGCCTCCGCCGGCCGGCCCGTCCCCGCCATGGCGGTCCCGCCGCGATTCCCGTCTCTACCCCCGTCAGGAGCCCGCCCGACATGACCCAGTCCTCCGCCGTGCGTACCACCGGCCGGTCCGGTCCGGTCCGCATCGGCGAGCGAGCCGCCCGTACCCTCGTCGCCGAGTTGGCCCGCATCAACGACGCCAAGGCAGCCCTGCTGGTCGGGGTTAACCCGGACTCAGCGGTGCTGGCCGCGGCGATCGAGGCGCTACTCCCCGGTGACCGGCTCACCGTCGTCCCCGCCGAGCCGTTCGGCGCTGCGGCGCTCCGCGAGCACGTCACCGCCCAGGGCCGCTGGGTCGCCGACCGGGTGAACGTCGTCGACTCCCTGGCCGAAGCCGAGGCCGCCGGGGTCGTCGTCGCCGGTGAGGTGTTCACCGGCACCGCCGAAGCGACCCGCAGCGCCGTCGAGGGGTTGGCCAAGTACCTGACCGATGGGGCGATGCTGAGCGTCGCGACCGTCGCCACGCCCGGCCGGACCGAGGGCGCCGCCGCCGAACTGGCCCGACAGGACGCCCTCTACGGCGTCGGCGCCGACCTGGTGCTGCGCAACTCGCCACCGGTGCGGGTCTACCGACTGCGGTTCAGCCCGGCCGACCCGGCCACCGCCGACAGGCTGACCCCCGCGTACCGGCCGTCGAGTGTGCCGGTGACCCGGGGCATGCACATCGACTCCAACGGCGTGGCGGCGGCGGGCATCGCGCTGGGCCTCGCGGCGCTGGCCCGGGTGGCGCGCCCGTCGTCCAAGCTGTGGCTGCTGCCGGCGCTGGCCGCCGGGCCGGTCGCCGCGTTCTTCCGGGATCCGGAACGGGACGTGCCGGAGGACCCGAGCGCGGTCGTCGCCAGCGCGGACGGGAAGGTCCTGTCGGTGCAGCGGCTCTACGACGAGCGCTTCGGCGACGGCGAGTGGCTCCGGATCGCGGTGTTCCTCTCGGTGCTGGACGTGCACGTCAACCGCTCCCCGGTCGCCGGCAAGGTGGTGGACTACTTCGTCGCCGACGGAGGCTTCGTCAACGCGATGAAGCCGGACGCCGAGCACAACGTCGCCGCGTACACCGTGCTGGACACCGCCCGCGGCCCGGTGGTGGTCGCGCAGCGGACCGGGCTGATCGCCCGCCGGATCGTGCAGCGCGCGCCGATCGGCGCGCTGCTGGCCAAGGGCGAGCGCTTCGGGCTGATCCGGTTCGGCTCCCGGACCGACGTCTACCTGCCCGCCGACGCCGCGGACCCGCTGGTCGGGCCGGGCGACAAGGTGGTCGGAGGGTCCACGGTCATCGCCCGCTGGCGCTGACCCGCGAACGACGAACGGGGCGCCGCTGTCCGCGGCGCCCCGTTCTGTCTGCTCAAATCAGGCGGTACGACGCTGCCGCAGCCAGAGGACCGGCCCGCTGACCAGGTAGCCCACCACGATCAGGGCGAACGTGAGCCGAATGTCGACAAGCGCGCCGATCACCGGAGCCAACCACAGCCACGGCGGCAGCTTCACCAGGCGGGCGAGCTTGGCGTACGGGAAGCTCGAAACCATCGCGAACGCCAGCAGGGCCACCCCGGCGACCAGCACGGCACCGGGCACCGGCAGGCCGATCGCCACGGTCACGGCGAGCACCGCCGCCGCCATGGTGGTGGGCACGCCGCAGAAGAAACGGCCGTCCTTCGGCGAGACGTTGAAGCGGGCCAGTCGAATCGCGGCACACGCCGCGACCAGGGCGCACGCCACCGCCGCCGCGGCCGTGGAAACGGAGCCGGCGAGCGAGGCGTAGACCACGACCGGCGCGGCGAGACCGAACGAGCACATGTCGGCCAGTGAGTCCATCTGCGCGCCGAACGGGCTGGCCACACCGAGCCGTCGGGCCAGCGCGCCGTCCAGACCGTCGAAGCCGACACAGGCGATCAGGCAGAGCGCGGCAATGCGCACCTCGCCCTGCATGGCCAGGAAAATGGCCAGCATGCCGAGCATCAGGCTGGCCAGCGTGCAGGCATTGACCAGGCCGAACTTCATCCGGCGCGCGAGGGTGCGCTCGCCGGGGAGCAACGGGATCGTGTGGGCCTCGTCGGCCTGCGCCATCGGCGGCATTGCCGGGCTGACCGGCACGACCGCGTCGATGCCCGCCCGGTCCAGGCCCAGTGTCGGGTCCACGCCCAGTGTCGGTCGGCTGAGCCGGTCCAGGCCGTAGCGACGGCGCTGCCGGTCGGCGTACCGGTGCTCGGTCGGGGTCAGGTCGTCGTCGCGGCGACCCACCCGGACCAACAGCACCTGGCGGGCGAACGTGCTGCTGCGGCGCAACCGGCCCGCCCAGCGACGCCCAGCGGGGCGCGGACTGTCAGTAGTACGACGCCGGCGCCATAGGGCTCTCGGCACGTTTCCTCCATCACCGGATCTGCTAGCCGCCGTGTGGCGGGTGCCCGGCTGTCTCGTGCCGGACCTTGCCTTGCCCCGGCAGCCGTTTGCGGAGTACACCATCGCATAGGGGAACATGGCTTGGCGATAGCTGCCGGCGGGACTTATATTGGCTTAAACCGCTCGAACCGCCCGCTTGTTCCCATCCCGGGCTTCATCGCCCGTTTCCTCCATCATTCCCGTCTCTGACTGTACCGGAGGGTCACCATCTCGGCTCACCGAGCAGAGTGCTATCAACCACTCTGTCCGATTGCAAGCGCAGCGATGTCGCTCAACGGCAGGTCAACCGCCTCGGCCCGAGTGAACCACCCCGCCCGCGCCGTCGACCCTCCGGCGGATTCGGTGACCACCGCATCGGTAGGTACGTCCACCAGCACCCGATAGATCACCCGTACGCCATGCCAGTCCAGAGGCCGGCCCTCCGGGCCCAGCGCGGCGGGATTGTGCAGGTTGTTGACGCCGAGCAGCTCCACGACCCGGCCCACCTGCCCACCCTCCTCGACCAACTCCCGGAGCAACCCGGTGGCCGGCTGCTCACCATGATCGGTGCCACCGCCGGGCAGATGCCACAGACCGGCCCCCGGATAACCCTTCGCGATCTGCGTGAGCAGGATCCGCCCAGCCGGGTCCCTGACCAGCCCGTACGCCCCGAAGCGCAGCCGACGGTCGGGGTGCGACGGCGGGAACAGGTCCCGCGACCGGTGCGTCCCGGGCGGCAGTGGGGTGACCGGCAGACCGAGCGCCTCGGCGGTGAACGGGGTCAACTGCAACTCCGCCACCTCCGGTAGGGACAGCCAGCGAGCCTGATCAACCAGACCACCTCCGACGCCCCGCACCCCATCCTCGGACCGTGCCCCCTCGGACCGCGCACCCTCGGCGGGCGCACCCTCGGACGACGCACACTCGGCCCGCGTCCCCTCTGACGGTCCGCATTCGGCCCGCGCGCCGTGCGGCATGCTGAGCTCGAAGATCAATCGGTCGGCGTGCAGCGCGGCGTCGCCCTCCGGGAAACCGACCACGTCGGCGACCACCGCGAGCAGTCGCGTGACCGTCACCGCCAGCCCGGCCTGTTCGGCGACCTCGCGGACCACGGTGCGCTCCGGGTGCTCGGCGTGTTCGACGGCACCGCCCGGCAACCGCCAGACGCCCGGAAACTCACCCTCCGCGCCATCCCTGATCACCAGGACCCGGCCCGAATCCCACAAGAGCCCATAGGCCCCGACTCGCCGCGCAAATTGCACCCTTTGCCCACCCCCGCTTTGCACCCCAGGCCCGTCGATCATGAAGTTATCGCCGTTCATCTCGCGCTCCGACAATAAGATCATGATCAACGCGAGGCCGTGCACCGGAAGCCCACAGAACTGACCAGCAGGACCCTCGGGCCAAGGTAACCGACCACTGGATAGGGCGTTTCAACCCATAGAGACCGGTTACGTCCGATTTGCAGGCATGCCCGCTTCGCTCCATTAGCCCCTATTGCGGCGTCCATTCGTGTCACGGCCGTCGAGACGAACGGTGATCAACTCGGGTTCACAGAAGGCGCGGTATCCCAGCACCCGGGATGCCGCGCCTTCAAGGAATCCGAGTTGATCAGGGACTGGAGGGGCCCATGCGGGGGGGGCGGGGGGGGTGCCCGACGGCACACCCTTCGGGGCACACCGACCCGACCGCAGATCGCTCCGACCACGCGTCAACGGACGCGCGAATGTCGGCGTCACCCACCAACGGACGCGCGAATGTCGGCGTCACCCACCAACTCGTGGTCGACGGGCGGCACCGTCGTGCGTCCGTGCCGGCGCGCGGCCTGCGGTCCGCGCCGGAGCAGTTTGCGGCCGTCCTGGCAGCATTGCCCGCACCCGTCCCGGCGGCATGCCCGCACCCGTCCCGGCAGGATGCGCGCACCCGTCCCGGCGGCATGCCCGCACCCGTCCCGGCAGGATGCCCGCACCCGTCCCGGCGGCATGATCGACTCGGTTTTCTTGAAGACGCGGTGTCCGAGCGAGGCGGAAAGCGCGAAACCGAGTGGATCACCAATGGGTTCTGGATCGCGCCGGGGCTTCCTGCCCGGGATACCCGCGGACCTTCGCTACGGGGCTTCCCGGGCTCAAGATCGCGCAATATCCAGGATGTCAACACCATTGCGTTAGCGAGCGGTTGCTGGGTGCAAGGGCGCGGTGAGCACAGGTCCCCCACTCCAGAAAGGCCCCGCCCGCGCCGATCTTGCAGTTTCGGTCGCCGATATGCGCCGAATGCCCTCTTGTGTCGCGACAGTAAACGCAAGATCGCGGAAGAGGGGCACCCCACCCTCGTCGATCATGGAGTTACGGTGCCTGGTTTGGCTCGATCCGGGCACTTTGCCACCCACCACAAGTCCATGATCGACGGAACAGCGCGGGGTTGACGAACAGCCACTCCGCCTAACGCAACGGTGTTGACATCCTGGTTCGAGCACGATCTTGGCGCGAGACCCGCGGCGCGAGACCCGCGGCGAAGGGCGCGCGGTGGGCTGCCGGCTCCTCGCGAACCGGTCGGGGTCAGGTGAGTTGGGCTGCTTGGACTGCTTCGGCGGTCACCTCGGTGAGGCGGTCGGTGGGGAGGGCGCCCAGCTCCTCGCGGCCGAACCAGCGGGCCTCGCAGGTGGAGCCGCCGACGTCGGCGACGGTCAGGGGGTTGGGCTGGTCGACGACGACTCGGTAGAAGGCGCGTACGCCGTGCCAGTCGATCGGGTAGCCCTCGGGGCCGAGTGAGGCGGCGTCGCGGTGGCTGGCGACTCCGAGCAGTTCGACGAGGCGGCCGGCCTGCCCGGTCTCCTCGATCAGTTCTCGGATGAGTGCCGCGCCGGGCTGCTCGCCGTAGTCGGTGCCGCCGCCGGGCAGGTGCCAGCAGCCGGCGCCCGGGTACCCGTCGGATATGCGGGTGAGCAGCACTCGGCCGGCGGGGTCGGTGCAGACCGCGTATGCGGCGAAGCGCTGGGCTCGGTGCAGCCCGTCGGGGCCGGGCACGGCGTAGAAGGAGGGGAATTCGGGTGCCTCGTCGGGCACCACGTCGGCCGAGGAGGCGGGCAGCCCGAGGGCGCGTGCGGTGAACGAGCGCAGCGGCAGCTCGCGCGCCTCGTCGAGGGTGTACCACCGGGCGAGGTCGGTGGGGCGTTCGCCGACCCGGTCGGCGAGGGTGCCGCCGCGTACGGCCACCCGGTAGATCAGCCGGTCGGTGTGGATGGTGATGCCGCGGTCGGGGAGTGCGCGCATGTCGGCGAGCACGTCGGCCAGGCCGGAGACGGCGACCGAGAGGCCGGTTTCGGCGGCGGTCTCGCGAACGACCGTGTGGTTGGGGTCCTCGCCGTGGTCGACCGCCCCGCCGGGCAGCGACCACGTGCCGGGGGTGCCGGAGCGCTCCGATGCGCGGACCAGCAAGACTCGGCCGCTTGAATCAGCACAAACTGCGTATGCCGCGATCCTGCGGAGCGGCTTCAGCAAGGTGGTCACGGGAGCAAATTCTCCCCGCGCCGGGTTACCGGGACGGAAAAGAGTCGGATTCCTGACTATCCGGTCCCGGTCAGGGATTGGTCAGGGTAATGATCCGGGCGGTCACCGAGGGCGGGCCGGGCGCGGGCGCGGACCGTGGGGGTATGACATCGACCACCGCTCCCCGCGCCCCGTACAAGCAGCTTCGGCGACCCACCACCGACCGCATGGTCGCCGGGGTCGCCAGCGGCGTCGGCCGCTACTTCGCCGTCGATCCCACACTGGTCCGGGTGATTTTCGCGGTCACTGGCCTGCTCACCGGCGGGCTCGCGCTGTTCGCGTACCCGATCATGTGGTTCCTGATGCCGGAGGAGCCGACCGGCGCGCCGGCCTGGCCGCACGCCGCGGGCGTCGCGCCGCAGAACGGCCCGCCGCCCACCGCCGGGCCCGCCTCCGGTGGGCCACCGCAGGGGTACGCCCCGACGCCGCCCTACCCGCCGACGACCCCGCCCAGCATGCCGCCGGCCGCGTGAGCGACGCTCACTCCCACTCGATGGTGCCCGGCGGCTTGCTGGTGACGTCCAGGACCACGCGGTTGACCTCGGCGACCTCGTTGGTGATCCGGGTGGAGATCCGGGCTACCACGTCGTAGGGCAGCCGGGACCAGTCGGCGGTCATCGCGTCCTCGCTGGAGACCGGGCGCAGCACCACGGGGTGCCCGTAGCTGCGCCCGTCTCCCTGCACACCGACGCTGCGTACGTCGGCGAGGAGCACCACCGGGAACTGCCACACGCCCCGGTCGAGGCCGGCGGCGGTCAGCTCCTCGCGGGCGATCAGGTCGGCCTGGCGGAGCAGGTCGAGGCGTTCCTGGTCGACCGCGCCGATGATCCGGATGGCGAGGCCGGGGCCGGGGAACGGGTGCCGCCAGACCATCGCCTCGGGCAGGCCCAGTTGGAGGCCGAGCGTCCGAACCTCGTCCTTGAACAGGGTGCGCAGCGGCTCGACCAGCGCGAACTTCAGGTCCTCCGGGAGGCCGCCGACGTTGTGGTGGCTCTTGATGTTGGCGGTGCCGGTGCCGCCGCCGGACTCCACCACATCGGGGTAGAGGGTGCCCTGGACGAGGAACTCGACGTCGCCGTGTGCGGCGATCTCGCGGGCCGCGGCCTCGAAGACCCGGATGAACTCCCGACCAATGATCTTGCGCTTCTGCTCGGGGTCGGTCACCCCGGCGAGCGCGCCGAGGAACCGGTCGGTGGCGTCGACCACCTTCAGCTTGATGCCTGTGGCGCTGACGTAGTCCTTCTCCACCTGCTCGGCCTCGCCGGCACGCAGCAGGCCGTGATCGACGAAGACGCAGGTGAGCTGGTCACCGACCGCCTTGTGCACGAGCGCCGCGGCGACCGCCGAGTCCACCCCGCCGGACAGGCCGCAGATGACCTCCTTGTCGCCGATCTGGGCGCGGATCCGGGCGACCTGCTCGTCGATGATGTTCTCGGGCGTCCAGGTCGGTTTGATGCCGGCGATGTCGTAGAGGAAGCGGGTCAACATCTCCTGGCCGTGCGCGGTGTGCCCCACCTCCGGGTGGAACTGCACGCCGGCACGACGACCGGCCAGGTCCTCGAATGCGGCGACCGGCGCGCCCGCCGACTCGGCGGTGACCGTGAAGCCCTCGGGCGCCTCGGTGACGCAGTCGCCGTGGCTCATCCAGACCGGCAGGTCCGCCGGCAGGTCCCGCAGCAGCACACCGGGGTCGAGGAGGCGGGGGCGCAGCGGGGTGCCGCCGTACTCCCGGTTGCCGGTCCTCGTGACAGTGCCGCCGAGCGCCTGGGCCATCGCCTGGAAGCCGTAGCAGATGCCGAAGACCGGCACGTCGGCGCTGAACACGCCCGCGTCGATCTGCGGCGCGTTCGGCGCGTAGACGCTGGCCGGGCCACCGGAGAGGATGATCGCGGCGGGGTTCTTCGCCAGCATCTCGGCGATCGGCATCGAGTGCGGCACGATCTCGGAGTAGACCTTCGCCTCACGGACCCGGCGGGCGATGAGCTGGGCGTACTGGGCTCCGAAGTCCACCACGAGGACGGGGCGAGGCAGGCTCATGTGCACGAAGCCTACCGACAGTCACGGCCACTCCCGGCACCGGCTCGCCGGCAATCCACTCTCCCCGCGATCTCGCACTTTCTGTCCCGACAAGAGACGCAAAAGTCACAGAACGACGACCGAAACTGCAAGATCGCCGGGGGTCAGGGTCGCAGCGCGCCGGGGGCGCCTGCCGGGACCGCCGGGTTTTTCGGGGGTACGGCGGGCAGGCGGCGATACGGGGAGTTCAGGGGTGGGCGGGGGTCCTGCTCGCCCTTGTTGGGCCAGAAGGACATCGCTCGTTCCGCCTGGGCGGTGATCGTCAGGGACGGGTTCACGCCCAGGTTGGCAGAGACGGCCGCGCCGTCGACCACGTGCAGCCCGGCGTGCCCGTACACCCGGTGCCAGGGGTCGATCACCCCGTCGGCCGGGGTGGCCCCGATGACGGCCCCGCCCAGGATGTGCGCGGTCACCGGAATGTCGAAGGGTTCGGTCAGCGAACCGCCGGGAGTGCCGCCGATCTCGTCGGCGAGCAGTCGGACGGCGGTGTTGCCGGCCGGGATCCAGGTGGGGCTGGGCGTGCCGTGGCCCGGGCCGGTGACCAACCCGCTACCGAGCGGGCCACGCCGCCAGCGGGTGGTCAGCGAGTTGTCCACTGACTGCATGACCAGGGCGATCACCGTCCGCTCCGACCAGCCGCGCACCGACAGCATCCGCGCGGCCAAACCGGGCTGCCGCACGATGCTGCCCAGCCAGCGGCGTACCCGGTGCGGGCCGCCGTCGACAAGCAGCGACTGGAGCAGCCCCATCGCGTTGGAGCCCCGCCCGTAGCGGACCGGCTCGATGTGCGTCTGCGGGTCGGGGTGGAACGAACTGGTGATGGCCACCCCCTCGGTGTAGTCCAACCGCTCGGACCGGGCCCGTTGGCGTGACACCGAGGCGCCGAGGATCGCCTCCGAGTTGGTCCGGGTCAGCTCGCCGAGGCGGGACGAGAGCCCGGGTAGCGACGCGTCGGCCCGCATCGCGTGCAGCAGCCGCTGGGTGCCGAGCGCCCCGGCGGCGAAGACCACCTGGTCGGCGTGGATGACCTGCCGACCCTTGCGCAACCAGGCGCCGGTGCGTTCGGTGTGCACCTCGTACCCGCCGCCCTCGGCGGGCCGGACGGCGGTCACAGTGGTCAACGGACGGACCGTGACCCCGAGCCGTTCCGCGAGCCAGAGATAGTTCTTGACAAGCGTGTTCTTCGCCCCGTGCCGGCAGCCGGTCATGCACGAGCCGCAGTGCAGGCAGCCGGTGCGTTCCGGGCCGGCGCCACCGAAGTACGGGTCGGCGACCCGCTGGCCGGGCCGGCCGATGTGCACACCCACCGGGGTGGCGTGGAAGGTGTGTCCGACCCCCATCCGCTCGGCCACGGCGCGCATGGCCCGGTCCGCGCCGGTGTGAACCGGGTACGTGGTGACGCCGAGCATCCGTTTCGCCTGGTCGTAGTGGGCGGCCAACTCGTCGCGCCAGTCGGTGATGTCGCGCCACTGCGGGTCGTCATAGAAGGCCGGCAGCGGTTCGTAGAGGGTGTTCGCGTAGACAAGTGAACCGCCGCCCACCCCGGCGCCGGAGAGCACCAGCACTCCGCCGCCGGACCGTCTGTCGGCCGGGCGGAGCAGCGTGAGCCGTTGGATGCCGTAGCAGCCCAGCTTCGGCGCCCAGAGGAACCGGCGGGCCCGCCAGGACGTCTGCGGGAACTCGTCGTCGGCGAAGCGTCGGCCGGCTTCCAGCACCGCGACCGAGTAACCCTTCTCGGCCAGTCGGAGCGCGGTCACGCTGCCACCGAAGCCGGACCCGATGACGACCACGTCGTACCGCATGGACGCATCATTACTCGCGAGTAGCGCTCGCGCCAGCGGCACTTTTCGCGCGATCATGCTCCGGCCGACCGACCCGGCGCCTCTCGGCCGCAACCCGGAGCACCCGTCGGAGCGTTGTTCACCAGACGGGTGGAAGGAATCCAAGATGGTTCTCGGGTCGATGGCACCGCGCCGACGGTGGCTGCTGCTGGGATTGGCGGCTCTCGCCGTCGTCGCGCTGATCGCGGCCGGCGCGGTGGTGATCACCCGACTGACCGGCGACAACAAGCCGGGCGGCACTCCGGTGGGCGGCTCACCGACCCCGTCGCCGGTCGGCACGCCGACCCCGAGCCCCAGCGGTCCACCACCGGGCGCGGACATCACCGGCCCGCTCAACCTGCTGCTGGTCGGTGTGGACACCCGGGTCAGCGTGCCCGGGTGGGAACCGCACTCGGACGCCGTGCTGGTGCTGCACGTACCCAAGGGGTTGGATCGGGCGTACCTCTTCTCGCTCCCCCGCGACCTGCTGGTGGACATCCCGGCGTTCCCGAAGGCCGGCTACAAGGGCGGCAAGACCAAGCTCACGCACGCGATGAGCTTCGGCAGCCGGGTGCCGGGCAAACCCAAACAACCAAGCACAGCCCAGGGGTACGAGCTGCTGCGCAGCACGGTCAGCGGTTACACCGGGCTGCGCATCGACGCCGGCGCGGTGCTCACGTTCAACGGGTTCGACCGGCTGGTGGACACCCTGGGCGGGGTGGACATCTACGTCGACCAGCGGGTCGAGTCGCTGCACCGCCGACCGGACGGCAAATACCGGGAGAGCGCGCCGGGCGGGTACAAGGGGCCGCAGCAGGTCTACGAGAAGGGTGAGCGGCACCTCAACGGCTGGCAGGCGCTGGACTACGCGCGGCAGCGCTACATCACCGGCGGGGACTACGCGCGGCAGCGTCACCAACAGCAGCTGATCCGGGCGATGACCCGCAAGATCCTGGACGAGGGCCTGGCCCGGCAGCCGGAGCGCGTCGACCAGGTGGTCTCCGCGCTGGGCGACACGCTTGTCTATGTGGGCGGGCGGAAGATCGTCGACATCGCGTACGCCCTGAGTGGATTGCCGGAGAACCGTTTCACGCTGGTCGGGCTACCCGGTTCCGGTGTCGGCAAGGGCAGCGCCTACCGGGGCGAACAGCTGACCACGGAGGGCCGCAAGTTCCTCACCGAACTCCGGGCCGGCCGCGCCGACGCGTACCTGGCCGCCCACCCCGGCCTGGTCGTCAAGAACTGACAGCCACTCAGAGCCGCTTGGGCAGGGCGGGCTTCTTGGTGTCGTAGAGCCAGGCGTCGAAGAGCGCGTCGAGCTGCTTGCCGGAGATCCGCTCGGCCAGAGCCACGAACTCGGCAGTGGTGGCCGTGCCGTCGCGCTTCTCCGCCGCCCAGGTCTTGACGATCTCGAAGAACGCCTTGTCACCGACGGCCACCCGCAGGGCGTGCAGGGTCATGCCGCCGCGCTGGTAGACCGACTCGCTGAACAGCTTCTCCACGCCCGGCTTGCCCGGCGGCGTCCTCCACACCTGCGCGGACATCTCGGCGTACCGCCTGTCGAACGCCTCCTTGGCGGTGTACGCCCTGGTGTGCTCGGCCCAGAGCCACTCCGCGTATGTCGCGAAGCCCTCGTTGAGCCAGATGTCCTCCCACTTGGCCAACGCGACGCTGTCGCCGAACCACTGGTGGGCCAGTTCGTGGGCGACGACCTCGGTGTTCTCGCCCTGCCGGAAGAAACTCGCCGCGTAGACCGGTCGGCTCTGCGTCTCCAGGGCGTAGGAGATCCGGCTGTCGGAGATCACCACCCCGCCGTACGCGTCGAACGGGTACGGCCCGAACACGCTCTCCAGGTAGTCGGCCACCGCGACGGTCTGCGCGATGGACGCGTCAGCGCTCCCCTTGGCCTCGGTGGTGGTGACCGCGTTGTAGACCGGGCGGCCCTTGTGCTCGCCGGTGGTGATCCGGAACTTGCCGATCACCAGCGTGCTCAGATAGCTGGCCATCGGCGACTTCTCCGACCACTTCCAGGTGGTCCAACCGCCCGAGCTGGTCCTGCCGCCGGGAACGCCGTTGCTGATCGCGGTCAGGCCGTCCGGAACGGTGACCTCGAAGTCGTAGGCCGCCTTGTCCGACGGGTGGTCGTTGACCGGGAACCAGGTGCTGGCCGACTCGGGCTGACCCAGCGCGATGGCACCGTCGGAGGTGTGCAGGAAGCCACCGTCACCGAGCGTCTCGTTCTTCAGCGGCTTCGGCTTACCGGCGTAGGTGATCTCGGCGACGAACCCGTTGCCGTTGATCAGGCCGGAGGTCGGCTTGATCACCAGCTCGTTCCGCTTGCGGCTGTGGGTCGCCGGCGCGCCGTCCACGGTGACCGCGCTGACGGTCAGGCCGGCCAGGTCGAGGTTGAACGTCGACAGGTCGGCCGTCGCGGTGGCCCGCACTGTGGTCGTACCCGTCAACTGGTCCTTGGCCGGGTCGTAGCGCACCTTCACGGCGTACCGCGCGACGTCGTAGCCGCCGTTGCCGTAGGTCGGGAAGTAGGCGTCGCCGACCCCGTCGGCGCCCGCGGTGAACGTCCGAGCCGGCGTGGGAGACGTGCTCGGTGGTGAGGCCGTCTCCGGGCCCGCCGAGTCGCATCCGGACAGTGCGAGCGCACCGGTCACCAGCAGGCCGGCACCCATTCGCAGTCTGTGCCGCGTCCCCCGCATCCCACACCCTTTCCGCACGGTGGCCGGTCACGGCCTCCGCCGTCCCGCGCGAACGGGCGCCTACCCGCCGTTCGCAGGCGGCAGCATATCGACCGGGCGACGGGGCCGGGTCACGGCAGTGTGGGGGCCGATCCACCCACCAACCAGGCGTCGAAGAGCGGACGCAGTTGCCGCTGCGCGACCCGCTCGGCCAGCGCGACGAGGTCCGCTGTGGTCGCGTTGCCCCCCGCCCGCTCGGTGGTCCAGGTGCGCAGGATACGGAAGAAGAGGTCGTCACCGACGGTCCGGCGCAACGCGTGTACGGCGAGCGCCCCGCGCTTGTAGACGGCCGAGCCGAACATCTGCTCCCGGCCCGGCTCGACCGACGGCTGTGTCCAGTCGGTCCTCGCGTACTGGATCTCGAAGTTGCGTTGGGCGGTCCGGCCGCCGTCGTGCTCCTCCCACAGCCACTCGGCGTAGCTGGCGAAGCCCTCGTTGAGCCAGATGTCACCCCACCTGGTCAACGACACACTGTCGCCGAACCACTGGTGCGCCAGTTCGTGTGCGACGACGCTCGGGTTCGGCCGGTCGTCGGCGAAGAAGGCGGGCCCGTAGACCGGTCGGGACTGGGTCTCCAGCGCGTACCCGATCCGGTCGTCGGCGATCACGATCCCCCCGTACGAGTCGAACGGGTACGGCCCGAAGCGGCTGGCCAGGAAGTCGACGATCGCGCCGGTGCGGGCCAGCGAGGTGGCCGCGCCGCCGGTCGCCGGCAGGCTCGCGGCGACCGCCGTGACCATCGGCCGGCCGGCGTGCGTGCCGGTCACCACCCGGTAGTCGCCGATCACCAGCGTGCTCAGGTAGCTGGCCATCGGGGCGCGCTCCGACCAGCGCCAGGTGGTCCAGCCGTCGGCGCTGCTCTTCGGCCCGGGTACGCCGTTTCCCAGCGCGGCCAGGCCGTCCGGGACGGTCACCGCCAGGTCGTAGGTGGCCTTGTCCGACGGGTGGTCGTTGACCGGGAACCAGGTGGCCGCCGAGTCGGGTTGACCGAGCGCCACCGCGCCGTCGGCGGTGTGCAGGAAACCGCCGCTGCCCAACGCCCCGTCGTCGACGGCAGCGGGTATGCCCGCGTAGTCGACAGTCACTGTGAACTGCCGACCGCGCGGCAGGCCGTCGCGGGGCGTCACCACCAACTCGCCGTCGCCGCGCCGGTGGTCGGCTGCCGCGTCGCCCACCGTGACAGCGCTGACGTCCAGGCCGGAAAGGTCCAGATTGAACCGGGACAGGTCCTGGGTGGCGGTGGCCGTGATGACGGCCCGACCGGTCAGCCGGTCGGTCGACGGGTCGTAGCGGACGTCGAGGCCGTAGTGCGTGACGTCGTAACCCCCGTTGCCGTGCCCCGGCACGTAGGGGTCGCCGGCATCGGCGGCGCCGGGCCGGAAACCGTCGCGGTCGTCGCCCGTGCAACCGGTAGCGACCAGCCCGATCACGCAGGTCAGCGCGGCGGCGACACGCAGTCTCCGTCCGGTCAGGACCATGCACACCCCTCCTGCGGCGTTCGCTCAGGACGAGCGTAGTCAGCAGCGACGGCCGTGTGGCTGGGTATCGACGATCATCAGTGACTTTCGTCGAATCCAACAAAAGCTGACGTCGATCGAACCTTTCTTTCGACTTAGACCGACGTTAGTGTCTGTCTCCGACCACCGTCGCGAAAGGTGGAACCATGCCAGACCACACCGCCCCCGACGCCACCCCCACCGGGCGGCTCAGCCGCCGATCCCTGCTCGCCGCCTCCGCCGGGGCCGCCGCCGCGATCGGCGCGGCCGGCCTACCCGTCCTCGCCACCGGCACCCCCGCGCTCGCCAACCCCGGCAACGCGAGCAAACTGCGGGTCGAGCCGCTGATCCCGGCCAGAAACCGCGGCATCATCCTCTACAGCGTCCGCGACCGGATCACCGCCGCCCCCGACGACAGCGGAGTGCCGTACGGCTTCGAGCGCGTCCTCGCCCGACTCGCCGAAATCGGCTACAAGGAAATCGAGTTCGCCGGTTACACCCAGAGCACCGAGATCCTGGGCCGGCAGATCACCCCCGCCGAGATCCGCAAGATCCTCGACGACAACGGCCTGGTGGCCAACGGCACCCACGCCACGATCCAACCGGCCACCTTCCAGCAACAACTGGACATCGCCGAGGAACTCGGCATGAAGAACATCGGCACCGGCAGCGACCCGACCAGCAGCGCCTACAAGGCCGAGTGGGACGCCGCCGCCGACATCTGGAACGAGCTGGGCCGCCAGGCCAAGGCCCGGGGCATGCGGCTCTACACGCACAACCACGACACCGCGTACAGCTTCCTCATCGACCGGGGGCCGCGCGACGCGCAGGGCCGGCAGACCCGCTCCTCCGGTATCCGCCGACTCGAATACTTCTTCGAGATCACCGACCCGCGGTACGTCTTCTTCGAGCTGGACATCTACTGGGCCTACGTGGCCCGCTACAAGCACCAGAAGTACGTCAACCCGGCCGGGCAGGAGGTGACCGACCTGTTCGACCCGATCCTCACCGTGGCCGACCGGACCACCCGGTTCCCGCTCTTCCACGCCAAGGACGGCGACCGGGACACCAGCGTCCCCAACGGGTACCAGATGACCCCGCTGGGCGACGGCGACCTCAACTTCCAGCAGTTCTTCCAGACCATCGGCGAACGGAACTTCCACCACGCCAACTGGGAGATGGACACCGCCCCCGGCGGCACGGACAACAAGAGCCAGTCGCTCGACTTCGCGGCGACCAGCTACCAGAACATGTCCGACCTGACCATCTACGTGGAGAAGTGACTCCCGGCTGAGTGACTCCGGTCGAACGCGACGAAGGCCGGCCCCGACTGCTGCGGGGCCGGCCTTCCGGCGTCTGACGGATCGGTCAGCGGTCGAGGACCAGACCGACCTTCTGGAACTCCTTCAGGTCGCGGTAACCGCACTTGGCCATCGCCCGACGCAGCCCGCCGAACAGGTTGAGCTGACCGTCGGCCTCGTCCGCCGGCCCGAAGAGCAACTGCTCCATCGACCCGAGCGGCTCGCCGGAAACCTCGAAGGCGCCCCGCGGCAGCGACGGGTGGCTCGCCGCCGAGTGCCACCAGGCACCACCGGCGGGGGCCTCGTCGCAGAGCGACAGCGGCTCACCGAGCATCACCGCGTCCGCGCCGCAGCCGAGCGCCTTGGCGATGTCGCCCGAGGTCTGGATGTCACCGTCGGCGATCAGGTGCACGTACCGGCCGCCGGTCTCATCCAGATAGTCACGGCGGGCCGCCGCGGCGTCGGCGATCGCGGTGGCCATCGGCACCCGGATGCCCAACACCGACTCGGTGGTCGACCACTCGTCGCCACCGATGCCCACGATCACACCCGCCGCGCCGGTACGCATCAGGTGCAGCGCCGTCTTGTAGTCCGTGCAGCCACCGACGATCACCGGCAGGTCAAGGTCGGCGATGAACTCCTTGAGGTTCAGCGGCTCGTCGGTGGTCGACACGTGCTCGGCCGACACGATGGTGCCCTGGATCACCAGGATGTCCACCCCGGCGTCCAGGATCACCGGCGCCAGCGCCAGGGTGTGCTGCGGGGAGACCCGCACCGCCACCGTGCCGCCACCAGCGCGCAGCTCGCGGACCCGCTCCGCGATCAGGTCCGGGCGGATCGGCTCGGCGTACACCTCCTGGAGCCGCTTGGTGGCGCGGGCCTCCTCGTCGAGGCCGGCCAGCTCGTCCAGCACCTTCGTCGGGTTCTCGTAGCGGGTCCAGAGCCCCTCGACGTTGAGCACGCCGAGGCCACCGAGCTGACCGAGGCGCACGGCCGAGGACGGGCTCATGGTGGCGTCGGAGGGGTGACCGACGCACGGAATGCCGAACGGGTACGCGTCGAGCTGCCAGGACGTCGAGACGTCGTCGACGTCCCTGGTGCGGCGGCTCGGCACGA
The DNA here is from genome assembly GCF_018070365.1 of Micromonospora sp. D93. NCBI lineage: Bacteria > Bacillati > Actinomycetota > Actinomycetes > Micromonosporales > Micromonosporaceae > Micromonospora > Micromonospora sp. D93. Next base: position 4,711 of record NZ_JAGPXW010000013.1, on the reverse strand, counting down.
TGGCGATGTCGTCCAGGTGGTAGCCGCGCTGCGCGGTCTTGCCCAGCCCGATCTCGACCACGTCACGCATGGGGGACTCCAGGTGGTTGGGGGTGATGGGTCAGCGGGTGTGGTAGTTGGGCGCCTCGACGGTCATCTGGATGTCGTGCGGGTGGCTCTCCTTCAGGCCAGCCGCGGTGATCCGGATGAGCTGGCCCCGGCGGTGCAGATCGGGGATGTTCTCCGCACCGGCGTACCCCATGGCCAGTCGCAGACCGCCGACCAGCTGGTGGGCCACCCGGGAGAGCGGCCCCCGGTAGGGCACCTGGCCCTCCACGCCCTCGGGGACCAGCTTGTCGTCGCTGAGCACGTCCTGCTGGAAGTAGCGGTCCTTGCTGTACGACTTGGCCTGGCCCCGGGACTGCATCGCGCCGAGCGACCCCATCCCGCGGTACGTCTTGAACTGCTTGCCGTTGACGAAGATCAGCTCGCCGGGGCTCTCCTCGCAGCCGGCCAACAGGCTGCCGAGCATCACCGTGTCGGCGCCGGCCACCAGGGCCTTGGCGATGTCGCCGGAATATTGAATGCCGCCGTCGCCGATCACCGGCACGCCGGCCGGGCGGGCGGCCCGGGCCGCCTCCATGATCGCGGTCACCTGCGGAACGCCGACCCCGGCGACGATCCGCGTGGTGCAGATCGCGCCCGGCCCCACGCCCACCTTGACGCCGTCGGCGCCGGCGTCGACAAGCGCCTTCGCGCCGGCGTACGTGGCCACGTTGCCGCCCATGATGTCGACCGCCACGTCGGCCTTGAGCCGGCGGACCATGTCCAGCACGGCCCGCTGGTGACCGTGCGCGGTGTCCACGATCAACACGTCGACGCCCGCGTCGACAAGGGCACGGGCCCGCTTGTAGGCGTCCTCACCCACACCGATGGCGGCGGCGACCCGCAGGCGACCGGCGTCGTCCTTGCTGGCGTCCGGGTACTGCTCGCTCTTGGTGAAGTCCTTGACCGTGATCAGGCCACGCAGCCGGCCCAAGTCGTCGACGATCGGCAGCTTCTCGACCTTGTGCTGACGCAACAGCGCCAGGGCGTCGTCCTTGCTCACCCCGACCCGGGCGGTGACCAGCGGAGTGTGAGTCATGATCTCGCGGACCGGAGTGTTCGGCTCGGAGACGAAACGCATGTCCCGGTTGGTGACGATGCCGACCAACTGGCCGTCGCCGTCCACCACCGGAACCCCGGAGATGCGGTAACGCCCGCACAGCTCGTCGACCTCGCGCAGCGTGTCGTCCGGGCTGGCCGTCACCGGGTTGGTGATCATGCCGGACTCGGAACGCTTGACCAGGTCGACCTGGAGCGCCTGGTCCTCCAGGGAGAGGTTGCGGTGCAACACGCCGATGCCACCCTGGCGGGCCATGGCGATCGCCATCCGGGCCTCGGTCACCGTGTCCATCGCGCTGGACAGCAGCGGAATGGACAACTCGATGTTGCGGGTGAGCTTCGTCCGGGTGTTGACCCGGCTGGGCACCACGTCCGACTCGCCCGGCTGAAGCAGCACATCGTCGAAAGTGAGGCCGAGCGGAACCACCCGGGCGGAGCCGGCCGGCAGCTCGGGCAGGTGGCCGCCCAGATCGGCGTGCTCGACGCCAGCCGGAAGATCGGTGCTGGGCGAATTTTCCACGATTGCTCCCCTGAGCTGCTCGAATGGGCTTCAGCGAGGTGGCGCGGGCGGGCACCGGAGCGCGCCACGGTGCCGGCACATCGCCTCATCGTACCCAGTGAGCTGGGCGACCCGTCCGTGGCGGGCCGGGCGGGCGCCGAGGCCGGGGGGCGGACGTTCCCGCCGCGTTGGGTCTACGGTGAGGGGGTGCACGACGAGCCCATCGACCCGTTCAATGGCGACCCGGCCGATCCGACCGCGGGTCTGGATGACCCGGGCGATGACGCGACGCCGGATCCGCTGACCGACGTCGAACGGCAGGACGTGCTGGAAGACCTCGCCGACCTGGAGATCTACCAGGCTCTGCTGGCCCCGATCGGGGTCCGCGGGCTGGTGATCGAATGCGAGGACTGCCGCGAGCCGCACTACTTCGACTGGGACCTGCTCCGCGGCAACCTGCGGCACCTGCTCAACTCCGGTCGCCCCCGCGTGCACGAGCCCGCCTACGACCCCGACCCGGACCACTACGTGACCTGGGACTACGCCCGGGGGTACGCCGACGGGGTGCACGACACCCTGTCCGAGGGCACCGAGGACGAGCCGGGCGCCCCGACCGCCACCAATTGACGTCGCCCCCCGGCGTACCCGGGCTGCTGCACGGCATCGGCATGCCCCGCTGCCTCGCGGCGTACTCGGGTTGCCGCGCGGCTTGCCCTGCGGCCGCGCGGCGCGTACGTCAGGCGACCAGGCCAGCGCGGAAGCCCGCCGCCACCGCGTGCGCCCGGTCCCGGGCGCCAAGCTTGCGGAACAACCGGCGGGCGTGCGTCTTGACGGTGTCCTCCGAGACGAACAGCTCCCGGCCGATCTCCGCGTTGCTCTTACCCTCGGCCATGCCGAGCAGCACCTGAAGCTCACGCTCGGTGAGGCCGATCGACGCCCGACTGGGTCGGGTGTTCGGGGCGGGACGGCCCGGGTCGGTCTGCGCCGCCGGCTCGCCGGTCCCCGCCTCCGCCTCGTCGTCGCCCCGCTGCACCGGGACTGACGCCACACCAGCCGGCCCGTCGGCGGCCGTGGCCGCCCAGCCGGGCTCACCGGAGCCACGCGGCGACGGACCGGAGCGACCGGAACCACCCACCGCCGCAGCGTCGCGGGCCGGATCGGTGATCCGCTGCCGGGAGGCTCGGCCAGGTGCGGTGAGCAGCAGCAAAGCCTTCGCCACCGCGCTGGTCAGGTCATGGTCGACATTCTGGATGAGCCCCCGGGCACCGGCGCTGATGGTGGCCGCCGCGGCCTCTGACTCCTCGGTGCCGAGCAGCAGCACCGCCGCCTGCGGCGCGCGCGCCAACACCCGGCGGACGAACCCGGCGCTGTCCGGCCGGGTGAGGGCCGTGTCGGCCAGGACGACGTCGGCCGGTCGCTCGGCGAGCCGCAGCATCACCTCGGGATCAGAGACGGCGGTACGAACGATCGCGGACAACCCCAGTCGCGCGGCAGCAGAAGTAAGGTGCTGGGCCGCGAGTGGTGTCCGAACGCACACAAGAACGGTACGCACTGTGGTCTCCTCTCCGCCAACGAGCAGACCATGACGCGGTCGGCTGGGGAGGGGGTTCCCGGCAATCCTTCGAACTTTTCCGACAGATGGGGCAAAAGCCGCAATTTCCCGGACGTTTTCGATCACACACGTGTGAGTTGACGACAGCCCGGGTACCGGGAGATCCAGGCCGGGAACGGTGCGCCTGCGCGGCCCGCCGCCCGGACGCCGGCCATAAAGATTCTCGCGGAGCCGCGCGGGAGGAGGGGTGCTGATGTCGAACGTACGTAGACTGCCCGGACCCATCGTCGACCTCTGGGACTGGCAGCGACTCGGTGCCTGCCGAGGGCGCGACAGCGCCCAGTTCTTCCACCCCGACGGTGAGCGTGGTTCCTCCCGGCTGCGTCGCGAGTCCGCCGCCAAGGCGGTCTGCCGCACCTGCCCGGTTCGCGCCGAGTGCGCCGCCCACGCACTGTCGGTACGCGAGCCGTACGGCGTGTGGGGCGGCTTCAGCGAGTCCGAGCGCCTACGACTGCTCGCCGTCGGCTGGGAGGACCTGGCAGACCGTCGCCACGCCCGGGTCGACGTCGCACGACTTGAGGCCCGCCTGGGCCGCCCGCACAAGTCGACCGTCCCAGCCCAACGCAACGTCGCCTGACCCGACCGTCCCCGACATCCACGAAACCGCGCCCCCCCGTTCCGGTGGCGCGGTTTCGCATCTCTGCGCGGTTCGCGCGGTTCGCGCCGTCAGGCCCATCCCGCCACCGCACACGCGCGGTCTTGATCAACACGAGTTCCTTGATGTCGGGGCATCCCGCCCATCCGGACACCGCGACTTCAGTGCAGTCGAGTGGATCAAGCTCGACTGCACGGCCTGAGAGGCAAGAGACGCCGCCCTGGGAGTTTTGTCCGGTCTGCGGCGTTCGGGCTTGATGCAGGGCTTAGGGATCTGCGTGGTATGCGGTCTTTGACCGGTGACCGGGCGCACCCGTGGGCCGGAATCATGGCCGGTCCGGGGTCGTTACATACCCTGACGATCGCAGCACCACCGACCCGCCGCCCGGCCCCCCAGGGCTGGTAGCGCAGGTCGGGAATGCCAGCCTCCACCCGGTCGTTACAGTCCCCACGAACGACCACCGGGCACCGCCTCCACGAGGGTGCCGGCAGGTGGGCCGCCCCGGAATGACCCCAGGCCCCCGGTCGTTACAGTCCCCACGAACGGCCGCCGGCACCGCCCCGATGCGGGTGCCGTCACCGCCACGATGCGGGTGCCAACGGATGGGCCAACCCCGGAATGACCCCCGGCCCCCGGTCGTTACACCTGGACCCGGCGCCACGAGCCCCCCGCCCGTAGGCCGCCGACCCGACGCTCTACTCGGCGTCACCCCCCAAAGACTTTCCCCTTGTTTGTTGCAGCGCCGGACGAGGTGCTCACACCCTGCCGCCGCCCCCCTTTGGCGGTTGGGGTGTCCTACCCCCGAAGGAGCTACCCCTCATGAACACGATCTTCCGTAAGAGCATGCTGTCCGTTGCCGGTC
>NZ_JAGPXW010000012.1:0-188610 GCF_018070365.1 Micromonospora sp. D93 | reverse complement strand
ACCCACGGCTGCGCGACCTGGGGGCGGCCGGTGTGCCGGTACGACCCACGGCGAGCGTCCGCACTCTCTACGCCCCCGAGGCCGACCTGTTCGTGAAGACCAGCCTGCACGTGCGGATCACCAACTGCCTGCGCAAGAACGCCCGCTACGAACTCACCGGCGCTGTGGCGCTGACCGACCTGCTGGCCCGGGTGCCGTTGCCGGACGGGGTGGGGCTGCTCGCCGAGCCCGCCTACCGCACTGTCGACGTCCCCGGCCCGGACGAGGCGTACGGGACGATCCTGCGCGCCGGTCTGCGTCCGCACCTGCGTCCCGGCGACACCCCGGTGCTGGCGGCGGCGCTGGCGGCGACGCCGCTGGTGACACCGGATCCGGTGGCCTGGTGGCGCGCGTACGTCGCCCTGCTGGTGCCGGCGGTGCTGCGCAGCTGGCTCAGCCACGGCGTCGTGCACGAGGCGCACCTACAGAACGTGGTCGTCGTGCTCGACCGGGATCGCCGCCCGGTACGCATGCTGCTGCGCGACCTGGAGGGGGTGAAACTGGACGCCGACCGGTGGGGCGCCTGGCCGGACGGCGTCCCGGCGCAGGTTCGCTACGGTCCCCGGGCCGCCCACCGCCGGATCGTCTACTGCCTGTTCGTCAACCACCTCGGTGGGATCAGCGGGGCACTCGCCGACGCGCGGCCGGGAATCGAACGGCGGCTGTGGCAGGAGCTGCGGGCCGTCGTCGAGACGGTGGCCGCCGACCTCGGCGATCCAGCCGAGCTGCGCGCGCTGCTGACCGGGGAGCCGCTGTTGGCCAAGGCGAACCTGCTGGTCCGGTGGCGGCGCGACGCCGACCGGGCCGCACCGTTCGTGCCGGTGCCGAACCCGCTGGGTGGGCCACGATGACCCGACCGGTCTACGTCCACGACCTCGACGCGCTGGCCGGGCAGGCCCGAGCCATCCGGGCGGCGCTGCCCCGGTCGGTCGAGCTGCTCTACGCGGTCAAGGCCAACCCGGATCCCGGTGTGCTGCGAACCCTCGCTCCGATCGTCGACGGGTTCGAGGCCGCGAGTCGGGGTGAGTTGCGGAGGCTGGCCGAGGTGCTGCCGGGGCGGGCGCCGGCCGCGTACGCCGGGCCGGGCAAGACCGACGAGGACCTCGCCGCCGCTCTCGCCGCCGGGGTGCGTCGCATCCACGTCGAGTCGCCCACCGAGCTGGCGCGACTCGGCGCGCTGGCCACCGCAGCGGGCCGGTCGGCCCAGGTGCTGCTGCGGGTGAACCTGCCGGTCGACGCGCCGGGCGCGAGCCTGGTCATGGGCGGTGGGCCCAGCCCGTTCGGCATGGACCCGGCCGACACCGTCGCGTGCGCCCGCCGCCCGCCCGCCGGCATCGACGTACGCGGAATCCACGCCCACCTGGCCAGCGGGTTGGACGCGCCGCTCGCCGCGACCGTCGCCGCCGCCGTGGTCGGCTGGGCGGTGGCCGAGGTCGACGCCGTCGAGGTCGACGTCGGCGGAGGCATGACCGTCGACTACACCGACCCGGCCGCGCGTTTCGACTGGGAGGGCTATGGCCGGGCCCTGGCGGACGTCGTCGACAGGCACCCGGGAGTGCGGCTGCGCATCGAGCCGGGCCGGTCGGTGACCGCCCACTGTGGGGCGTACCTCACCGAGGTCATCGACGTGAAGCGCTCGTACGGCGAGTGGTTCGTCGTGGTGGCCGGCGGGACACACCATCTGCGGACACCTGCGGCGAAGGGGCACGCGCAGCCGTTCACCGTGCACCCCCGACGTGGTGCCGGCGGTCCCCGTACCGACGGCGGGCCGGTAACCGTGGTCGGGCAACTCTGCACCCCGAAGGACGTGCTGTCCCGGTCGGCCACCGCCGGGCCGATCGGCGTGGGCGACGTGTTGGCCTTCTCCATGGCCGGTGCGTACGCCTGGAACATCAGCCACCGTGACTTCCTGCTGCACGAGCCTCCGCACTTCCGCACCGGTGACCTGCGGGAAGTCGCCGCCGAGTGGGCGGCCCGGCCGTTTGGGACGTGAGCCCGAGAGGCTCGGTTGGCTCGGTGTGTTATCGATAACATGCTATCTTTCGACCCGGGAGTGAAGGGCACGCTCCCGGTCACCCGAGCCAGCGGACGAAGACGCGCCGAGGGGTTTTCCCCTCCCGCCGCCTTTCCGATCGGTGACCAGTCCGGGCCCCCCGTTGATGCCAGGCGACCACTGTTGGTCGTCGAACGGCAAGGAGCCCAAGCAATGCTGAGACGTAGGTTCTTCCTCCCATCCATCACGGCTGCGGCGCTTCTCCTCGCGGCCACCACCGGCGGCGTGTTGAGCGGCGGCTTCGGTGCGACGGCGGTGGCCGCCACCAACGGCACCCTCGCGGCGACCGCCGGCTGCGGCAAGGCCCCCACGCTCGCCAGCGGAACGCGAACGATCCAGAGCAGCGGACAGAGTCGTACGTACAACCTGCGGATCCCGGACGGGTACGACCGCAACCACCCGTACCGACTGATCTTCGGCTTCCACTGGTTGAACGGCTCGGCCAACAACGTCACCTCGGCCGGCTACTACGGGCTTCAGCCGCTGTCGAACAACAGCACGATCTTCGTCGCCCCGCAGGGTCTCAACGCCGGCTGGGCGAACACCAACGGTCGGGACCTGACCCTCTTCGACGACATCTCCCGGCAGATCGAGAATGACCTCTGCGTGGACACGACCCAGCGTTTCGCCCTGGGCTGGAGCTACGGCGGGGCGATGAGTTACGCGGTGGCCTGTGCCCGGCCCACGATGATCCGCGCGGTGACCGTGCTGTCCGGCGCCAACCTCAGCGGGTGCAACGGGGGCACCCAGCCCGTCGCCTACTTCGGCATCCACGGCATCTACGACAGCGTGCTGAACATCTCCCAGGGTCGGCAGTTGCGCGACACGTTCGTCCGAAACAACGGCTGTACCGCGCAGAGCCCGCGCGAGCCGAGCCGGGGCAGCCTCACCCACATCACCACCGCCTACGCGGGTTGCCGAGCCGGCTACCCCGTGCAGTGGGCGGCGTTCGACGGGGACCACACCCCCAGCCCGGTCGACGGGTCGGGCAGCCCCAACGACTCGCGGACCTGGACCTCGGGTGAGATCTGGAGGTTCTTCAGCCAGTTCGAGTCGACCACGCCTCCGACGACCCCGCCGCCGACCGATCCGCCCACGGACCCGCCGACCACTCCGCCGCCCACCGGTGAACCCGGCGCCTGCACCGCCACCTACCGGACGCTGAACACCTGGCCGGGCGGCTTCCAGGCCGAGGTGACAGTGGCCAACAACTCCACCACGGCCCTGAACGGCTGGACCGTGGGTCTGACCCTGGCCAGTGGCCAGGCCATCAGCAGCCTGTGGAGCGGCACCAACACGGGCACCACCGGCAGCGTCACCGTCAGGAACGCCGCCTACAACGGCACAGTGGGCCCGAGCGCCTCGACCAACTTCGGTTTCACCGCCACGGGCAACGGCGCCACCGCACCCAGCAACGTCACCTGCACGAGCCTCTGACCGGGGCAGCACGAGGGCCCGGGGTCAACTGACTCCGGGCCCACCCGGCCCGGGTGCGCTGGGTCAGCACGACGCAGGCCAGCACCACCACCGCCGACACGACCGAAGCATGTGTGACGGTCTCGCCGAGCAGCAGCGCCGACCAGATCAGGGTCAGCACCGGCTGGGCGAGCTGGATCTGGCCGACCTTGGCGATGCCACCACGGGCGAGACCCGCGTACCAGGCGAAGAAGCCGAGGAACATCGAGATCACGGTGAGGTAGCCGAACGCCGACCAGACAACGGCGTCCGCCTGCGGGGGACGGGCGACGGCCGCGACGGCCGCGATGGGAACCGTGGCGGGCAGGGAGAGCAGCAACGCCCAGCAGATCGTCCGGGCGCCGCCGAGCTCGCGGGCGAGCACCCCGCCCTCGGCGTACCCGAGGCCGCAGAGCACGACCGCCGCCAGCAGGAACAGGTCGGCCAGGGACGGGGCACCGTGCACCGCACCGCTGCTGGCGAGGAACGTGAGCACCGACAGCAGTCCGGCGCAGCTGGCGATCCAGAACAACGGCGGCGGACGCTCGTTCGATCGCAGCACCGCGAAGACGGCCGTCATGGCGGGCAGCACGGTGATGACGACCGCGCCGTGCGCGGAGGTCTGCGTGGTGAGCGCGAGCGACGTGAACAGCGGAAAGCCGACGACGACACCGAGCGCGACGATCGAGAGCCGCCGCCACTGCCCGCGGGTGGGCGGCGGTGCACCGGTGAACCGCAGGTACGCGTACGCCAGTAGCGCCGCGCCGACCGCCCGGCCGAAAGCGACGAACCACGGGTCGAGATCCTGCACGGCGACGCGGGTGGCCGGCAGCGACATGCTGAAGGCGAGCACTCCCAGCGCGCCGAGGGCGAGACCGGCGCCCCGTCCCGCTGTTACTGCCGTAGGGTGAGTAGCGCTACTCTGTGCCGTCATGGGTAACAGTAACGCTGTTGATCCTGTCGTGCAGGATCTGCGGAGGCTGATCGATCGGGCGGCACCCGGCGTGCGCCTGCCCTCGGTGCGCGAGCTGACTGCCCGCCACCACGCCTCACCGGTCACGGTCGCCGCCGCGATCCGACAGCTCGTTGCCCAGGGGCTCATCGAGACCCGGTCGGGCCGGGGCACGTTCGTGGCCAGTCGGCCGGACCAACGGAGCGCACCGGACCTGTCGTGGCAGACGGTGGCCCTCGGCCCCCGCCGGCCGGGCGAGGAGGAGATGCAGGCGTTACTGGCGTTACCGCCCGCCGGGGCTATACCGCTCTCTGGTGGTTATCTGGCGCCGGACCTCCAGCCCGCCGGTCCGCTCGGTGCGGCGTTGGCCCGCGCTGCCCGCCAGCCCTCCTCCTGGGAGCGCGGCCCGGCCGAGGGGCGCGAAGATCTGCGCGCCTGGTTCGCTCGCGAGGCCGGCACGGGGCTGCGCCCCGACGACATGGTGATCTGCCAGGGCGGGCAGGCCGCGCTGTCGTCGACGCTGCGCGCGCTGACCACGCCCGGTGACACCCTGCTCGTGGAGTCCCCGACCTATCTGGGCGCGCTGGCCGCCGCGCGCGCGGCCGGGTTACGGCTGGTACCCGTACCCGCCGACGTCGACGGCGTGCGGCCCGACCAGCTCGCCGGCGCGTTCGCCCGTACCGGCGCTCGGTTGTTCTACTGTCAGCCGCTCTACGCCAATCCGCACGGTGCGACGCTCGCCGTCCAGCGCCGAGCCGCGGTCGCGGCCACCGTTCGCGACAACGGGGCGTTCCTGATCGAGGACGACTACGCCCGCGACCTGACCATCGACGGCGAGCCGCCGCCGCCACTGGCCGCAGACGACCCGGACGGGCACGTCATCTACCTGCGCTCGCTGACCAAGTCAGCCGCACCCGGCCTGCGGATCGCCGCGATCGGTGCTCGCGGCCCGGCCGGCACCCGACTGCGGGCTGCTCGACTGCTCGACGACTTCTTCGTCGCCGGGCCGCTGCAGCAGGCCACGCTGGAGTTCGTCACCGCACCGGCCTGGCCCCGGCATCGCCGAACCCTGCGAAACGAGCTGCGCTCCCGCCGTGCGGCGCTGCTGTCCGCGCTGGCGCGGCACCTGCCGTCGCTGACCCCGCAGGGCATTCCCCGCGGCGGACTGCACCTGTGGGTCCGGCTGCCCGACGGCACGGACGACGTGGCGTTGGCCGCCGCCGCTGCCGCCAAAGGCGTCGTCGTCTTTCCCGGCCGACCCTGGTTCGCCGCCGAGGCTTCGGCGCCGCACCTACGTCTCACCTACGCCGCGGCCCCGCCGGAGCTGATGGACGAGGCGGTCCGCCGGCTCGCCGCGGCACTCGACCGGCGATAGCGTCCACCGGGCACCGACTGGTGGGGCGCGGCGGGTTTCGATCCGCGCGAAGGCGGCGGCCGCGCCGCGCAGGCCCCGTGCGGCCCTGGCACACAAACTCGGGTATCCAAGCCATCGACGGGTCTCTACACCTTGGCAGCGGTGCGCGCCTCCGCTACCGTCCATGGGAACGCTCCCACAAACTTAGAAACGTCAATGTGATCTGGAGGCAACACGTCGTGGCTATCCTCTCCTCGCTTCGCCGCAGATCGGCGGCCGTCAGCGTGGCGGTCATCGCGGGCGCCACAGCCGTCGGCGTCTGCCTCGCCGTCAGCAGCGCCTCCGCCGGCACGCTGTCCGGATCGCTCTACCGCGACCCGAGTTCGGCAGTCGTCCGCTGGGTCGCCGCCAACCCCGGTGACTCGCGTGCCGCCGTCATCCGCGACAAGATCGCGAGTCAGCCGCAGGCCCGTTGGTTCGCAAACTTCAACCCCTCGACCGTGCAGTCCGAGGTCTCCGGGTTCATCGGCACCGCCAACGCGGCGCAGCAGATCCCGGTGCTGGCGGTGTACGAGATCACCAACCGGGACTGCGGCGGGGCCAGCGCCGGTGGCGCGCCGGACCTCAACCAGTACCAGACGTGGGTGTCCAACTTCGCCAGAGGACTGGGCAACCAGACCGTCATCATCATCCTGGAAACCGACTCGCTCGCCCTGCTGACGTGCCTGAGCAGCGCCGAGATCAATGCGCGCAACCAGGCGATCTCGACGGCCACCCGGACCATCAAGGCGGGCAACCCCAACGCCAAGGTTTACCTCGACGGCGGCCACTCAACCTGGAACAGCGCGGGTGAGACGGCCAACCGGCTCCGGGCGGCCGGCGTGCAGTACGCCGACGGCTTCTTCACCAACGTGTCGAACTACAACTCCACCTCCAGCGAGGCGAACTTCGGCCGCGCGGTCATCTCCGCCCTCAACGGCATGGGCATCTCGGGCAAGCGCCAGGTCATCGACACCAGCCGTAACGGGGGCGCCAGCGGCGACTGGTGCGGCGACGACAACACCGACCGGCGCATCGGGCAGTACCCGACGACCAACACCGGCGACGGAAACATCGACGCGTACCTCTGGGTGAAGCCGCCGGGAGAGGCGGACGGCTGCCGCTACACGGCCGGTTCGTTCCAGCCCGACCTGGCCTTCAGCCTGGCCAACGGCGCGCCCAATCCGCCGCCGACCACGCCGCCGACCACGCCGCCGACCACGCCGCCGACCACGCCGCCGACCACGCCGCCGACCACGCCGCCCACCACGCCGCCGACCACGCCGCCAGCCGGTGACGGCTGCTACGCGTCGGTCGCTGTCAACCAGTGGGCCGGTGGCTTCACCACGAGCGTGACGGTCACCGCCGGCAAGTCGGACATCAACGGCTGGACCGTGACCGTCGCGCTGCCCAGCGGCGCGGTCACCAGCACCTGGAGCGCCCAGGCCAGCGGCACCAGCGGAACCGTCGGGTTCACCAACGTGAGCTACAACGGACGGGTCCTCGGCCGGCAGTCGACGAGCTTCGGCTTCCAGGGCACCGGCACCGGCCCGAGCACGACGGCCACCTGCGTGACCAGCTGACCCCAGCCGATGCGACGGGCCCGGCGCGGAGAAACCACACTCCGCGCCGGGCCCGTCCCTGTCCTGCGGTACGAACCGGGGGCGTTGGTGTCCGTCTTCGGCGGCGGGCAGCACTTTGGTCTGGGCGCAGACGAGCTCAACGCCTCACGTCGGACAGCCATGCGTTTGTCGAAGGTGGACTTTCGGGCGTCATGGACGACCGTCCATCTTGGTATGGTCGATCTCGACTTTGGGGGAGCGATGCCGGAAACCGAGCTGGTCAGATTTGTTGTCCGTGACGGCACCTCGGTCATTGTCGAGGTGGAGGAGGAGCGGCGCGGCTCGACTCCCGCCGGCCGGCGCGTAAATGGCGTTCGGGACGCACGCGAGTTCTTCGAATCGAATCTGACTCATATTCGCGATGCGGCCGAAGCCGTACTCGCCGATCTGCGCAAAGCGTCGAGTCCCGACGAGATCAAGATCGGATTCGGAGTCAAGTTGACGACCGAGGTCGGCGCTGTGATCGCCCGTTCGGCCGTGGAGGGCAACATCTCGGTTGAGCTGCTCTGGCGGCGCGATGATTCCACGGACATCCGCGAGCCATGACCTATGCCGATGAGGTGTGGCGATTGGAGGTGATCGGTGAGGCCACGGGATGTGGCTTCGCTGTCACGCCGACCCGTGCACTCACCTGCGCCCACCTCATCGGGCCCGGGCAGCGGCATTGTCGGGTCGCCTCGCTGCCCGGCACCCGTGCCGTAGCCGTCCCCAGCGCGTACGACAAGCACGTCAACCCAATTCCGGACATCGCCACGATCGACATTTCCGGTCACCCGACGGACGCCGTCGCGCCGATGGGACCGGCAACCCGGCCCACCGCGGGAGCGGTCCTCGATCTCTTTGGGCTCCCGGACCGCGGCCGGGAAGGGCGTCGGAGTCAAGCGCGGGTGTCGGGTCCGAGCCGCACCGGCGAGTGGATCCAGATCGACGCCGTCCATGGCCACACGGCATGGGTTGAGCCCGGCTTCAGCGGCGGTGCCGCCACGGACGCGGCCACGGGACTCGTGGTCGGCATGGTCGTCAGCGCGGACAGGTCGCTCTCGGAACGATCGGCTTGGGTCATTCCAAACGACACCATCGTCGAGAGCACGCCGTGGCTCGCCGCAGTGCTCGCCGATCCGCTCACGGGAGACCCCGACTACGTTGCCCTGCTGCGGTCCCTCAACGCCCGGCGCTACACCGCGGCTCTCGATCGGCTTCCCGATCTGCACAGCAGGCACCGCCGCAGCTCGGATCTGTACTACTACTGGGCAATCGTGCTGCTACAAGGCGTCCGCCCGGCGAACCACTCCGGCGAGGTCATCGACGGCATCGAGCGGTTACTGGGCGAAGCATGCCGCCTCGACTCCGGCTCGGCACACGCGCAGGCGCTCCTGGCGCTGGTCCGGGAGGACTACTACGGCCTGCGCAGTCTGCCGATGTCAGGTCGCGATGACCACCACGAGCTGACCGCAAGCCACGTGACGTCCGGCCGCGCGACCGAAATCATCAGCCACGTCCCGGCGACGGAGTGTCTGACCTGGCGCAGTCTTTATCGGCGATCCATGGGATGAGATGGCATGACGCAGAACCACAGTAGGCAAGAGCTGGTGCACAAGTACTTCAACCTGGTGCCGCAGAAACCCTCGTACGTCGGGGCCCTGATCGCGCTCGGCGGCGGCGGTCTGCTCCTTGTCGTCGGCGTCCTGTCGCTCATCGGTGCCTCCACCGACAGCGGCCTGGCAGGCTTGGCATGCCTCGGCTGCCTGGGCTTCCTCGGCGGTGGTGCGGCCGTCATCTTCGGTGGGATCAAGCTCGCCGGGACATACTCGGCCTACAATTCGGGAATCGCCGCGGCCTTTCCCCGGGCCGCCGACAGTCAAATGGATGGCTGGCTGCAGGAGGGTGAGAACTACGCAGCGGACGCCGGCCGTCGGCGATTGAACCGCCACCCGGGCGAAGTCACACTCAAATGGGGTGAGAACCTTCTGGTCTTCCACGGCTTCCCGCCGGATGTCCCATACCAGATTGCCCGCGGTGCTGACGGCGTCCTGCGCGCCTCGCTCTACAAGATCCTGGTCGTCTACTTGTCGAACTATCGGCTTCTGACCTACGAGGCCACCCTCGACATGCGCACCGGCGCGACGGTCAGCGACGCCACCAAGGAATACCACCTGCAGAGCGTGGACGGGCTGGAGACTGCAAGTGACCGCGTGAACTTCTTCCTCCCGCCTGGAAACCAGGCGGCACCGCCCCCCGGCCAACCGATGCCGCCGAACCCGACGGCGATCCCGATCGCCACCGCCAGCGGGGGCATCGTGCACGTGACCGGCAGGCAGACCCTACGGCTCATGGTCGCAGGACGGCCGGCCATCGAGCTGGTGATGGGTATCTCCGCCACAGACCAACTCCACATCGAGGGCGTCTCGGGCTCGACCACGGAGGGAATGATCCACACCCTTCGGGAATACCTACGTCGCCACAATGGAGGCATGTCAGGGCAGACGAGCGTACCCAGCAGCCTCCCTCCGCTACCGCCGCTCGGCCCGGAGTGACGAGCGCCGGCGGTGGCTGGCGTTCGGTCCAAGCGGGCAGGCCCGCAGGCTGACGACGCCAGTGACGTGACCGCGAACGTTGGTCTTCGTCCGGGTCGGCAGTGAGGGCGGTGGTGAGCACCGCGTTACGGAGCAACACGCGCGAGTAGCCCGCCGGAGATACCGGTGGCCAGGCCACGTCCGGAGTTCTGGGCGGCCAGTGCCGGCCCGCAGCAACCGTCGGCGTTGGCGGACTCGTCCGGGTTGCTGTTGCACACCCCGGTCTCTGGTAGGTCGAGTTGGACGTCGCGGGCGGCGGCCCAGTCGCCGGCGAGGGCGGCGACGACGGAGCGGACCTGCTCGTAACCGGTGGCCATCAGGAAGGTCGGCGCCCGCCCGTAGGACTTCATGCCGACGGCGTAGTACCCCGACTCGGGGTGGGTGAGCTCGTCCACGCCGTGCGGGGGCACGGTGCCGCAGGAGTGCTCGTTGGGGTCGATCAGCGGGGCCAGGGCGCGAGTGGCGCCCATGACTGGGTCAAGGTCCAGGCGCAGCTCGGCGGCGATGGAGTGGTCGGGGCGGAATCCGGTGGCCGCGACGATGCGGTCCACGATGGTTTGCTCTTCGCTGCCGTCGGCATGGCGCACGACCACGCTGACCCGGCCGTCGGTGGGGGTGAGGGCGTGCACGGCGAAACCGGTGAGCAGGCGGATCCGGCCGGCGTCGACGTGCGCGCGTAGCCGGGAGCCGAGCGCGCCGCGTGCGGGCAGCGCGTCGGCGTCGCCGCCGCCGTACGTGCGCGCCGGTGAGGTGGTGCGGATCGCCCAGGTCACCTCGGTGCCCGGGGTGGATTCGGCCAACTCGGCGAGGGAGAGCAGGGTGTTGGCGGCGGAGTGGCCGGCGCCGACGACGAGGGTGTGCCGGCCGGCGAAGCGGTCCCGGTCGGTCCCGAGGACGTCGGGCAGCGCGTGCTCCAGATACCCGGCGACGTCGCGCTCACCTCGGGCGGGCAGTCCGGAGGAGCCGAGGACGTTCGGGTTGCCCCAGGTGCCGGAGGCGTCGATGACCGCGCGGGCGAGCACCTCCTGGCCGTCGGCGAGGCGAACGAGGAACGGCGTGCTGTCGCGGCCGGCGGTGCGCAGGCGGTCGAGGTCGAGGCGGCTGATCGCCTCGACGCGGGCGCCGTAGCGCAGGTGCGGCTTGAGCTGCGGCAGCTCGGCGAGGGGCTGGAGGTAGTCGTCGGCCAACTCGGCGCCGGTGGGCAGGGCCTCCAGATCGGGGGCGACCCACCCGGCGTCGTCGAGCAGGCGGCGGGCGGCGGGGTCGATGTTGTAGCGCCACGGGGAGAAGACCCGCACGTGGCCCCACTGCCGCACCGCGGCGGCGGGGGTGTCGCCGGCTTCCAGGACGAGGAACGGTAGGTCACGCTCGTGCAGGTGCGCAGCGGCGGCCAGGCCGACCGGGCCGGTGCCGATCACCACGACGGGCAGGTCATCCAGGGCGTTCATCAAGTGTCTCCTCTGTGTCGAGAGTTGTCGAATCAAGCAGGTGGACGGCGGCTGTGCGGCGGGGTGGAGAGTTGGTCAGGTGATGACGGGGCTGCGGCGCTCCAGCAGGATCACGTCGCGCCACCGACCGTGGTGGCGGGCGACGCGCTCGCGTACGCCGATGACCCGGAAACCGGCGCGCTCGTGCAGGCGGAGGCTGGCGGTGTTCTCGCCGAAGACACCGGACTGGATGGTCCAGACGCCGGCGGCTTCGGTGGAGGCGATCAGGGCGTCGAGCAGGAGGCGGGCGACGCCGCGGCCTCGGGCGGCGGGGTCGACGTAGACGGAGTGCTCGACCACGCCGGCGTAGACCGCGCGGGCGGAGGTGGGCGAGACGGCGATCCAGCCGATCACCATGCTGTCGTCGCCGACAGCGACGAGGCGGTGCGCGGGCAGTTTGCCGGCGTCGAACTGTGCCCAGGTCGGCGCCGTGGTCTCGAAGCTGGCGTCGCCGCCGTCGAGACCCGCTTGGTAGATCGCGAGCACCCGTGCGGCGTCGCCGGCCGTCATGGGGCGAACGGTGATGTCGGCCATCAGCAGGCTCCGTTCGGGTGGGGGGCGGGTCGGCTCATGACGACGTCGGCGGCGGAGGCTGGTCTGGGTGTTCTCGCTCATCACACAACCTTTCGATCAGGGGACTACCGGACGCCGACCAGGGCGTAGGCGGTGTCACGGACCTGGTCGTAGCGCCGCTGTGCCGCGGTGGACACCCGAGCGCAGGAGTCACAGAAGCGCGCTCCCGCTCGGGCCTGCGCTGAACGCCGTGCCGCGCCGAACATGACGACCCCTTCCCACGACGTCTGTCTTGACGTTCGTCGAATCAGAGAGTTGCACGCTGCTTAGACACCTGTCAACCTAGAGGCATGTCAAATCAAGCCGGGTCGCTTCCCGTCATCGACCTCACCGCCGACACGCCGTGCTGCCCGCCGCTGGCGCAGAGCCGGGTGCCGGCGCAGACCGCCGCGGTGCTCGCGCCGGCGTTCAAGGCGCTCGGCGATCCGGTGCGGTTGCAGCTGATGTCGATGATCGCCTCCGCGAAGGACGGGGAGGCGTGCGTCTGCGACCTGACCCCGGCGTTCGACCTGACCGGGCCGACGATCTCGCACCATCTCAAGACGCTGCGCGAGGCCGGCCTCGTCGACGCTGAACGCCGCGGCACCTGGGTGTACTACCGGGCCCGGCCGGCGATCCTGCGCCAGCTCGCCGGACTGCTCAGCGTCGAACCGGCCGTCGTGGTCTGAGGCCTGGGCGGCGACCCGGGCCGGCCAGGGCGGTGGCGACGTGGGCGGACTACCCCGCGCCCGCCACCCAACCGTCATTTGACACCCTCGCGATCGCTCAGTAATCATTGACTCAATGAATACTGAGCTTGGTGCCTTGCAGGGGCGCGCTCGGATCCACGCCGCGCTCGGCGACCCGGCGCGCCTGGCGATCGTGGACGCGCTCACCCTCGGCGACGCCTCGCCCGGAGAAATCGCCCACGACCTGCGGATACCGACGAACCTCGTCGCCCACCACGTCAAAGTCCTCACCGACGCCGGCCTCGTCGTGCGCGGGCGCTCCGAGGGCGACCGGCGCCGCACCTACCTGCGGCTGCGCCCCGAAGCCCTCACCGCACTGAACCCCGCGCCCTTGATCGGCGTGGGACGGGTGGTGTTCGTGTGCACCCGCAACTCCGCCCGCTCGCAACTGGCCGCCGCTCTCTGGTCCGAGCGCACCCACACTCCGGCCGCGTCCGCGGGGACACAGCCCGCCGAGCGGGTCCACCCCCGTGCCGTCGCCGTGGCCCACCGGCACGGTCTGGACCTCGACCCGAGCAGCACCAACCGTGTCGCGGACATCGTGCGCGACGACGACCTGGTCATCGCGGTCTGCGACAACGCCCACGAGGAACTCGCTGCCCCAGCCCGACCCCGCCTGCACTGGTCGGTGCCCGACCCCGTCCGCCTGGACACCGACGACGCGTTCGAGACGGCGTTCGCCGACCTCGCCGCCCGCGTCGACCGGGTCGCCCCCGTCATCACCCCCGCCATGAGCAGCTCCGGAGGACCCCATGACTGACACCCAGGCGTACCCGCAGATGTCCATCGACCAACAGCTCGCCCTGCGCACTGCCGCCACCCGCCTCACGGCTGAGTTCACCGGCGTCTACGGCACCGAAACCATCGAGCGGTTCCTGCACACCAGCTACGACCAGTTCGCCACCGTCGGCAGCATCCCCCACTATTTGCCGCTGCTCGCCGAACGCTTCGCCCGTCAGCGCCTGCAGGCCCTCGCCCGCGTCGAGGGCCACCACCGCGACGGCCGCCCCGTCGCACTGTTCCTGTGCACCCACAACGCCGGACGCTCGCAAATGGCGTTGGGCTTCTTCACCCACCTCGCCGGCGACAACGCCGTCGCCTGGTCCGGCGGCAGCGAACCCGGTGTCGAGGTCAACCCCGCCGCCATCGCCGCGATGGCCGAACGCGGCATCGACATCGCCGCGGAGTTCCCCAAGCCGTGGACCGACGAGGTCATCCGCGCCGCCGACGTCGTCATCACCATGGGCTGCGGCGACGCCTGCCCTGTCTTCCCCGGCACCCGCTACGAGAACTGGGACCTCGACGACCCCGCCGGGCGCAACCTCGCCGACGTCCGGCCGATCCGCGACGACATCGAACGCCGCGTCCGGCGCCTCCTCGACGACCTCCACGTCGCCCACCCGGCATGACAGACCCGACCCACACCAGCGACCGAGAGCCGACGGGAGTGCCAGTGAGCACCCGCACCACCCCTGACACCGACCCGGGCGAGAGCGCCGTCGTCGGCCGCCTGTCCCGACTCGACCAGTTCCTGCCGGTCTGGATCGGGCTGGCGATGGTCGCTGGCCTGCTCCTCGGTCGCCTGATCCCCGGGCTGAACAGCGCGCTGGACGCGGTGCAGATCGGCGGGATCTCGCTACCGATCGCGGTCGGCTTGCTGATCATGATGTACCCGGTGTTGGCGAAGGTCCGCTACGACCGGCTCGACACCGTCAGCGGCGACCGCCGGCTGTTGATCTCTTCGCTGGTCCTCAACTGGGTCGTCGGCCCCGCGGTCATGTTCGCCCTGGCCTGGATCTTCCTGGCCGACCAGCCGGCCTACCGCACCGGTCTGATCATCGTCGGTCTGGCCCGCTGCATCGCCATGGTCATCATCTGGAACGATCTCGCCTGCGGCGACCGCGAGGCCGCGGCGGTGCTGGTCGCGCTCAACTCCGTCTTCCAGGTTGTCGCCTTCGGTCTGCTCGGCTGGTTCTACCTCTCCGTGCTCCCCCAGTGGCTGGGGCTGTCCGGGGCCGAGCTGAACGTGTCAGCGTGGGACATCGCCGGTAACGTGCTCATCTTCCTCGGCATCCCGCTGGTCGCCGGCTACCTCACCCGCCGGCTCGGCGAACGCGCCAAGGGCCGCGACTGGTACGAGGCCCGCTTCCTACCCCGCATCGGCCCGGCCGCCCTCTACGGGCTGCTGTTCACGATCGTGATCCTGTTCGCGCTGCAGGGCGACGCGATCACCAGCCGGCCCCTGGACGTCGTCCGCATCGCCCTGCCCCTGCTGGTGTACTTCACCCTGATGTGGGCCGGCTCCTACGCCCTCGGCCGGGCCATCGGCCTCGGCTACGCACGCACCACCACCCTGGCGTTCACCGCCGCCGGCAACAACTTCGAACTCGCCATCGCCGTCGCGATCGGCACCTTCGGAGTCACCTCCGGCCAGGCCCTCGCCGGAGTCGTCGGCCCCCTGATCGAGGTACCAGTCCTCGTCGGACTCGTCTACGTCTCGCTCTGGGCACGCCGCCGCTACTTCACGTCCACACCATCCACCACCACATCCGCCTAACCGGTAAGGGAACCACAGTGAGTGACAAGCCCAGCGTCCTGTTCGTCTGCGTCCACAACGCCGGCCGCTCCCAGATGGCCGCCGGCTGGTTACGCCACCTCGCCGGCGACACCGTCGAGGTCCGCTCCGCCGGCTCCGCCCCCGCCGACACCGTCAACCCCGCCGCGGTGCAGGCCATGCGCGAGGTCGGCATCGACATCACCGACCAGACCCCGAAACTGCTGGAGTACGCGTCCGCGGAATCGTCCGACGTCATCGTCACCATGGGCTGCGGGGACGCCTGCCCCGTCTTCCCCGGCAAGCGCTACGAGGACTGGAAACTCGACGACCCCGCCGGTAAGGGCGTCGACGCCGTTCGCGGAATTCGCGACGAGATCCGGGCCCGGGTGCAGGCACTCCTCACCGACCTCGTCCCCGTCCCCTGAGTCACACGCATCCGCCCCCATGGGGCCCGCCTCGAACCCGACTCAACCTGCCGACTCAAGATCTGTAGGCGGAGCGGGGTGGTTCTGGTCGCGCCAGGACCGAGGCGAGATTCCGTACGCCTGTCTGAACACCTTGCTGAAGTGGGTCGCGTCCACGAAGCCCCAGCTCCGTCCTATCGCCGCGATGGTCCGTAGCCGACCTTTCGGGCCGGCCAGCTCTCGCCTGCATTCGGCCAGGCGGCGCGTACGGATCCATTCTCCGAGGCTGATACCCGACCGGGATAGCACAGCGTAGAGGTGACGTATGGAGATGTTGTGTGCGGTGGCTATCCGTTCCGCGGACAGATCAGGATCAGCTAGATGCTGCCGGATGTAGTGAGTGACGCGCAGGCTGAGCGTGGCCTCCAACGGCGCCTTGGCCAGGCTGGAGTCATGGTGCCGGGACGTCAGGACAGCACGGAGGAGTTCGACGCTGGGTTCCACGGCGGCGTCGGCGTGCCCGCCCTGGTGCAGCTCCCCGTCGACGGCGAGCTGATGGAAGTACGTGGAGGCGAGGCGCGCAAGGGGATTGTCGGAACCCAAGGTGACCGAGGTGGCTTCTCGTACCAGCCGGTCGGGGAGCGCGAGTGCCGCGCGGGGGAAACGTATGAAATGGTGGTCGACTCCCTCGGCGAAGCTGAGTGTGTAGGGAGCGATCGACTCGTACACGGCGAACTCCCCTGGCCCCAGTGCGCACTCGCGACCGTTCTGCGCCACGATGCTGGTACCCGTCACCTGTAGGCCGAGGAAGACGGCCGGTTCCTCGTCCGCCTGAGCCAGCCGCTGCGTTCGATGGACGGTGACCGCGGTCGCCCGCGCCGAACAGATCCGGACGGGTCCGATGGCGCCGAGACCCATTCGGACGGAGATGCCCTCGGCCGGCGGCCGGTGGTCGATGTCGACCGCGACCACAGAGTCCCACACCGCGTACCGGATCGCTTCCTCCCGGTCATGCGGAGGTATGAACGCGGTGTCCAGGACGGGACTCATGAGACAGACCCTCGTCTGCGTCGCTCATGCAGGCGGCCTGCCGGTTCCCACACACGTACCCCCTCGACAAGTCCCGTTCCGACATCACTCGGACGAGTTTGCCCGCCGTGCGACGGCTTTCACGGGCAGGCGCAGCCTCTCGCTTGATGCAGCACCGACTGAGGCGGTGCATCACAGACAAAGTTTCCTGCACGGACGGCAAAGTCCGAAACCCACGACAACTTTATGGTTCGTGGCGAGGTCGTCGCTGAGGCGACACCACCGACAGAAGGACTTCATCGTGCAACGAGTATCCATGACGCCCCGCAGGCGCATCGGATTGCTGGGGGCTTTGGCTCTCATCCTCTCCGGCGGTCTGGTGGCCAGCCCGATGACGGCTGCGCCGGCCCACGCCGCCTACGGTCCGTGCAACACGACAGTGCACCGCACCGATGGATTGGCCGTCTACAACTACTACGTGGTTCCCGCGCGTACCGGCAACGGTCTCAGCTGTTACATGCAATGGCAGACGGGCAGCTCCAACGCCGTGCGGGCGTTGCAGAACGCCATCCTCCGCTGCTACGGCAGCACCTATGCCGCCCGGCGCATCCGCGACACCGGGGGGGCAGACGGCTTCTACGGCACCGGCACGGTGGATGCCGTTCGGTGGCTCCAGGCAAACCGCCTCGGCGTGAGCGCTGACGGCGTATACGGGCCGGCGACCCGTCAGGCGATGTGGTGGCCGGACTACTGGCGTGATCCCCGAGACGGATCGGTTGATTTCATCAGCTGCTATAACCCGCCGTTCTAGTCTCGCAACCTGTGCCGACGCTGACTTTCGTGCCGAAGTCAGCGTCGGCGTCCTTTGGCATCAGGACCGTTGTATCGCTAGCTGATCCTCGGTTCCGGCGCCGATGGCGAGCCGGGTCCTGCGGGCGGTGGCGGTGATCCGGGCCGTGACGTGCAGGAGCCGGTAACTCGGCGTGCCCGGATGATCCGGAACCTCAGGTTCGACGCGAGCGCGCCCACGGCGCGGACCCTCATCCGACAACTGTCAACGTGGACCGGAGTTTCGTAGGTCCGTGACGGCCAGCCGCGATCCGGCGTGTTCGACGAGGGTGGCGATGGTGTGCCGCAGGCCCCGCGGGAGGATCAGGCGGTCGTCGAGGGTGAGGTCGTAACCCTTGATGAAGCGGGGGGTGTCCCAGGTGGATTTGCGGAGTCGCTGCAGCTCGTAGGGAGCTTGCGTCATGCGAACTCGCGTAGAGACTCCCTAACCCGATGCTCCGCCTGTGTCCGTAGGCCAATGACCTGCGGCTTTCTGCTTTCTGCCTTTGCGTGCCGATCGCTTCGCGGCCTTGCTGCGATCGCTTGCCGAAGATCGTTCAGTGCTTGGTTGGTGACGCCGTACTGGGCGAAGTCGTCAGGATCGAGCAGGGTGGCTTGTCCGAGAGCGTCGGCGAAGATGCGCCGGTCGAAACCACGGTCAGCGCGCTGAGCGAGGGTGAGGAGGGCTTCGCGGGTATAGCGGCCGGATCGGAGCGTGGCGTCGATGTCGATGAAGTCACGGGCGAACGCTCGCCCGTAGAGGGCGCTCATCTTGTTCGCGACCGCGTCGTCCGGGTGGAGGACCGGTCCGATCGCCATGAGGATCGGTTCGTTGGCACGCCAGTCCACGCCGAGCTCGACCTTGGAAACCCGCACCCCGTCGGTGACGGCCAGCCGGGCGAATGTGTCGTACTGCCGCTCGGTCTCGACGGTCAGGCCGTCGTCTCGGTAGGCGTGCACGACGGCGGTGACCGCGGCGGTGAACTCGTCGCGGCGGTCCCAGGCGGTGAACAGGTCGACGTCCTCGCTCGGCCTCTCGAGAAGCCCGGCGGCCTGGACCGCGTAACCGCCGGCCAGAGCGAAGCCGTATCTATCGGCCGCGCCGAGCCCGGTACGGGCGAGGCGTTCGTGGAAGGGGTCCACCGCTACGCCGCGTCGCTACGCCGCGTCGCTACGGGTCGCGGCGAGTTCGGGAAAGGCTTCTTCCCAGCGCTGGCGGAGCTGGGGTGACAGCCAGAGGGTGGGCCAGAGCCGCCGGAGAAGGTCAGCGTCGAGCCAGGTGTTCAGATCCTCGGCCGTGCTGGCTTCGGTGAGCACCACCTTGTACATGCTGGCCAGGCGTGCGGGCCGGTTCAGGTCGTACTCGGCGTGCCCGGACCAGTCGAGGTGACGCGGAAGCGTCACCGTGCCTTCGGTCGGGCCGTGCAGTTCGGTGAGGGTTTCGGCCACCACATAGGGCTTCCGGTCGCCGTAGGTCCGGTAGTCCGCCGGCGGCTGGGGTGATGTCCGGCGCCGGCTGATGTTGGTCGCCCGCCGGACTTCCGGTCGTAGTGCCTGACGGATCGTCTCCCGGCTGTATCCGGTGACCCGCTGCAGATCCACCGGCCGCCACCCGGCCGCATGAAACGCCCGCAGCTGCTCGTCCCGCTCGGTCAATGCCTGCGCGCGCGTCGCCTCGTACCGGGAGACAACCGCATGCAGCTCATCCTCGGAGAACTGACCCATGCCGTCAGCCTACTACGCTAGGCCCAGCACGCTTGGCTTTCCGTCGTGGCTTTGTGACCGGCGGGACCAGCCAAGGTGACGCGATCGGATGAACTCATGTTCCCGTGAAGCCGAGTGCCCGGTATCCGGGCATGCGGCGTGGGAGCGAGGCGGCGAGGATGGGGGAGGCCGGGTCGTGGTAGTCGTGGACCTCGGCGACGTCCTTGCCGGGGGCGGCGCGGATGACGCGCCCGGCGCATTGGACGAGTAGGCCGTCGTAGGAGATCGGGCCGGCGACGTCCCAGCCGGGCGTTCTCCGCCCGTAACCGCTCCACCTCCCGCCGAAGATCGACGAACTCGGCTACCGAACCCATGCCGGCCATCCTTGCGCATCGGGCTTTCGAACACCCCGACACTGGTCCGATATCCTCCGCCGATGGCATCGAAGGGAAACGCCGCGCTGGAGGCGATGATCGAGGAAGCCACCGTCGACGCGTACGGCGACGACGAGCAGCTCACCGGCCTGTTCACCGTGGTCGAGGAGCATCTGGCGGTGCCGTTCACCACCACCGTCCTCGGCGTCGAGGTCACCGTGCGCAAGATCGACCTGACGGCGGACAGCATCGTCGCGGTCTGCGCCCGAGGCCGTCACCGGCAGAGGATCGATCTCCTCGACCTGCCGCTACCCACCCCCGCGCCGGACGGCGCCGCGTGGATCGACGCCTACCGGCACTGGGCCGGGAGGTAGGCCACGATGAGCGAGTACCAGTACTACGAATTCACCGCCGTCGACCGACCCCTCACCTCCCGAGAGCGGGCCGAGCTGCGGTCGCTATCGACCCGGGCCGACATCACCGCCACCAGCTTCGTCAACATCTACGAGTGGGGCAACTTCAAGGGCGACCCGCGCAAGCTGATGGAACGATACTTCGACGTACACCTGTACCTAGCGAACTGGGGCACCCGCCAGCTCATGCTGCGGCTACCGAAACACGTGCTTGACCCCGCCACGGTGGCCCAGTACTGCCAGGGTGACAGCGCATCCGCCTGGGCCGCCGGCAAGCACGTCATCATCGACCTGCACGACGAGGACGAGGACGGCACCGACGAGTGGGATCTCGACGGCCACGGTCTGCTCGCCTCGATCATCCCGGTCCGGGCCGGCCTCGCAGGCGGTGACCTGCGCCTGCTCTACCTGGCCTGGCTCCGCTGCGTACAGTCCGAGGACATCGCCGACGACGAGCCCGAACCGCCTATCCCCGCCGGCATGGGCACCCTCGACGCGCCCCTCACCGCCGTCGCCGAGTTCCTACGCATCGACCCCGACCTGATCGCGGCTGCGGCGGCGGGGTCGTCGCCGGCCGCCGCCGCTGAACCGACCGCGCACAACTACGGCACCTGGGTCGTCGGGCTGCCCGCTCGGGACAAGGACGCCATCCTGACCGACCTGATCACCGGCGGCGACAGCCACCTACGCAGCCGACTGTTGCGCCGCTACCGCGACGCACACCCCACCAACACGCCCACCCCGGCAGCCGCCCGCACCGCCGGGGAACTACTCGCCACCGCCGCGGAGCTGCGCGCGGAAAGAGAACAACGGGACGCCGAGCAGCGCGAACGCGACCGGGTCCGCCGGGAACGGTCCGTAGCAGCCGCCCGGCAACGGCACCTCGACACCCTCGCAGTCGACCAACCCGCCGCCTGGCATCGGGTCGACGAACTCATCGCCACAAAGAAACCACGCGAGTACGACACCGCGGTTCAGCTCCTCGTCGACCTACGCGATCTCGGCGAACGCGACGGAGGCAGCACATCGTTCCGACAGCGGCTGGCCGAGCTACGGGCGGTGCACGCCCGCAAGCCCAGCCTGCTCGAACGCCTCAACCTCGCAGGCCTCGACACCTGACGCCCGGTTCGCGGCCCGGTGACCCTCGCCAGAGTGTGGGAAGGTCGTGAGGCCCCGCGGCGCACCGGGGACGCCCCGGACAGCCGACGCCAACGGCAGTCGTCGGCGACCACGAGCTGGGAGAGATCATCACCAGCCTGCCCGGCATCGGCACCACCCTCGCCGCCGAGTTCTTCGCCCACGCCGGCACCCTCACCACCTACCCCAGCCCCGCAGCACTTGCCGCGCACGCCGGACTCGCAGCGATCTCCCGCGACTCTAGCCGCCGCCAAGGCCACCAGGTCCGACCCCACCGCTACCACCGCGGGCTACGCCGGGTGTTCAGCATGTCCAGCTTCGCCGCCCTGACCCACTGCCCACGAGCGCGGGTCACCCCGGCCGACCGCCGGTCGCAAACCGGGGTTCGTGTGCTCCGGGTGTGCTCCTGGGCTGGGAGAACAGAGGTCCGGGCAACGTGGGTGAACGGGGGCCACTCCCTGCCACCCCAGGTGAACCCCAGGTCGCTAGACTAGGCGCTCGCGCCCCCGTAGCTCAGGGGATAGAGCATCGGTTTCCTAAACCGTGTGTCGCAGGTTCGAATCCTGCCGGGGGCACCTCGAAGGCTGGCAGCCGTGGTGGTTTCTTGTCGGTCCTCTGCGTTATTTCCCGCGAATCCGATCGGGAATCGGGAATCCGGGCAGCCTGGTCCCGGAGTCGTTGAGGGCAATGCCGCCTGCACCGACGATCCCTGAGTATCAGAAGCCAGGGAGGTGAGCCAACTGGCAGACGGTCAGAACAATCGCGGTATTGCGCGGAGATTGAACATCTCGGCGTGCAGGATCGGCTTCGTCCGGCGCTGGTAGCACGTAGATTGATGAGTCTCTCCGGGACCTTGGTTAGAAGGGGGGTTCGTGCACCCGAAGGGAGCGGTAGAAGGTGCCCGGCTGCCGGTTCGGCCGCTGACCCACAGTGAGTTGGTCGCCGTCGACATCGTCGTCGCCGGGCTGCTCGCCACGGTTTACCTGACAGCCCTGCCCCGGTCGAGCACGCTTCCCGACTGGCTACACGGTGTGCTGGTCTCCCTGATCGCGCTCCCCGTCGCACTCCGCAGGGTCTGGCCAATGCCAGTCTTCGCGAGCGTCGCCTTCGCATCGATCGTCAGCGTGTCATTGGGGGTCCTGCCGGACCCGCTCCTCGCGGCGGCCCTCGCCGCTTACACGGCTGCGGCCATCGATGGTCAGCGAAGCCGTCGCAGTTGGCTGATGATCGTGTCGTCCAGCGTGGTTCTGACGTTTCTGGCCGTCGCCACCGGGTCGCCGCAACCGTGGCCGAGTCGATTCGGAACACTGCTGCCCGGCCTCGCCCTGGTAGGCGCCTCCTGGGCCGCCGGAATCGCGGTTGCGCAGCGGCGGGCGTACGCGGTCTGGCGGGCTGCCGACCGGGTTGAGCGAGCGGTCTCCGACGAACGGCTGCGAATTGCCCGCGAGGTGCATGACATCGTGACGCACAACCTGGGGGTCATCGCGGTCAAGGCAGCGGTGACCCGACATCTGGCTCGGGACCGGCCGGCCGAGACGCTGGCCTCGCTCGCAGTGATCGAGCAGGTCAGCCGAGAGGCGCTCGTCGAGATGCGGCAAGCCCTCCGGCTTCTCCGGGACAGCGACGAACCTCGTGGACCGGCCCCTGGTCTGCCGGACGTCCCCACGCTGGTGCGCCGTGCCGAGAAAGCGGGCCTGACCGTCCGGAGCGAACTGCCGGAGCAGGACGACGTCCCTCCGGGCGTGTCGTTGACCGCTTACCGGATCGTTCAAGAGGCACTGACCAACGTCATCAAGCACGCTGGGTCGACCCGCTGCAGCCTGACGGTCCGGAGCACCGGGAGTGAGCTCCTCGTCGAGGTCGCGGACGACGGGCCGGTAGGCGGCCGGCCGATCCGCCCTTCCGCAGCGGAGGGGTTCGGCCTGGCCGGTATGCGGGAGCGGGTGGAGATGCACAATGGTGATATGACGGCCGGGCCGCTGGCAGCCGGCGGCTTCCAGGTCCACGTGAAGATTCCGTACGCACCAATGGGTGGTCGGCAGTGATCCGGGTCGCGATCGTCGACGACGAGCCCATGTTGCGCGAGAGCTTCCGCCTGCTGGTGAGTTCTGATCCGGAGTGCACGGTCGTCGGGGAGGCGGCCGACGGCGCAGCCGCGGTTCGGCTGGCGAAGAGCAGGCGGCCGGACGTCATCCTCATGGACGTGCGCATGCCGCACACCGACGGCCTTGAGGCCACTCGCCTGATCACCGGCGACCAGGCCACCACGGACGTCCGAATTTTGATTCTGACCATGTTCGACCTGGATCCGTACGTCTATTCGGCCCTGCGCGCGGGCGCCAGTGGGTTCCTGCTCAAGGACATCGCCCCCGCGGACCTGCTGACAGCCGTCCATGTGGTGGCCGGCGGGCACGCGCTGTTCGCACCCAGCGTCACCCGACGGGTGATCGCTCGATTCTGTGCGGCCGAGGCGGTTCCCGCCACCGGCCACCTGGACGTCCTGACGAACCGGGAACGTGAGATCCTGACACTCGTTGCCAACGGCCTGTCCAACACGCAGATCTGCGACCGTGAGCACATCAGCATGGCCACCGTGAAGACGCACCTCAACCGGATCCTGGCCAAGCTCAATCGTCGCGACCGCGCCCAACTTGTGATCGCCGCGTATGAGAACGGACTGGTCAGCGCAGGGGTGCGTGCCGCGGTCAGCCAACCTCGCCGAGGGCTGCTCTGACCGAGGCCGGGTCCGCAGCCATACGGCGGTGCGGAGGGGACATCTGTCATGCATCACGCCGACGGATCAACCAGTACCCGGCAGCCGCCGCCGCGAGCGTCCACAGCAGAAGCACGAGGATCCCCTGTCCGGCCGTCAGGTCGCCTGATTCGGCGGTCACCCGCATCGCGCGCATGCCGGCCTGGTCCGGGAGGAACTGCGCCACCGGCTTGGTTCCGGAGATCGTGCCGAGAGCCGGCCCTACCACGAAGAACAGCGGCATGAGGATGCCCAACGCGAGTGCGGTGCTGCGGAGCAGGGCCGCGACCGCGGCCGAGAAGGCGTTGATCAGTACGACGTATGCGACCCCACCGAGTACGGCGCGTACGGCCCCTGGGTCGGACAGGCTCGCCCCGTGTGGGCCCAACGCGGCTTGGGTGATCAGGAACGATGCGATCACGGCCGCCCCGCCGACGATCAACGCGACCCCCGCCACGACAGCCAGCTTGGCCAGGTAGAACAGGCCCCGGGTGGGCACCGCCGCCAGCGAGGCGCGGATCATCCCGGTCGTGTACTCGGAACTGAACACGAGCACCGCGAACACGACGAAGGCCAAATTGGCGTAGAGGAGGGCGTTGAACCCCGAGTTGATGGGGTTGAAGTCCGAGGCCAGCATGGCGCTGCCGCTGTCGATGGCGTTGCGGGTGGACAAGCCACCTGCCAGCGCCAGACCGAGACTGATGACCAGCGCCAGGGGCAGCGTCACCAGACTGCCCACCGTCGACCGTGCCTTGATCCATTCCGAGTGCAGGACTGCGGGTATCGTGTTGCTGCTCACCGGCTTGCCTCCGTGATCCCACCGCGATACTCGACGGCATCGGCTGTCAACTTGATGAACGCGTCTTCGAGTGAGGCTGTGCAGGGCGTGAGCTCGGTGATTATCAGGCCCTCGTCGCGGCCGACCGCAGCGACCTGCTCAAGCTCGACGCCCATCGCGTGCAGAGTGCCTTCTCCCGCCTCGGTCACCTCTATCCCGCGGGTCGTCAGGGCGCTGCGCAGGCTCGCCGCCTCGGGTGAGCGCACCCGGATGTACGAACCCGCGTGCTGCGCCACGAACTCGCTGGTCGAGATATCGGCGAGCATGCGTCCCCGGCCGATGACGATCAGATGATCGGCGGTGGCCGCCATCTCGGTCATCAGATGGCTGGACAGCAACACGGTGCGCCCCTCGGCCGCCAGCCCCGTCAACAGCTGCCGGATCCACCGGACCCCCTCCGGGTCGAGCCCGTTGATCGGCTCGTCCAGCAGCAGCACCGGCGGATCGCCGAGCAGCGCGGCGGCCAACCCGAGCCGCTGTGTCATGCCCAGCGAGAAACCTCGAACCCGCTTGCCGGCGACGCTCTCCAGCCCGACCATCTCGATCACCTGACGCACGCGCTGCCGCGGGATGCGGTTGCTGGCCGCCAGGCTGAGCAGATGGTTGTACGCGGATCGCCCAGGGTGTGCCGCCCGGCTCTCCAGCAGCGCACCGACCTGCCGTAGTGGCTCGGTCAGTTCGCCGTACTCCTTGCCGTTGATTCTGACGTGCCCCGACGTGGGCCGGTCCAGTTGCAGCATGAGCCGCATGGTGGTGGACTTCCCGGCCCCGTTGGGACCGAGAAAGCCGGTGACCCGCCCTGGCGTCACCGTGAACGTGAGCCCGTCGACGGCAGTTTTGGGACCGTAGTGCTTGGTCAGCTCAGTCGCCTCGATCATGCCCTCAGCCTGCCAACCGGCCACCGCCCGCCGCGTCAGACCAGGGTTTGACAATGCCCACGGGTGAGGGGCTCCGAGCAGGGCCGCGAGGGCGCGGCCGTGGGCTTCGTCAGCCGACACGGCGATCGGCGAACCGCGGGCGTCAGACCCCCGGCAGCTGATCGGCTCGGGTGATCACCTGGTCGATGAGGCCGTACTCCCGGGCCTGCTCGGCGGTGAACCAACGGTCCCGGTCCCAGTCCCGCTGGATCTCGTCGAGGGTTCGTCCACTGTGCTGGGCGATCAGCTCCTGCATCGTCCGCTTCACGTGCAGCATGTTCTCCGCCTGGATGGTGATGTCGGCGACGGTCCCGCCGATCCCACCGGACGGCTGGTGCATCATGATCCGCGAGTGTGGCAGCGCGTACCGTTTGCCGGCCGTACCCGCGCAGAGCAGGAACTGCCCCATCGAGCCGGCGAACCCGAGCGCCAGCGTCGCCACGTCGTTGTGGACGTAGCGCATCGTGTCGTAGACCGCCATCCCCGCGCTCACCGAACCGCCCGGCGAGTTGATGTAGAGGTGGATGTCCCGGTCGGCGTCCTCGGCGGCGAGCAGCAGGATCTGCGCGCAGATCTGGTTGGCCGACTCCTCCGTCACCTCGCTTCCGAGGAAGACGATCCGCTCCCGCAGCAGCCGCTCGAACACATGGTCACCGAAGGTTGGCTGCCCGCTCTCCAGCATTCGCACGCCGTACCCGATCATGTGCCGCCGCCTTCCACCGCACCGGCGGGCGGCGGGGACCGCCCGGTGGACCGGCCCCTTGAGCGTGCGGGCGACGGCGGTGGCTGGCCCAGTGATTCTGCCGCCGGCAGATCCGCCGACGGCAGAACCGGCGCGGCCTACGCGGCGGTCAGCCGCCGCGCGCCACTCAGGGCCACCTCACCGCCAGACAGGCAGGGGGTACGCGGACCGGGGCGCGAGCCGCCAGCGGAGGCCAACGCGTCGACGCCGAGGGTGGGTTCGCTGAACCCTGCTCCCTGGTGCAGGACGAACCCGCTGGTGCGGGGACCCACCAGCAGGGTCGCGTTGCCGATCTCGCGTCGGGTCGCGTCGACCCGCTCCAGGTGGGTCAGCGCGGCGCGTGGCGCGGCCGGCAGGCGGGGCTCGACCCGGCGCATGTCGTCGCGGGCCTCGCCGAGCAGGTCGGCGAGGCTGATGCCGAGCGCTCGGCAGATCGCCGCGAGCACCTCCGAGGAGGCCTCCTTGCGGCCCCGCTCGACCTCGGAGAGGTAGGGCACGGAGACGTCGGCCGACGCGGCCACCTCGCGCAGCGTGCGGCCCTGACGTTGGCGGTGCCGGCGCAGCACCCCGCCGATCACTCGTCGCAGTAACGACATGCGGGCCTCACTCTCGCGGTCGTCGTCGGGGAACATCCCCATCATGCCCGTTGCCGGACCCGCCGGCTGCCCGTGCGGGCCCGCACCGCCGCACGGCGCCGGCCCGACACGTCACCGACGCAGGTGGGTGTGTCTGGTGGCCGGCTCGGCCACCAGTGTCACCGTCCGGTAGTCGGGTGCGGGCGCCGTGCCGGTTGTCCGCCGCGACCCGGCCGTCCGATCGACGGGGTACCCGCTATGTTGTGGGCGTGCAGGCGACGGCGGGGGAGCAGGTCCGACAGTGATCCATTTTCCCGCGCAGCGCCGGGGCCCACTGAGCGCGCTGAGCCTTCGGCTCGCCGCCGCTCTGGGCCTGGTCTTCGCCGTGGTCGCCGCTGTCTATCTGGGCCGGGCCGGCTACCGCGATGTCAATGAGGACGGCCTCACCCTGCTCGACTGCTTCTACTACGCGGTCGTGTCGCTCTCGACCACCGGCTACGGGGACATCACCCCGGCCGCGCCGTCGGCCCGGCTGGTCAACGTCCTCTTCATCACCCCGGCCCGAGTGATCTTCCTTATCATCCTGGTCGGCACCACCCTGGAAGTTCTGACCGAGCAGTACCGGACCGGCCGTCGCCTGTCGCGGTGGAGGAGAGCCGTGAAGGACCACGTCATCATCTGCGGCTACGGCACCAAGGGGCGCAGCGCTGTCTCCGCCCTGATGGAGAACGGTCTGGACCGCTCGCGGATCGTGGTGGTGGAGCGCAGTGCCGCCGCACTGCGACAGGCCACCTCCGCCGGGCTGGTGGCGATCGAGGGCTCGGCGACCCGGTCGTCGGTGCTGAACGAGGCGCACGTCAAGAGCGCCAAGGCCGTGATCATCGCGACCGACAGTGACGACGCGTCGGTGCTTGTCGCGTTGACGGTACGGCAGCTCACCGCCGGACAGGTCCGCATCATCGCGGCGGCACGGGAGGCGGAGAACGCCCCGCTGCTCAAGCAGAGCGGCGCGCACCACGTGATCGTCTCCTCGGCCACGGCGGGCCGGCTGCTCGGCCTGTCCACCTCCGCGCCGCCGCTGATCGACGTGGTGGAAGATCTGCTCACTCCCGGTCAGGGGATGGCGCTGGCGATGCGTTCCGCGGAGCGGGACGAGGTGGGTCGCTCGCCGCGCGAGCTGGAGTCGTTGGTGATCGCCCTGGTGCGGCGGGGCAAGGTGGTCACGTTGGCCGACCGGGCCGGTGCGGTGATCGAGACCGGCGACATGCTGGTGCACGTACGCGACGACCGCCCCCAGTCGGCCACCACCGCCTGATCGTCCCGCCACTGCTGGGCGAGCCTGGCCGCTTCGCCGCTGAGGTGACGCCGCGTCAGCAGGTGTCGTCGGTGGCGCAGATCGCCTCGGTGCAGTTGATCGACGTGCCGGTGGAGGCCCGGCTGAGCAGCTTGTAGAGGGTCTCCCGCTCGGCGGGATCCAGTGCGCCCAGCACCTCGTCCTCGGCGCCGGCCAGGGCGCATTCGGCCTCGCTGAGGCGTTTTGTCCCATCTTCGGTGAGTTCGACGACGTGTCGGCGGCGGTCCTCGGGGGAGCGCCGCCGCTCGATCAGCTGCTTGGCTTCCAGGTCGTTGAGCAGCCCGACGATGTTGGTGCTGTCCATTTCCAGGATGGCGGCGAGCGCCTGTTGGCCGGTGCCACCGCCGGCGCGCAGCACTGTGAGCGCGACCAGATGCCGGGGGCGTAGGCCCAGCGGCGCCAGCACCGACTCCGACCGCAGCCGCATCCGCCGGGCCAGATGGTCCAGAAGTGCGCCCGAGCGGTGCTCGGAGGCGTCGAGCGGCTGCGCGGACATGTGACCCAGTCTACCGACCCGGCGGAACATCGGCCTGCTATAAATAGTTGGTGCTGCACAGACGATTCCTTAAGGAGAAATCATGCACCTGCTGCATATTGACTCGAGCATCCGTGGTGACTGGTCGGTCAGCCGGCGACTCACCGCCCGCGCGGTCGACGCATGGCGTGCGGCCCACCCGGACGGCACCGTGGCCTACCGGGACCTGGGCGCCGAGCCGCTGCCGCACCTGGACGCGGACGGCGGGCTGGCGCGAATGACCCCTCCGGATCAGCACACGCCGGCCCAGCGCGACTCGTGGGAGCTCAGCGCACGGCTGGTCGACGAGGTGAAGCAGGCCGACGTGGTGCTGCTCGGCCTGCCGCTCTACAACTTCGGCGCGCCCAGCAGCGTCAAGTCCTGGGTCGACCACCTGATCGTTCCCGGGCTGTCGTTCGACCCCACGACGCAGGAGGGCCTGCTCGGCGGACGCGAGTTCGTGGTGCTGGCCACCCGGGGCGGCGGCTACGGCGAGGGCACTCCGCGCTCCGGCTGGGACCACGCCGAGCCGTGGCTCCCGCACGGCCTGTCGATGACCGGCATGCAGCCGCGTTTCATCAGCGCCGAGCTGACCCTGGCGCCGTCGGTGCCGGAGATGGCCGAGCTGATCCCGCTGCACGAGGCGAGTCTCGCGGCGGCAGAGAAGGAGATCGACAACCTCTGGACGCCGGCCTCCGCCCAGCGCTGAGGCAGCGCCGGTCCGCCCAGCGCTGAGGCAGCGCCGGTCCGCCCAGCGCTGAGGCAGCGCCGGTACGACGAGAGCGGCCGCCCCCGGATCGGGGACGGCCGCTCTCGTCAGTGCGGACGGGTCAGATGATCGTCCAGGTGTCGCCGCTGCCCAGCAGGCCGGCGAGCTGCTGCTCGGGGGTCTCGGTGACAGTCGCCTTGGCGGCCGCGAGCTGAGCCTGCACCACGCTGTCGTAGGACGGCCGGTCCACCGAGCGGAACACCCCGATCGGAGTGTTGCGCAGGTCCAGGCCGGGCAGCCGGGACAGCGCGAAGGCGTACGCCGGGTCGTTGACCGTCGCGTCGTGCACGACGATCTCCTCCGGGCGGACCGAGCTGGTGTCCCTGACCTCCAGGCCGAAGCCACCCGGCGGGTGCACCACGCAGAACTGCCCGTCAGCGCCGCCGGACTGGCCGTTCGGCTCGCGAGCAGCGCCGAAGGTGATCGGCTGGCCGTGCTCCAGGCGGATCAGGTAGTCGTCCCGCGTGGACGGGTCCTTGAGCTGCTCGAACGCCCCATCGTTGAAGATGTTGCAGTTCTGGTAGATCTCCACGAACGCCGAACCCTCGTGCTCGGCGGCGGCCCGCAACACCGACTGCAGGTGCTTACGGTCGGAGTCGATGGTCCGGCCGACGAAGCTGGCCTCCGCGCCGAGGGCCAGCGAGAGCGGGTTGAACGGGGCGTCCGCCGAGCCGGCCGGAGTCGACTTGGTGATCTTGCCGACCTCGGACGTGGGCGAATACTGGCCCTTGGTCAGACCGTAGATCCGGTTGTTGAACAGCAGGATCTTGAGGTTGACGTTGCGCCGAAGCGCGTGGATCAGGTGGTTGCCACCGATGGAGAGCGCGTCGCCGTCGCCGGTGACCACCCAGACCGAAAGGTCCGGCCGGGACACCGACAGGCCGGTCGCGATCGCCGGGGCCCGGCCGTGGATCGAGTGCATGCCGTACGTGTTCATGTAGTACGGGAAGCGGGACGAGCAGCCGATCCCGGAGACGAAGACGGTGCGTTCCCGGGGGATGTTCAGCTCCGGCATGAATTGCTGGATGGCCGCCAGGATCGCGTAGTCACCGCAGCCGGGGCACCAGCGCACCTCCTGGTCGGACTTGAAGTCCTTCGCGGTGAGCTTGACGGCGACGGGCTCAGACATTCTTCAGCACCTCTTCCAGCGTCGTCTCCAGCTCGGCGGCCGTGAACGGAAGGCCGCGGACCTGGTTGTAGCTGATCGCGTCGACCAGGTAGCGGGCCCGGATGACGTGGGCCAGTTGACCCAGGTTCATCTCCGGGATGACCACCTTGTCGTACGAGCGGAGCACCTCACCGAGGTTGGCCGGCATCGGTGCCAGGTGCCGCAGGTGCGCCTGGGCGACGGAGAGGCCGCGCTGGCGTACGCCGCGGCATGCCGCGCCGATCGGCCCGTACGTCGAACCCCAGCCGAGGACCAGCACCCGAGCGTCGCCGTCCGGGTCCTCCACCTCGATGTCCGGCACCGGGATGGTCTCGATCCGGGCGGCCCGGGTGCGCACCATGAAGTCGTGGTTGGCCGGGTCGTAGGAGATGTCGCCGGTCTTGTCGGCCTTCTCCAGACCGCCGATCCGGTGCTCCAGGCCCGCCGTGCCAGGGATCGCCCATGGCCGAGCCAGGGTCTCCGGGTCACGCAGGTAGGGCAGGAAGGTGGTGCCGTCGTCGCCGTTGGGCTTGGTGGCGAACTCGACCCGCAGGTCGGGCAGCGACTCCACGTCGGGCAGCAGCCACGGCTCCGAACCGTTGGCGACGTAGTTGTCGGACAGCAGGATCACCGGGGTGCGGTAGGTCAGCGCGATCCGGGCCGCCTCCAGTGCCGCGAAGAAGCAGTCCGACGGTGACCGGGGCGCGATCACCGCGACCGGCGCCTCGCCGTGCCGTCCGTAGAGCGCCATGTTGAGGTCGGCCTGCTCGGTCTTGGTCGGCATGCCCGTCGACGGGCCGGCGCGCTGCACGTCGACGATCACCAGCGGCAGCTCCAGGGCCACCGCGAGCGAGATCGTCTCGCTCTTGAGCGCCACGCCGGGGCC
The DNA here is from genome assembly GCF_018070365.1 of Micromonospora sp. D93. NCBI lineage: Bacteria > Bacillati > Actinomycetota > Actinomycetes > Micromonosporales > Micromonosporaceae > Micromonospora > Micromonospora sp. D93. Next base: position 156,795 of record NZ_JAGPXW010000012.1, on the reverse strand, counting down.
GCTTGTGGTGGTCACACCGAGCGACCCGCCGTAGGAGGCGCCCAGCGCGGCGCCGACGGCGGCGATCTCGTCCTCGGCCTGCACGGTGATCACGCCGAAGCGCTTGTGCTTGCTCAGCTCGTGGAGGATGTCCGACGCGGGCGTGATCGGGTACGCGCCGAGGAAGACCGGCAGCCCGGAGCGGACCCCGGCGGCGACCAACCCCAGCGAGAGCGCCGCGTTGCCGGTGATGTTGCGGTAGGTGCCCGGCTTCATCTTCGCGGGCTTGACCTCGTAGCGGACCGCGAAGTCCTCGGTGGTCTCGCCGAAGTTCCAGCCGGCCTTGAAGGCCGCGACGTTCGCGGCGACCAGCTCCGGACGGGACGCGAACTTGCGCTCCAGGAAGCGCAGCGTCGACTCGTAGGGCCGGGAGTACATCCAGGAGAGCAGGCCGAGCGCGAACATGTTCTTCGAGCGCTCGGCGTCCTTCTTGGACACCTGGTGCGAGGCGAGCGCGCCGACAGTCATCGAGGTCAGCGCCACCGGGTGCACCACATAGCCGGCCAGCGAGTCGTCGTCCAGTGGGCTGGCCTGGTAACCGACCTTGGCGAGGTTGCGCTTGGTGAACTCGTCGGTGTTGACGATGATGTCCGCGCCGCGCGGCAGGTCGGCCAGGTTGGCCTTGAGGGCCGCCGGGTTCATCGCCACCAGCACGTTGGGCGCGTCACCCGGTGTGAGGATGTCGTAGTCGGCGAAGTGCACCTGGAAGCTCGACACCCCCGGCAACGTGCCGGCGGGCGCCCGGATCTCGGCGGGGAAGTTTGGCAGCGTGGAGATGTCGTTGCCGAGCTGCGCCGTCTCCGAGGTGAACCGGTCGCCGGTCAGCTGCATGCCGTCGCCGGAGTCACCGGCGAACCGGATGACCACTCGGTCGAGTTGACGGATCTGCTTGGTCACTGTGCCACCTTCGTTCGCGACTGCGGGGCTCGCAAAACCGGCTCACTCCTCGCGCTCACGGTGCCACCTTCGTTCGCGACTGCGGGGCTCGCAAAACCGGCTCACTCCTCGCGCTCACGGTGCCACCTTCGTTCGCGACTGCGGGGCTTGCCCGGCCACGGAACCTCCTTGACGCAACGCTTCACCGCACCGCCCCAGGCTGGTCCGGCCGCTGTCGTTCCTCACCTGAGAGCCTACGTCTAAGGGAGCCCTAACCATCGCCGGAGGTCCGCCGACTGGGACCCGATAGAGACGATAAATGCCCACCTTTGCGGTGTTACGCCCCGCCCGCCGTAATCCAGATCACCACCGGGCCCCGCCGATGACCCCGGCCGCGCTGCCGGGGTCGTCCGTCGATCAGTCGGCGGGATTGAGCGTGGGCTCGGCCGGCGGGCCGCCGAACCGGCGGCGCAGCGAGGTCATGGTCAGCGTGAGAGCCAGCACCACCAGCAGCGTGGAAACCGCGATCAGGCTGACCGCGGTGCGCTGCACCGAGGTCAACCCGCCGTCTCCGGTCGCGGCACCGGCAGGGAGTACGCCGTGCGAGCCGGTCGGCGCGGGCGGGGAGACCACCGGCGTGGCCAGGGCGGCAGCGGCGGTGATCCGGAAGCTCATCTGCACCCGACGGGTCGGGCCGCTGCGTGGATCGAGTTGACCGATCACGGCGCCGGACAACGGCGCTTCCCGCTGGGCCTGCGGCGTCGCCTCCACCGGCAGCTGCACCTCGGCGGTCGTGCCCGCCAGCACCAGGCCGGCGTCGCAGCGGGTACGCGTCGGGTCAACCGCCACGCAGCCGGGCGGTGGGGTCGGCACGGTCACCCCGGCCGGTAGGACGACCTCGACCCGTCCGGCGGCGTCCACCGTGCCGGTGTTGCCCAGCCGGAGGGTGAGGGTGCTGGGGCTGCCGCTGATGTCGAAGGCCACCTCGTTGGCGGCGAGCGCGATCCCGGGCACCGGCGGGCCGGGTGGGAAGAGCACCGCGAAGCCCTGGTCGTCGGTCGCCTCCCCGGCCACTGCCGGCGCGTCCGCGACGACCTGGACGGAGCCGCTGAGCGGCATCTGCTTCCACGCCGTGCCAGCGACCCGCAGGCGCAGCACGGTACTGAACCGGACGCCCGCCCCGGCGGTCCAGGCACCGCATCGGTACGCGCCACCACCACCGGCGGCGGCGCAGCCCTTCGTGCCGGCGTCGGTCAGCCCGGCGGGCAGCGTGTACGAGAGTCGGATCCGTTGCGCGGTGGTACCCGTGTTGTGCACCGTGACCTGCAGGGTGGCGGCCGTGCTCGCCGCGTTCCAGTACGCCTCGGTGAGGGTGACGTCGCCGGTGGTGACCTGCACGCCCAGCGGGTTCTGCGGCGGCGGCGCCGAACCCTGCGCGGGCGGGCGGACCGGCGGAGCCGGGGGTGTCGGTGGGACCGGTGGGGCCGGGGGCGCCGTCGGTGGCACCGGGGGCGTCGGGCTGGGCGGTCGGGTGGTGCCGCCCGGCGCGGGCGCGCTGGTGGTCGGCGCCGGCGGGATCTCCGGGGCGGTGGTCACCGGCGCCGGTGGCGTCGTCTCCGGTGGCGGCGCGGTGGTCTCCGGGGCCGGGTCGGTCGGCACCGGTTCGCCGCCCGGGACCTCGGTCGGGGTGGGCTCCTCCGCCGGCGTGGTCGGTGGCCCTTCGTCTCCCGGCTCGTTGACCGGTTCGGCCGAGGTCACGACCGGGTCCGCGTCCGGTTCGGCCGCGCTGGCCCAGGCCGGTCCCACGGCGAGCGCCGCGAGCAGGCCGAGCGCGAGCGCGGTCGCCAGCAGGGGCGTGGAACGCCGCCCCTCCGCCCGGCTACCGGGCGATGCCTTCACGCGGGCCATCTGTCCTCCGGTGACATGGGTGGGTGTCCAATGTTCGGTAACAGTTGCCCCAGTGCACTAGTCCCATCTGGAAACAAATCCGTAACGTGTTTGGGACGGCCCGTTCGGGTGGACGGTAGGCTGCCGACTGTGACTGGATACCTGGGCTCGTACGCGACGCTCGGGCTCCTGCTGCTCGCCAGCGTTCTCTTCTTCGTTACGGCGTTCTCGGCCAACCGGGTGTTACGCCCGGCGCGTCCGGCCGACCCGGCGGGCAAGCGGGCCAGCTACGAGTGCGGGCTCGACCCGGTCGGCGGCGACTGGGCGCAGATGCAGATCCGCTACTACGTGTACGCCTACCTGTACGTGCTGTTCGCGGTCGAGGCGGTGTTCCTCTTCCCCTGGGCGGTGGTCTTCGACCGGCCGGGCTTCGGTCTGGTGACGGTGGTGGAGATGGCGGTGTTCGTGGCGGTGCTCGCGCTCGGCATCCTCTACGCCTGGCGTAGGAACATCCTCCGCTGGACCTGAGCGCCGCTGCCTCCGGCGATCGTGTCGGTCCGTCCGGCCGTTCGCGGTCGCTTACGGCGACAACCGGTCAGGCGAGTCCGCGGCGGGTCGCCGTGGGCGGGCGGTCGCCCCGGATCGAGGCCACCATCTCCAGCACCCGGCGGGTCGGGCCGACCTGGTGGGCTCGGAATACCCGGGCGCCCAACCAGGCCGAGACCGCAGTCGCGGCGAGCGTCCCCTCCAGCCGTTCGGCCACCGGCAGGCCCAACGTCTCACCGATGAAGTCCTTGTTGGAGAGCGCCACCAGCACCGGCCAGCCGGTTCCGGTCAGCTCGTCCAGTCGGCGGGTGATCTCCAGCGAGTGCCTGGTGTTCTTGCCGAAGTCGTGCGCCGGGTCGATGAGGATGCCGTCGGGGCGTACCCCTGCCGCCACCGCGCGCTCGGCGAGCCCGGTCACCGTCGCGACCACGTCGGCGACCACGTCGGTGAAGGCGGCCCGGTGCGGCCTGGTCCGCGGCGTCAGGCCGCCGGCGTGCGAACAGACCAGGCCGGCGCCGGTCTGCGCGGCCACCCGGACCAACGTCGGGTCGGCGCCCGACCAGGTGTCGTTGAGGAGGTCGGCGCCGGCCGCCACGGCCTCCGTCGCCACCTCGGCACGCCAGGTGTCGATCGAGATCACCACCTCCGGAAACGCGGCCCGGACGGCGGCGATGGTGTCCACCGTGCGCCGGATCTCCTCGGCGACGCCCACGTCCGCACCGGGGCCGGCCTTGACCCCGCCGATGTCGATGATGGCCGCGCCCTCGTCCACCGCCCGCTCCACAGCCCGCAGAGCGCTGTCGGCGGCGTAGGTCGCCCCCCGATCGAAGAACGAGTCAGGCGTGCGGTTGATGATCGCCATCACCACCAGCTCGCCGGGGGCGAACGTGCGCCCACCCAGCCGAAGCGCCCCGGCCATGCCCGCCTCCTGGAGGTTCGCGCCGTCGCCGCCGCGTCGGCCGGTCCCGACGCTAGTCGGTCGTCCGTCCGCAACTCCGGGCGGGCGTCGGCGCCGATCGTGATCGGGGCGGGTGGCGGGGTCGCTCCCGGCCGGCTGCCATGCCACGATCAGTACATGGGTCAGCTTCTGCTCCTCCTGGTCGTGGCGTTGACCGTCGCGGCGGTGATATTCGGCGTGACGGTGCTGGTCAGCGGCCGTGATCCCGGCCTGGTGCCAGCCGAGCCGGATTCGCAGGCCGTGGCGTTGCCGGGCACCCGCCCGTTACGCGAATCCGATGTGGGGGCGGTCCGTTTCGACACCGGGTTGCGCGGGTACCGGATGGACCAGGTCGATCAGGCGATGCGCCGTGCCGCCTACGACATCGGTTACAAGTCCGAGCTGATCGGCGTACTGGAGTCGGAGGTCATCGCCTTGCGTGAGGGGCGCACCGACGACGCGGACGTGCTGCGCCAGGCCCGCGAGCAGTCCGCCAGCAAGGCGACGACCGCAGAAGCGGCGGAGCCGGGCGAGGCAGCAGAGCCTGGTACGGCGGTCGAGCCGGGCAAAGACGCGCCGCTGACCGGCGAGGCGGGTTCGGCCCCGGTCGGCTCGACGACCCCCGGCGCGTTGCCCGCCGCCACCTCGTCCCCGGCGGATTCCGATGGTGTGGCGCCTGCCGCCACCCCCGCCGACGACGAGTCGGCCGATCGTGCGCAGCCCGCCGACGGCACCGAGCAGCGCGACGCAGTGGTTCGGTCGGAGTCGGCGTGACCGAGCCGGAGGGCGCCGACGATCTTCGGGAGGCGGCCCGACCCGGTGCCGGTGAGGTGACCGCCACGGTGATCGTCGACGCCCCGGCGGAGCGGGTCTTCGCCGCGTTGCTCGCCTGGGAACGTCAGTCCGACTGGATCCCGTTCACCCGGGTCCGGGTGGTCGAGGGCGACGGGCGCGAGGGCAGCCGGATCGAGGCGGTGACCGCGCTCGGCCGGGCGACGCTGCGCGACGAGATGCGGGTGGTCCGGGTCGACGAGCCGTACGAGATCGGCGTGGTGCACCACGGCCAAGTGCTGCGCGGCCCGGGGGTGCTGCGCTGCACCCAGCTGGGTCGGGACCGCACCCAGGTCGTCTGGCACGAGTGGTTCCACCTGCCGGGCGGTCGGGCCGGTCGACTGGCGTGGCCGGTGCTCTGGCCCGGCTCCAAGCTCGGCCTCACCCAGGCGCTGAAGAGGTTTGCCCGTCTGGTCGAGCAGGGCCGGCTGCCCTGACCGTGCGGCTGGCCGGGTTGGCCTGGTGGCGATGGGGTGTCGGACGGATGCCCTAGCGTGTACGGGGTGACTGACCTGGTGATCGGTGCCGATGGGCTGGCTCGCTGCGCCTGGGGGTCGAGCACCCCCGACTACGCCATCTACCACGACACCGAGTGGGGGCGGCCGCTGCGCGGCGACGACGCGCTCTACGAGCGGATGACGCTGGAGGCGTTCCAGTCCGGGTTGTCCTGGCTGACCATCCTGCGCAAGCGTCCGGCGTTCCGGCTGGCCTTCGACGAGTTCCACCTCCCGACCGTCGCCCGCTACGACGACGCCGACGTGACCCGGTTGCTCGCCGACGCCGGCATCGTCCGCAACCGGGCCAAGATCGAGGCGGCGATCGCCAACGCCCGCGCCGCACTGGATCTGCCGGAGGGCCTGTCCGCGCTGCTCTGGTCCTTCGCCCCGGAGCCCCGGCCGGCTCGCCCCGCCTCGTTCGCCGAGCTCCCGCCGATCACCCCGGAGTCGACGGCGATGGCCAAGGCACTCAAGAAGCGCGGCTTCCGGTTCGTCGGCCCGACCACCGCGTACGCGCTGATGCAGGCCACCGGAATGGTCGACGATCACATCGTCGGCTGTCACGTCACCCTCCCACCGGCGGCGTGATGAGATGGCAGACATGACGACCGAGACCGCGCACCGGGCCGGCGCGGCCGGCAACGCCGACGGGGTGGGCACCTGGGCGGTGCTGCTGCCCGCCGAGCGTTACGAGGCCGAGCGGCTCGTGCACCACGACACGCTGGAGCTGACCGGGCTGACCGACGTCGCCCGGCCGGGGCCGGGAGACCAGGTTGCCGTGTTGGTCGACGGGCCGCCACGGCTGGTGGCCCTCGGCCGGGTCACCGCGCCGGGTCGACGCCACCGCGAAGACCCGGACGACCCGCAGTCCCCGATCGAGCCGGGGACGCTCGTCGTCGCGTACACCCGACGGGCCTTCGACGAGCCGGTGCCGGCCGACCTGCTGACGCTCGACGGGCCGGTCACCGCACTGGAGCCGGCGGCCTTCCGGGCGTTGGCCGACCAGCTCGGTCCGCCTCCGGCGCGGCGCACCTGGTTGGTCAGCCTCGACCTGCCGATCGAGGCCGGCACGCCCGCCGAGGCGGTTCGGCTGTTCTGGTCCTACGTGCAGGAGTTGGGGCCGCGTGAGCTGCCCGCCTTCGTCTCGCCGGCCGGTGACGAGCTGGCCATGCAGGCGTTCGTGCTGGGCGAGCAGGCCAACCAGGACCCGGAAGAGGACGACTAAAAGAGTTTCTCCACTCGTCCCCGCCAGTCGGCGAGGACCGGCCCCGGGTCGGTGTCCAGCACCCGTTCCAGCAGCGTGGCGTAGACATCCCGGAAGTCGGTGGTGTATTTCAGGTCGCCGTCGTCGAGGTCGGTGAGGCTCGGTGGTGCGCCGTGCCAGCCACCACGGACGCCCGCGCCGAGCAGCAGCACGTCCGAGGCGGTGCCGTGGTCGGTGCCGTCCGAGGCGTTGGCCCGTACCCGACGGCCGAACTCGGAGTAGACCGCCACCACCACCTTCCGGCCGGCCTCGGTGCGACTCATCCGGTCGGCGAACCCGGTCAACGCCCGGTCCAGCTGCCCCAGCAGGACGGCCTGCAACTGCTTCTCGTCGGCGTGCGTGTCGAAGCCGCCCAGCGACACCGAGAAGACCCTGGTGGACACTCCCGCCTCGACGCACTGCGCGACCAGGTCGAGCTGTGCGTCCAGCGGTGTGCGTGCCCCGCCGGTGGCTGTCGCGGGGGCCTGCTCGCCGTCCGGGTCCGCCGTGTCCGGGTCGGCGGAGTCGCGTACCTGGCGGATCATCTCGTCCACCGAACGTAGGTCGGCGAAACAGGCGGCGGCGCGACCCCGGGCCGCCGACTCGCCCGCCTCCGCGGCGGCGAACGCGGTGAGCGTCTCCGCGGGAAGCCCCTTGGCGGCCTTCCGGTCGGTCACAGGCACGGCCGCGCCGGCGCTTCGGGCCCCGGCCAGCAGCGGCGGCAGCGCCGGCTCGAAGGAGACCGCCAGCCGGGGGTCACCACCGGCTCCGTCCAGCCACCGCCCGAGCCAGCCCGTGTTGCCGGGCCGGTCCGGTTGCGCGGTGTGCCAGATGTCCATCGACCGGAAGTGGCTGCGGTCCGGCTTCGGGTAGCCGACCCCCCGCACGATCGCCAGCCCACCGCCGGACCAGCGCTGGTGCAGGCCGGCCAGCGCCGGGTTGAGGCCGAAGTCGTCGTCCAACCGCCGCACCTCCCCGTCCGGGTACGCCAGCTCGGGGCGCGCCGCCCGGTAGGCCGGGTCGGCATACGGAATGACCGTGTTGAGGCCGTCATTGCCGCCGTAGAGGGTCACCAGCACCAGCGTGCGGGACTGCGGGTCCCGGTCCCCGGTGGTATCCAGCAGGTCCCGCAGGCTGTACGCGCCGGCCCCGGCGGCCAGCGCGCCCGCGCCGACCACCCCGCTGGTGAGCAGGAACCTGCGTCGGGTCAGGCTGTCCATGTCGACTCCTCCGCTCAGCTGACTGTGTATTCGGGGCTGACCAGGCCGGCGGCCAGCAGCTTGCGGGGCTCACCGGCCAGCGGGGTGAGGGCGGCGCGGGTGCGCGGACCCCAGCCGTCGACCACAAGCAGTCGGGCCAGCGCGTCCGGTCGGCCGGCGCTGGGCGCGGCGGTCAGCCGGGCCAGCGCCGCTGGTGCCGTGGCGGCGGCGAGCACCCCGGCCGTCCGTAGTCGGGCCTGCAACGACGAGGTGGTCAGCCAGGCGGCCCCGGCCGGCCAACCGCCCACACTGGGTGGGCGCAGCGGCACCTGGTCCAGCGCGTTCAGACCGGCCAGCAGTTGTTTGCGTTGCTGCTCGGTCAGCGCGGACGGTCGGATGCCGAGTTGCCGTAGCGCACCGACCAGCCACTCCACCGGCTGCTTCACAAGCGTGCCCCGGGTCTGCGCGAAGGCCGGTGCGGAGAAGACCGCGCGCAGGGTCGCGATGGTGTTCGCGCCGGCCAGACCGCCCGGGGCCGCGGCGTCGGAGCCGGCGTAGCGGGACCAGAGCCGCCCGGCCACGAAGGTCGCCGCTGCCGGTTGGGCGGCCAGCAGACCGGCGTACGCCTCGGCGTCGAACCGGCCGCTCTGCCCGAGGATGCTCTTCTCGCCGGGGTCGTGCCGCCGGGCCTCGATCCGGGCCGCACCGGTGCGCCGGTCGACCACCCACCCGGTCAGGGCCCGCGCGCCGGCCTTCACGTCGGCCTCGCTGTACGCCCCGATGCCGAGGGTGAACAGCTCCATCAACTCGCGGGCCAGATTCTCGTTCGGTGCCTTGCGGGTGTTCTTCTGCCCGTCCAGCCAGACGATCAGGGCGGGGTCGCGCACCATCGCCGCGACCAGTGGGCCCAGCGGCCCACGGCCGTGCCGGCGCAGGGTCTCCAACTGGCCCAGCATCAGCCGCGCCGACTTGACCTTCTGCGCGCTGGTGGCCCAGTGCCCGTGCCAGAAGAAGAGCAACTTCTCGGTCAGCCCGTCCTCGGCGGCCACCATCCGGTCCAGCCACCACTCGGTGACCTGCTGGAGTTGCTTGCGGCGCTCCGCGTTGGCCTGCTGCCGCTGCTCACGGGTGGAGTCCTTGGTCAGCTCGGCGTACGGGTCGGGGGCAAGCGCCGGGAGTGGCGTGGCCGCCGCGCCCCGGTCCGCGCCGGACGGGGTGAGCACCCGGTCCAGGGTCGCCGCCGGCCCGGCCCGCTCGGCCGCGTCCACCTCGTCGGCGGTCGGCCCGAAGGTGGCCCGGCGCAGCAGGTGCGCCACCGCTTCACGATCGCTCATACCGGTCGACGCTAGGCGTCCCCTGTTCGAGGACGGTAAGGGCGACGTCCGGATCGCGTTCAGCGTCCCTCGAAGACCGGTTTCTGCTTGCCGACGAAGGCGAGGGTGGCCGCTCGGTGGTCGGCGGTGGCGCCGCAGATGGACTGGGCCTGCGCCTCGGCGGCGAGGGCGTCGGCGAGGGTGCCGGCGTCGGCGATGGAGAGCTGCCGCTTGATCGCCCCGTACGCGACGGTCGGGCCGGCGGCGAGGCGGGCGGCCAGTTCCTGGGCGACGGGCAACACCTGCTCGTCGTCGTCCGTCAACCGGTTGAGCAGGCCCAACCGGCAGGCCTCCTCGGCGCGGACCGGCTCGGCCAGCATCAGCAACTCCACAGCCTTGGCGTGGCCGACCAGTCGGGGCAACGTCCAGGAGGCGCCGGTGTCGGCGGCGAGACCGACCTTGGCGAAGGCCATCAGGAAGCTGGTGGTCGGACCGCCGATGCGGATGTCGGCGAGGAATGCCAGCGACGCGCCCGCCCCGGCGGCCATCCCACGGACCGCGGCGATCACCGGCTTGGGCAGGTTGGCGAGCCGGGCGGCGATCGGGTTGTAGTGCGCGCGCACGGTGCCCAGCGGGTCATTTGCCGAGTTTTCCAGCGTCGACACGTGCTCGCGCAGGTCCTGACCGGCGCTGAACGACCCGCCCGCCCCGGCCAGGACGACCGCGCGGCAGGACCTGTCGGTCTCCAACTCGGCCAGGGCGTCCCGCAGCGCCTCCTTGAGCGCCACGTCGAGCGCGTTCATCGCGTTCGGCCGGTTCAGCGTGAGGGTGACGACGGCATCGGTCCGGTCGACCAGCAACGGCTCGGTCACGTGTCTAACGACCCTTCTGTCGGACGATGCGGTTGCCGGCGTCGAGGCACTGTTCGACGTACCGGTCGGCGGCCGGACGCAGGCGGGCCGCGTGCCGGTCGAAAAAACTGGCCGCGGCGGTGCCGGGCCACCGCTCGGGCAGCAGCGCCGGGGGCAGCTGCGGATCTTGGAAGAGGAACGTACGCCACGCGTGCACGAGGCGGAACCGCGTCGCGTACGCCTCCTCGTCGCTGCTGCGCACTGTGACCGCGGCGAGCAGCGGGCGCTGGTCCGCGACGAACCGCTCGTAGGCGCGGCCGATCTCGGCCAGGTTCCAGGCTCGTCGGACCACGCCCATCGCCCCGGGGGTGCCGGAGAAGTGCGACGCGGTGAACCGTTCGAACCGGATGCCGGTCTCGGCGAGGAGCAGGTCGACGTCCTCCGCGGGGCGGGTGGCGACCCAGGTCTGCTCGTCGAGCGTCCCGTAGCCGAGGAAGCTGAGGTTGGCGGCGAGCCGCTGGCGGTCCCGCCGGGAGCCCGGAGCCTCCAACACCAGCAGATCGAACCGGCCGTCCCAGGTGACCCGGCCGGTCCGGTAGATCCGGGCCGCTGCCTCGTCGAGTCGGCGGGCAGCTTTCGGTGTGATCGAATATCCCGGTCCGGAGACCAACCGGAGGGGCTCGAGCCAGCCCTGACGCACCATCCGGGAGACGGCGGTGCGAACTGCTGGCGGTGCGATTCCCAGCGGCGCCAGTAGCTTGACCAGGGCAGCAACCGGTGCCCGGCCACCCCTCGGACGGAGGTGGTCGCCGTACAGGTCGAAGAGTGCCGACCGTGCCTGCATGACCGCACATTGTGACAGGCCTTCTCAAGATAAGCTAGATGCTGTTACATCAATGCTGCTCCGGTTTGGGTCCGGCGGTGTTCATCAGGGAAAATCGTTGGTCGACACCCCCGTGACCGTTGCGGGTGGTCGTGACGAAGTGGCTGTGGGGCAACCCACCGACCCTGGTGTAGGTCTGAGGGGAGACAACATGGCGGCGATGAAGCCGCGGACGGGCGACGGTCCGCTGGAAGTCACCAAGGAGGGGCGGGGCATCGTCATGCGGGTCCCGCTGGAGGGCGGTGGCCGGCTCGTCGTCGAGATGACTCCCGACGAGGCCAACGCGCTCGGTGATGCACTGAAGGCAGCGGCCGGCTGAGTGAGGAGTGCTCCGGGCGGCTCACGCCGCCCGGAACGTTCTTTGGGCCCTGAGCCACCGGAATCGCCGGTGGCTCAGGGTCTTCAATGCTGCGGGCAGGTGGGTTCGCCTCCGGTCCGCGACACTTTCCTGGAGGTACGGTTCCGCGTGCTCGACATCCGTCTGATTGCCGAGCCTGACCGGCTCGACGCCCTCGTCCTGCCCGTCCGGCCCGCCGAATCGACGGCGGAGGGTGACACCTCGGCCGAGCCCATGTCGACAGCCGTGGCGGCCCCGGACGGCACGGCCGACGAGGCCGTGGCGCTGGTGTCGGCGGCCCGGCTGACGGGCCGAACCGGCGAGATCCACACCCAGCTGCGCCCCGGGGGTACCCCCGGCCGGCTGCAGCTGCTCGGCATCGGTGACGGCGACGAGGCGGCCTGGCGGACGGCCGGGGCGGCCCTGGCCCGCTCCAACGCAGCTGAGACGCATATCACCATCGCGCTGCCGGCCGAGGTGACCTCGGCCGCGATTCGCGGGCTGACCGAGGGGCTGCTGCTCGCTCCGTACCGCTTCCGACTCACCGAGGCCGGCGACCGACCGACCCTCAGCAGCGTCGACCTGCTGCTCGCCGACCCCACCGCGTACGAGGACACCGTCGCCACGGCCCGGACCACTGCCGCGATGACCCATCTCGCCCGGGACCTGACCAACACCCCCTCCTCGGTGAAGACCCCGCAGTGGTTCGCCGACCAGGTGGCCTCCGCCGCGGCCGACCTTCCGGACCTGCGGCTGCGGGTCCGTGGCCCGGCCGAACTCGCCGCCGAGGGCTTCGGCGGGATCCTCGCCGTGGGCGGTGGCTCCGCCAGCGGACCCCGGCTCGTCGAACTGGACTGGCACCCCGCCAACGCGCGCACCCACGTGGTGCTGGTCGGCAAGGGCATCACCTTCGACACCGGCGGCATCTCGATCAAGCCGGTGGCGTCGATGAAGCTGATGCGCAAGGACATGGCCGGCGCGGCCGCGGTCGTCGCCGCCACCCTGGGCGCCGCCGCGCTGCGGCTGCCGGTCCGGATCACCACGTTGGCCCCGCTCGCCGAGAACATGGTCAGCGGCTCGGCGTTCCGCCCCGGCGACGTCATCCGGCACTACGGCGGCACGACCAGCGAGACGACCAACTCCGACGCCGAGGGTCGACTGGTCCTCGCCGACGCGTTGGCGTACGCGGTGCAGCAGCTCAAACCAGACCTGCTGCTCGACCTGGCCACGCTCACCGGCGCGAACTCGGTGGCGCTGGGCAAACGCACCGCCGCCCTGTACAGCGAGAACGACGAGTTGGCCGCCGCCGTGCTGGCGGCCGCCGAGGCGGCCGGCGAGTCGGCGTGGCGGATGCCGCTGCACACCGACTACGTCGAGTACCTCGGCAGCGAGATCGCCGACCTCTACAGCGCACCGGCGCAGGGTGCCGGCTCGGTGCTGGCCGCGCTCTACCTGCGCGAGTTCACCGGCGAACTACGAGACCGCTGGCTGCACCTGGACATGTCGGCCCCGTCCTGGGCCGACGGCGACCAGGCCGAGGTCAGCCGCGGCGCCACCGGCTGGGGCGTCCGGTCACTGCTGCGCTGGCTGGCCGACGTTCACTGAGGCCCGGTCAGCACTTCACCGCGGCGAGCAGCCCATGCCCGACCGGAAGCAGCGCGGGGATCCAGTGCTCCGACTCACGGACCGCCTTGATCGTCTCGCGAACCGTCACCGTCTCCGCGTCCCGGGCGGACGGGTCGCCGATCCGACCGCTGGCCAGCACGCCGTTGAGCGCCAGCACGCCACCCGGGCGTAACAGCCGCAGCGCCGCCTCCACGCAGGCATGGAAGCCGGTCGCCTCCGCATCCACGAAGACCAGGTCGTACGCACCGTCGGCGAGCCGGGGCAGCACGTCGAGCGCCCGGCCGGTGATGATCCGGGTGCGCCCGGCCGCGAAACCCGCCTCGGCGAAGATCCGCCGGGCGATCCGCTGGTGCTCCACCTCCAGGTCGATGGTGGTGAGCACGCCGTCGGCGCGCATGCCGCGCAGCAGCCAGACCCCGCTCACCCCGGTGCCGGTGCCGATCTCCACCACCGCACGGGCATTGCCGGCGGCGGCGAGCAGCCGCAGCGCCGCTCCCGCGCCGGGGGTGACCGCGTCGAGGCCCACCTCACGGGCCAGGCTGCGGGCGGTACGCAGAACGAGATCCTCGGTGACGTACGACTCGGCGAACTGCTGAGCCTGCGTCGTCGAACTGCCGGAACCGGCGACCGTGGCGATGGGGCACCTCCGGGGGCGGTGCGTGGTGCGGGGGCGGGTTGGCACTGTGAGCGTAGAGGCGACCGTCGCGGGGCGCAGCCGCGCCTCCACCGGAAGCGATCACCGGGGCAACCGCTGACTGCACCGCGTACATCCGTGCAATCCTGGAGGCGGTATCCCGTCAGCCGCGACCAGACCGGCCCGTGGCCGGGCGACGCGGCGCGGGATCCGGGGACGGACTGGGAGGCACCGACGTGACCGACGGCTGGGACTGGCGCCGGGGCGGTGAGACTCCGGCTCCGGCGCGACCGCCCGGGGTAGGAGCGCCGTCGGTGGGGCCGCCGACCATGCCGGGGGCTGACCACACGCCCCTCGCCCCGCCAGGCGGCGGGCCGGCACCTGGTTGGCAGGCGTCTCCCGGTGGGATGGCACCGAGTTGGCAGGCGTCTTCCGGCGGGCCGGCACCGGGCTGGCCGGCGCCGGCTGCGGGCGGGCCCAACTCGGCCGACGCGTCGGCCTGGTGGTCGGACGCGCTCGCCGACCCCTGGCGCGACCCGTCGGCGCCGACCGCTGTGGTGGTGCCCGGGGTGGTGGCCCCCGGCACCGAGCCCGAGCCGGTCACCGATCCCGATGCGCCGGGCCGGCCGACACTGCGCCACCTGTTGCTCATCCCGGTGATCACCGCGCTCCTGGCCGGCACCCTCGGTGGTGCGCTGGGCTACGCGTTCGCGGTACGCGGCGGCGCTGGCGCGGCCGTCCTCGGTGCTGCGCCCGCGGAGGTGCCGGCACTGGCGCAGCGCAAACCGGAGTCGCTGGCCGGGGTCGCCGAGCGAGTCCTGCCCAGCGTTGTCACCGTGCGGGTGAGCAGCCTCGGCGGGACCAGTGAGGGCTCCGGGTTCATCGCCACCGCCGACGGCCATGTGATCACCAATGACCATGTGGTGGCCGGTGGCACCGGCAAGGCCTCGGTGGTCTTCAACGACGGCAGCACCGCGCCGGCGACAATCGTCGGGCAGGACGCGGAGTCGGACATCGCCGTGATCAAGGTGAGTCGTCCCGGGCTGCGGCCGGTGGAGTTCGGTGACTCCGACGCGCTGGCGGTCGGCGACCCCGTGCTCGCCATCGGCTCGCCGTTGTCGCTGGCCAACACGGTCACCGCCGGCATCGTGAGCGCCCTGGACCGGACGATGCAGGCCGGCGAGCCGGGCGGTCCGGTGCGCTACTACGCCGCCATCCAGACCGACGCCGCGGTCAACCACGGCAACTCGGGCGGCCCGCTTGTCGACGGCGCCGGCCGGGTGGTCGGGGTGAACTCCACAATCAAGTCACTCGTCACCGAGGGGCAGGAGGCGGGCAACATCGGGCTCGCCTTCGCCATCCCGATCAACCAGGCCAAGCGGGTGACCCAGGACATCATCGGCACCGGCAAGGCCCGGCGTACGGTGATCGGCGCCCGAGCCGACGGCCCGACCGGGGTTGTCGGGGGTGGCCTGCGGCTGGCCGAGGTGGAGCCGTCCGGCCCCGCGGACGGCGCAGGGCTGAAGGTCGGCGACGTGATCCTCAAGATCAACGGACGGCCGATGACTGAGCCCACGGACCTGACCGCGTTGGTCCGAAAGTACGCGCCGGGCTCGGTCGTGACCGTCGAGTATCGGCGGGGCGCCACCCGGCAGAACACCTCGGTAACTCTCGCCGCGGACGCGAAGTGAACAGCGGCGCACCCCTTGCCCGAAAGCGGTCCAGCGTGCGTAGTCTTGCTGCTGACGCCGAGAGGAGGCCCGCGGGATGCTCGACAACCTGAACTGGTGGGAGATCGGTGCGCTGCTGCTCCTGGCGCTGCTGATCTTCGGCGACCGGCTCCCCGCCGTGATCACCGACGGCCTGCGGTTGGTGCGCAACCTGCGCAACATGGCCCGCAACGCCACCGGCGACCTGAGCCGCGAGCTGGGCACCGACATCCAGCTGGAAGACCTGCACCCGAAGGCGTTCATCCGCAAGCACCTCCTCAGCGAGGAGGACGAGGCGGCGATCCGCAAGCCGTTGCAGGGCGTCTACGACAACCTGCGCGCGGACGTCAGCGGCGTGCACAACGACCTGAAGGACGTGGCCAACGCCGCCGACCTGCGGTCGAACGAGGCCCGCTCCGGCACGGCCACCAGCAGCCCCTCGGCGCCAGCCCCTCGCGTCAGCTACGACGACGCCACCTGACCAACCCCGTACCCCGCCCCTCGGCCCGTACTCCGCGCCTCGGCCCGGCCCGGCCCGTACCCGCCTCGGCCGTACGACGACTCAGCCCGCCGGCCAACGGTGGCCGACGGGCTGAGGGGTGTTCGTGGTGGTCAGCGGCCGGCGGGCTTGAGGCCGAGGGGCTTGCCCAGCAGTGAATCGCGGCGCAGGGCGAGCCGGTCGGCGATCGTGCCGAGTGCCTGCGCGGCCGGGGACTCCGGCTCGGCCAGCACGATCGGGTTGCCGGCGTCGCCGGCCTCGCGGACCCGGGTGTCCAGTGGGATCTGACCGAGCAGCGGCACCTGCGCACCGATGGTCCGGCTCAGCGACTCGGCGACGGCAGTGCCACCGCCGGAGCCGAAGATCTCCATCCGGGAGCCGTCCGGCAGCTCCAGCCAGGACATGTTCTCGATGACGCCGACCACCCGCTGGTGGGTCTGCAGGGCGATCGCACCGGCCCGCTCCGCCACCTCGGCGGCGGCGGTCTGCGGGGTGGTGACGATCAGGATCTCCGAGTTGGGCAGCAGTTGGGCCAGCGAGATGGCCACGTCACCCGTGCCCGGCGGCAGGTCGAGCAGGAGCACGTCCAGGTCGCCCCAGTAGACGTCGGCCAGGAACTGCTGCAACGCCCGGTGCAGCATGGGGCCACGCCACACCACTGCGGCGTTGCCGGAGGTGAACATGCCGATGGAGATCACCTTCACGCCGTGCGCCTGCGGCGGCATGATCATGTCTTCGACGCGGGTGGGCCGGGCCTCCGTGCCGAGCATCCGCGGCACCGAGTGGCCGTAGATGTCCGCGTCGACCACCCCGACGGAGAGCCCACGGGCGGCGAGCGCCGCCGCCAGGTTGACAGTCACGCTGGACTTGCCGACGCCGCCCTTGCCGCTGGCCACCGCGTACACGCGGGTGCGTGAACCGGGCTGGGCGAACGGGATGACGGGCTCCTCGGTGGCGCCGCCGCCGCGCAGCTGCGACTGCAACCCCTGCCGCTGCTCGGGGGTCATCACACCGAAGTCGATCTCCACGCCGGTGACGCCGGGTACCGCGGCGACGGCGGCGGTGATGTCGTTACGCAGCTTGTCCTTCAGCGGGCAGCCGGCGACGGTGAGCAGCAGCTCGACGCGTACGACGCCGCTGGCACCGATCGTGGCGGAGCGGACCATGCCCAGCTCGGTGATGGGCCGGCGGATCTCCGGGTCGTTGACGGTGGCCAGGGCGGCCTGGATCGCGTCCTCGACGGTGCTCACGGGTGCTGACATGCCCGCAATGCTACGTCGCGGGGCATCCGCTGCCGCCGCTGCCCGGGGCGGTGTGAGCCAATCGATGACCAGTTGGTCAGCCCTCCGGCCGGCGCGGGCCGGTGCCGTCCGGCCGGGCGCCCCGGGTGAAGTCGCCGTCCAGGTCGTCACGGGGTTCGTCCAGGCCGACACCGTCGGTCGGCCGCTGGCCACGCCGCTCCTGCCGGCTGTCCTTCTCCTGCTGGCGGCGCTCCAGTCGCTGCC
This sequence comes from Micromonospora sp. D93, assembly GCF_018070365.1. Lineage (NCBI taxonomy): Bacteria > Bacillati > Actinomycetota > Actinomycetes > Micromonosporales > Micromonosporaceae > Micromonospora > Micromonospora sp. D93. The sequence continues at coordinate 139,383 of NZ_JAGPXW010000012.1, read as the reverse complement.
GGCGTTGCCCCATCTCGTCCAGTTCCTCGGCCAGCCGGGCCAGCTCGGAGCGGAGGAAGTCGCGGGTGGCGACCTCACCCAGCGCGATCCGCAGGGCCGCGATCTCCCGCGCCAGGTACTCGGTGTCCGCCTTCTGCGCGGTGGCTCGCCGCCGGTCCTCCTCGAGGGCCACCCGGTCCCGGTCGGCCTGCCGGTTCTGGGCCAGCAGGATCAGCGGGGCCGCGTAGCTGGCCTGCAGGGACAGGATCAGGGTCAGGAACGTGAAGGTGTACGGGTCGAAGCGCAGGTTCGCCGGGGCCAGGGTGTTCCAGCCGAACCAGATCGCGATCACCACCGTCATGACGACGAGGAAGTTCGCGGTGCCCATGCCCCGGGCGATGCCCTCCGACCACCGACCGAACGCCTCCGCGTCGAACCGGGGCAGCTTGATGCCCCGGGGCTCGCGCGGCTGGTCGAGCCGCTCCGCCCGCCGCTGCTCAGCCATCCGCGCCGTCCAGCGCCACGTCGGCGGTGCCCGGGGCGACCAGGGTGTCGCGGTCCCGCCAGTCCTGGGGCAGCGAGTGGTCCAGCACGTCGTCCACTGTCACGGCGCCAACCAGCCGGTTGTTGCGGTCGATCACCGGCATGGCGACCAGGTCGTAGGTGGCCATCCGGCGGGTGATCTCCGGCAGCGGCGTGGTGGGGCGCAGCGGGTCGATGTCGTTGACCACCACCTTGCCCAGCAGGTCGGCCGGTGGTTCGCGCAGCAGCGCCTGGAAGTGCACCATGCCCAGGTAGCGGCCCGTCGGCGTGTTCTGCGGCGCCCGGGTCACGAAGACCTGCGCGGCGACGGCGGGGGAGAGCTGGGGCTCCCGGATCCGGGCCAGCGCCTCGGCGACTGTGGCGTCCGGCGGCAGGATGACCGGCTCCGAGGTCATCACACTGCCCGCCGTGCCGGGGGTGTACTTCAGCAGCTGACGCACCGGGTCGGCCTCGTCCGGTTCCATCAGGTCCAGCAGCACGTCCTGCTCGGGCGGGGGCAGCTCGTTGAGCAGGTCCGCGGCGTCGTCCGGGTCCATCTCCTCCAGGATGTCGGCGGCCCGCTCCCGGTCCAGGGCGGCGAGGATCTCCACCTGGTCGTGCTCCGGCAGCTCGCTGAGCACGTCGGCCAGTCGCTCGTCGTCCAGCGCGGCCGCGACCTCGTTACGCCGCGCGTCGGGCAGATCCTGCAGCGCGTTGGCCAGGTCGGCGGGGCGCATGTCCTCCAGGACGGCGAGCAGGTTCGCCGTACCCCGGTTGTCGGCGATGCCGCTGAGCCCGCGCACCCGGTCCCACTCGACCTGGTGCAGGTGGCCGCGGCGGCTGAGCCGACCGGTCTGCTCGCGTACGGCGACACGGGTCAGCGACCACTCGCCGCCCCGGGTGCACTCCATCGCGACGTCCACGACCGCGCCGGGTTGGCCGCCCGGGTCGAGTTGCACACGCCGGTCGAGCAGTTCCTGGAGCACCAGCAGCTCGTTCTGGCGTTTCTCGAACCGGCGCAGGTTGAGGGTGCCGGAGCCGAGCACGACGGCGTCCGCGTCGATGGAGGTGATCCGGTTGATGGACAGGAAGATCCGACGGCGCATCGGCATCTCGGCGACGAGGCCCACCACCTCCGGCGGACGCTTGGTCGCCCGGAGCCGTGCCACGGCGTCACGAACCCGGCCCACCTGGTCGCCGTTCGGGTCGAAGACGGCGACTCCGGCGAGACGGGCGATGTAGACCCGGTTCGGCGTGCTCACGGGCACCAGCCTAAGCGCCTAGGGTTTATCAACATGTCGACCTTGGCCTACGAGATCGTGGACGTCTTCACCGACCGCCCCTTCGCCGGCAACCCCCTAGCGGTGGTGTTCGGCGCGGAGGCGCTGGCCACCGAGCAGATGCAGGCGCTCGCGCTGGAGTTCAACCTCTCCGAGACGGTGTTCGTGCTGCCGCCGACCCAGGTCGGCATCACCTACCGGGCCCGGATCTTCACTCCGGTGGAGGAGCTGCCGTTCGCGGGGCACCCCAGCGTCGGCGCGGCGGTCACCGCGTGCCGGCGGGGCATGTTCGGTGTGGGGCAGGTCACCCAGGAGTGCGGGGCCGGTGTGCTGCCGATCGAGGTGACCGCGTCCGGGGCGACGCTGACCGGGGGCGCCCCGACCCTCGGGCCGGAGTTGGACCCGGAGCCGTTGCTGGAGATCGCCGGCCTGGTCGCCGACGACCACATGGGGCCCGCCCCACGTGTCGCCGGCTGCGGGCTGGAGTTCCCGTACCTGCCGGTGCGGCCGGAGTCGGTGGCCCGCGCCCGGGTGAACCCCGCGGTGGCGCAGCGGTACGGGGTGTCGCACGTCAGCGTCTTCTCCTGGGACGCGGCCGCGCAAACCGCGCACGCCCGGGTCTTCGTGCCGGGGATCGGCGTTCCGGAGGACCCGGCGACCGGTTCGGCGGCGCTCGGCCTCGGTGTCTGGCTGGTGGCGAGTGGTCTGCTGCCCGGCGAGGGGCGATCGGAGTACGCGGTCCGTCAGGGTGTGGAGATGAACCGTCCGTCCGCGTTGGCCTGCACTGTCACTGCGGCGGACGGGGTGGCGGTCGGCGCGACAGTCGCCGGTCAGGTGGTGCCGGTGGCCCGGGGCGAGATCGCCGTGCCGCCATTCGTGGGCTGAGCGGAGGCGCCGATGCGGGAGGATGCGGGTGTGACGGACGAGGACGCCCCCGGGGGCACCCCACTGGTCGACGAGGCGATGAAGAAGGCCGCCGTGGCCTGGATCAGCGTTGCCGGCGGGCCGGCGCTCGCGCTCTGGTGCGCCCCACTGGAGGGCGCGCTCCTGGTGGTGAGCGGGCCGGGCGAGCAGGCCGCACCGGGTCTGGCCGACGCTACCGAGGCCCAGGTCACCCTGCGCGGCGACCACGGCGGTCGAATCGTCACCTGGCCGGCCCGGGTGAGCCGGTTGCAGCCGGGCACCGAGGCGTGGGACATCACCGCGCCGCTGGTGGCGGCGAAGCGCCTCAACGCGCCCGGTCCGACCGCCGACCTGGTGGCCCGCTGGGCCGCGGACGGATGCGCGGTGAACCGGCTCGCCCCGGCCGGTACGCCGCTGGCCGGAGCGGAGTTGCCGGCCGACGCGCAGGCCGAGCCGCCCCGGGCGACTCCGGCGGTCCGGGCCACCCGCAAGCCGTTCCGCCTGCACCGGGTCCGCCGCCGCTGATCAACTGATCAGCCCGCCCGGCCGCCGACCCCCGCGACCGCCGCGTCCGCGTCGACGAGAGCGAGCACCTCACCCAGGGTGCCGAGTGTGAGGCCGCGCCAGTCCCGGTCGGCGTTGAACACCAGGTGCGTGGCCAGATCCGGTGCGGCGAGCCGGACGGCGGTCATCCCGGCCCGCTCGGCGCCGGTCAACTCCTGGCTGCCGCCGTCACCGACGTAGAGGCAGTCGCCGGGGGCGAGCCCGAGCCGCTGGCAGGCGGTCAGGTAGAGCGTCGGATCCGGCTTGCACCGCCCGACCTGCACCGAGAAGACCCGTACGTCGAGCAGCGGGGCGATCGCGAGCTGCGGCAGGAAGGCCGGCAGTTCGTGCGTACAGTCGCTGATCACGCCGGTGCGCAGGCCGCGCTGGCGCAGGGCCGCCAGCACCGGCACCGCGTCGGCCCGCAGCCAGGTGTCGGCGCGGACCGCCCGGTGCCGGGAGGCCACGGCCGCCCGTACCGCCTGGTCGCTGGGGTGTACGCCGGCCTGGGCGCACACCCAGCGCAGGGTCGCCTCCGCGTTGCCGAGAAGGCCGGTGGCCCGCTCGTAGTAGGTACGATCCAGCACCTCGGTCAACGTGTCGGTGTGGCACCCGAGCAGCTCCGCGGTGCCGAGGTGGGCGACGCCGCGCTGCACCGAACGGGTCAGGGTGCCGAAGAAGTCGAACAGCACCGCCTGGTAGCTGGGCATGGGGGAACGCCTCCGGGCGGTCGAGGGTCGCCGGCGCGGAACCGCGTGATCGTAACGGAGCGATGACCCTCCGTGCTGACCGTCATACGTGTGAGGATTACGTCCCGTGCCCCCACCTTCACCTCGGCCGACAGTGGATCCGCTGACCACCGGCGCGGTCGGGCTGGCCGTGGTCGCCGTGTCGTCGTCCGCGCCGCTGATCGCGTACGCCGCCGCCCCCGCGCTGGCCATCGCGTTCTGGCGCAACCTGCTCGCGGTGGCCGTACTGAGCCCCTTCGCGCTGGTTCGACGTCGCGCCGAGTTCCGAACGCTGACCGTGGGTGCCGGCCGGCGGGAGGGGCTGTTCTGCGCTCTGTCCGGGGTCGCGTTGGCCGGGCACTTCGCGACCTGGGTGCCGAGCGCCCAGCTCACCTCGGTCGCCACCTCCACCGCACTGGTCGCCACCCAGCCGGTCTGGCAGGGGCTGATCGCCCGCGCCCAGGGGCGTCCGCTGCCCCGGGTGGTGTGGATCGGCATCGCGGTGGCGGTCGGCGGCGCGGCGGTCGCCACGGGGGTGGACGTGGGAGTCTCCGGCCGGGCCGTCCTCGGCGACGTCCTGGCGTTGACCGGCGGCGTGTTCGCCGCCGTCTACACCGCGTTCGGGGAACGGGCGCGGACCAGCATCAGCACCACCACCTACACCACCATCTGCTACGGGATCTGCGCGCTGATCCTGCTGGCCCTGTGCCTGGTCGGTGGCGTACGGATGACCGGGTTCGACGGGCGTACCTGGCTGGCCATCCTGGCCCTGGTGGCCGGCGCACAACTGCTCGGGCACTCGATGTTCAACTACGCGCTGCGGAAGATCCCGGCGACCACTGTGAGCGTGCTGATCCTGCTGGAGGCGCCCGGCGCGGCAGTGCTCGGCTGGGCCTGGCTGGGTCAACTGCCCCGCCCGTACGCGCTGCTCGGCATGGCGTTGCTGCTGGTCGGGGTGGCGGTGGTGGTGCTCGGCGGCCGGCGGAGCGAACCCAGGGCGGGCTAGCTCTCGTGCACCTCGATGACCCGGGTCGTCGGAGCGGCTTCGCCGAGGGCGGTACGCAGGGCCGCCCGGTCCGCATCGGCGAGGAACGACTCGTACCCGGCCCGGTCGTCGAACCGGATCATGTGCACCTCGGTGCGCCCGTCGGTGCCGCGCAGTCGCCGTTCCAGGTGGCCGCCGTGTCGGCCGAGCAGGGCCAGCACGGAGTCCTCGTAACGCTGCCCGGCGGCCTCGGCCCCGACGGCGAACTCGACGATCGCGACGAGTGTCAGCACACCGTCCCCTCAGCCATCGAGACCGACCGCCTTGGCGCTCGCTGCCCACAGCCGGGCGGCGAGCTGCGGATCGGCCGCCTTCCGAAGGGGCCGACGCGGCCGACGATCCACGTAGTAACCCCCGTTGATCAGCCGGGAGTGCTCCTGGTTGGCCAGCCACACAAGCGTCTCGGCGCCCTTCTCCGGGCTCCGGAAGGGCATGAAACGCATGCCGAACGCGACGAGCCTGCTGTCGTTGGCGAACCGGGTGCGGACCACCCCGGGGTGGAAGCTGTACGCGAACATGTCCGGCCAGCGCCGGGCGGCCTCGGCGCTGAACAGGATGTTCGCCTGCTTGCTGGTGCCGTACGCGCCCATCGGCCGGTAGTCACGCAGGGGCTTGTTCAGGTCGTCCGGGTCGAGTGCGCCGAAGCGGTGCCCGCCGGAGGCGGTCACCACGACCCGGTCCACCCGGTCGGCGAGCAGGTTGGTGAGCAGGAACGGGGCCAGGTGGTTGGCCTGGATCGACATCTCGAAGCCGTCGACTGTGACAAGTGGTTGCAGCGCGATCGCGCCGGCGTTGTTGGCGAGCACGTCGATCCGGTCGTACGCGGCTCGAAGCTGCTCGGCCAGTCGGCGTACGTCGTCGAGGATCGCGAAGTCGGCCCGGAACAGCTCCGGACGCTCACCGGAGTTCTCCCGTACCCGCTCGGCGGCGGCCTGGAGGCGGGCCGGGTCCCGCCCGACCAGTACCACCTGGTCGCCACGGCAGGCCAGGTGCACGGCGGCGGCCAGCCCGATGCCGGAGCTGGCCCCGGTCACCACCACCAGTCGGCGCCCAGTGAGATCTTCCACAGGTCCATTCACCCCGGTCATGGCGCGAGGTTACCGTGGCGTCACAACGCCCTTTGGGATCGTTAAGGTCTCGGATCTGTCGTCAGGTGGCGTCGGCATGCCCGCCGGACCCTGGAAGGAGCGCATCCATGGCCGCAGTCGGTCGCCCCCGCAGGTCCTGCCTCGCCGTGCCGGGTTCCAGCGTGAAGATGCTCGGCAAGGCTCAGGGGCTCGCGGCCGACCAGGTCTTCCTCGACCTGGAGGACGCCGTCGCCCCACTGGCCAAGCCGGACGCGCGCAAGAACATCGTGGCCGCCCTCAACGAGGGTGACTGGGCCGGCAAGACCCGGGTGGTCCGGGTCAACGACCTGACCACCCCGTGGACCTACCGGGACGTCATCGAGGTCGTCGAGGGCGCCGGCGCCAACCTGGACTGCATCATGCTGCCGAAGGTGCAGACCGCCGCCCAGGTGCAGTGGCTGGACCTGACGCTCACCCAGATCGAGAAGACGATCGGCCTGGAGGTCGGTCGGATCGGCATCGAGGCGCAGATCGAGAACGCCGCCGGTCTGGTCAACGTGGACGCGATCGCCGCCGCCTCCCCGCGCGTGGAGACCATCATCTTCGGCCCGGCCGACTTCATGGCGTCGATCAACATGAAGTCGATGGTGGTCGGCGGCCTGATCCCGGACTACCCGGGCGACCCGTACCACTACATCCTGATGCGGATCCTGATGGCCGCGCGGATGCACGACAAGCAGGCCATCGACGGCCCCTTCCTGCAGATCCGCGACGTCGACGCCTTCCGCGAGGTGGCCAAGCGTTCGGCCGCGCTGGGCTTCGACGGCAAGTGGGTGCTGCACCCGGGCCAGATCGACGCCGCCAACGAGGTCTACCAGCCGGCGCAGGCCGACTACGACCACGCCGAGTTGATCCTCGACGCGTACGAGCACTACACCTCGGAGGCCGGCGGCCGGCTCGGCGCCGTGATGCTCGGCGACGAGATGATCGACGAGGCGTCCCGCAAGATGGCGCTTGTGGTCGCCGCCAAGGGTCGGGCGGCCGGGATGAGCCGTACCTCGTCGTTCACCCCACCGGCGGAGTGACCGGCCGGGCCGGGACGACAGCCGCCGGCTGTCGATCCGGCTCGACAATCGGCGGTACGCCGGCCCGCGCGCGGATCAGTAGCTGCTGCTGTTGTCGCTCGTCGCGATCGCGTAGATGATCGCGGAAGCGTAGAAGAGGATCACCAGCACCAGGAACCCGGTGAGGATCCAGCCGACGATGATGGCGGCCTTCGCCATCCCCGCGCCGCCCTCGCCGCTGAGCCGGATCTGCTTCTGCGCGACATGCCCGAGGATCGCGCCGATCGGCGCGGTGATGCAGGACGTGAAACCGATCAGGGCCAGCACGAACGCCGCGATCGCCAGCCCGTTGGTCTTCGGGGGCTGCGGGTAGCCGTAGCCGGGGTACTGCGGCGGGTAACCGGCCGGGGCGTAACCGGCCGGGGCGTAACCGGGCATCGGCTGGGTCGCCGGCGGCTGCGCGCCCACGTACGGGTCGACCTGGGCGTACGGGTCGACCTGGGCGTACGGGTCCGGGGCGTACGGGTCGGGCGCGTACGGGTCGACCGGGCCAGGTTGCGGGGGCACCGGCTGACCGGCCACAAGGGTCGGGTCCGGTGCGGGGCTCGACGGCTGGGCCGACCACGTGGGATCGGTCCAGTTGCCGGGCGGCGGGGGATTGGTCATGCGAACTCTCCGTCAGGTCGGGGTGCGGAGACAGGGTAGCCAGCGCCGCCCAAACCCGACGCCCCCGCTTCCGGGTGCCGCGTTGCTCGGGCCGGTCGTAACGGGCAGGATCGCTGGCATGGCATACGACGCGCGCGCCGCGGACCGCTCCGGCAGCCGACCCCGACGGGACGTCAGCCGCCCGGGTGCGGCCCGGCGCGCCCGGACGGCCGCCCCGGCCGGCAACCCCGGTCCCGACGAGCCGGTCGCGCTCACCGACCCGGTCACCATGCGCCTCGACGGGCGGGTCGCCCTGGTCACCGGCGCGGGCAGTCCGGACGGCATCGGGTACGCCACCGCCCGGCGACTCGCCGACCTGGGCGCCCGGGTGGCCATCGTCTCCACCACCCGACGTATCCACGAGCGGGCGACCGAGTTGGGGGTGACCGGTTTCGTCGCGGACCTGACCGACGAGTCCGAGGTCGGCGCGCTGGCCGATGCGGTCGCCGAACAGTTGGGCGACGTCGAGGTGCTGGTCAACAACGCCGGCCTGGCCAGTCGGGCCAGCCAGGGGGTGCTGCGGCCGGTGGCGCAGCTGACCTACGACGAGTGGCGCGGTGAGATCGACCGCAACCTCTCCACCGCATTCCTGTGCAGCCGGGCGTTCATCGGGGGGATGGCCGAGCGGGGCTGGGGTCGGATCGTCAACCTCTCGGCCACGGCCGGCCCGGTCAACGCCCTGCCCACCGAGGCCGCCTACGCCGCGGCGAAGGCCGGGGTCGTCGGTCTGACCCGGGCCCTGGCGATGGAGATGATCGCCGACGGCGTGACAGTCAATGCCGTGGCGCCCGGCACCATCTACACCGCGGCGTCCACCATGGCCGAGATCAAGCAGGGGTTGGGCACCCCGGTGGGGCGACCGGGCACGCCGGACGAGGTCGCCGCGGCGATCAGCTTCCTCTGCTCGCCGGCTGCCTCGTACATCACCGGGCAGATGTTGGTGGTGGACGGCGGCAACAGCGTCCGCGAGGCCCGTTTCCGCTGACCGGGCCGGGCCGCGCCGGTGCGTCGGTCAGTAGCTGCCGCTGTCGCCGGCGTTGTTGGCGAAGGCCACCAGCGCCAGCCAGCCACAGCAGGCCAGCACGGTGAGCCCGGTGAAGACGTAGCCCAGGATCAGCCCCCAGGTCGCGAGCTGGCCGCCCTCCTCGCCGCTGGTACGGATCTGCCGCTTGGCCACGTGGCCGAGGACGGCGCCGGCCGGCGGAAACACGAAGGCGAACACCAGCGACAGGATCGCCAGCACGTTGGTGCCCCGACCCGGCCCGGACGGCGGTGGACCGTACTGGCCGTAGGGGCCCTGCGGGGGGTACGGCGGTTGCTGACTCCAGTGGGCAGACTGCTGCGGCCCCTGGTGGCCGTACGGCGACGGTTCACCAGCCGGTGGCCCGTACGGTGAGCGTTCCGCTGGCAGCTCGTAGGCCGGCTGGTCCGGCTGCGGCGCGTACGGGGGCTGGCCGGCCGGCGGTGGCGCGTACGGCGACTGGTCCCTGGGTGGCTCGTAGGGTGACGGCGGCGGCTCGTCCTCGGGTGGTCCCGACGGCGGCGGGTAGCTCACAGCTGTCCTCCTGCTGCCGGTGCCGGAAAAGTCCCTCTTGCCGGACGCTACCCGTAGCGGTGAACCTTTTCACAGCGGTTGTGTGGACTGGTCACCTTGGCCTCGTCGGCCCGGGGGGCCGATACTGACCCAGCGTTCAGTTACCCACGAGTAGTGCGCGGATCCCCGGAGGCTGAGATGGCCCGACTCGCCCAGACGCCCGGCCTGACCGACGTGCAACAGTCGATCCTGGAGACCGTTCGGGAGTTCGCCGACAAGGAGATCATCCCGCACGCGCAGCGGCTGGAGCACGCCGACGAGTACCCCACCGACATCCTCGACGGCATGCGCGAGATGGGGCTGTTCGGCCTCACCATCGACGAGGAGTACGGCGGGCTCGGCGAATCACTGCTCACCTACGCGCTTGTGGTGGAGCAGCTGTCCCGAGGCTGGATGTCGATCTCCGGCATCGTCAACACCCACTTCATCGTGGCGTACCTGATCTCCCAGCACGGCTCCGCCGAGCAGAAGACCCGCCTGCTGCCGAGAATGGCCACCGGCGAGGTGCGCGGAGCCTTCTCCATGTCCGAGCCCGAGACCGGCTCCGACGTCTCCGCGATCAAGTCCCGGGCCGTCCGCGACGGCGACCGCTACGTGCTCAACGGGCAGAAGATGTGGCTCACCAACGGGGCGTACTCCTCGGTGGTCGCCACCCTGGTCAAGACCGACACCGGCGCGGAATCGGTCTACGGCAACATGAGCACGTTCCTGCTGGAGAAGGAGCCGGGCTTCGGCGAGACCGCCCCCGGCCTCACCATCCCCGGCAAGATCGAGAAGATGGGTTACAAGGGTGTCGAAACCACCGAGATGGTGCTCGACGGTGTGACAGTGCCCGACTCCGCGATCCTCGGTGGCGCCGACAAGGTGGGCCGTGGCTTCTACCAGATGATGGACGGCATCGAGGTGGGCCGGGTCAACGTGGCCGCCCGCGCCTGCGGCATCTCCATCCGCGCCTTCGAGCTGGCGGTCAGCTACGCCCAGCAGCGCAAGACCTTCGGCCAGCCTCTCGCCAAGCACCAGGCGATCGCCTTCAAGCTCGCCGAGATGGGCACGAAGATCGAGGCGGCGCACGCCCTCATGGTCAACGCCGCCCGACTCAAGGACGCCGGCCAGCGCAACGACGTCGAGGCCGGCATGGCCAAGCTGCTCGCCTCGGAATACTGCGCCGAGGTCGTCCAGGAGGCGTTCCGCATCCACGGCGGCTACGGCTACTCCAAGGAGTACGAGATCGAGCGGCTGATGCGGGAGGCCCCGTTCCTGCTCATCGGCGAGGGCACCTCCGAGATCCAGAAGACCATCATCTCCCGGGGCCTCCTCAAGGAGTACAAGCTCTGATCCGCGCCTGCTGATCGGTTGCTCGCTGCCGGTTGCTTGCTGGCCGGTCGCCGATCCGCGTCGTCGGTCACGAGCGTGATGACCGTGAGGCATCAATATGACTCAGAGGCATCGCGCTCGTGACCGAGGCTGTCCGCGCCGACGGACGCGTCGATCAAGGAGTCGTGATGGGGGATAGAAGCGGCAAAGGCCCCCAACCTGGCACCACAACTGCATGATCGGCGGGGCGGGGCGGGGTTCGCGTCAGGGGAGGCGGGTCAGGTTGGCGGCGGCGCGTTCGACGATGAGGCAGCGGTCTTCGACGTAGTCCATGCCCGCCTCCTCGGCGATCTGCCGCGCCTCGGCCGAGACGATGCCCAGTTGCAGCCAGACCGCGGGGGCGCCGATCGCCGCCGCGTCCCGGACCACCTGCACGGCGTCGGCCGCCGGCCGGAACACGTCCACCAGGTCGACGGGGTGCGGAATGTCGGCGAGGGTCTTGTACGCCCGTTCCCCGAACAGTTCGTCGACCGACGGGTTGACCGGGATGATGCGCCAGCCGTACTGCTGCATCTGCAACGGCACGCCATGCGCTGCCTTGAACGGGTCGCGGGACGCGCCCACGACGGCGATCACGGCGGAGTCGGCGAGGATCTGCTGAGCGGTACGCACCCGCCGACTGTAGCTCCGACTACAACAGCGTCAGCTGCTCGGCCGCCGACGGTGGCGGCGGCTCGGGCAGGTTGCGGTTGTCGCCCCGCTCCCCGCGGTGCAGCCCGTGCCGGCGGGAGGCGATCCGCACCCGCGCGGTCAACTCCCGTTGGTACGCCTGCGGGGCGTATGCGCCGGCTCGGTAGAGCTCGCGGTAGCGGGGCACGAGGTGCGGGTGCTCGCGGGCGAGCCAGTGCGCGTACCACTCCCGGGCACCGGGACGCAGGTGCAGCGGCAGGGCGGTCACGCTCGTCGCGCCGGCGGCGGCGATCGCCGAGACGGTGGCGTCGATCGACTCGTCGCCGTCGCTGAGGCCGGGCAGGATCGGTGCCATCAGCACGCCGACGGAGAAGCCGGCGTCGGCGAGTGCCCGGACGGCGTCGAGCCGGCGGCGTGGGTGCGGTGTGCCCGGCTCGACGTTGCGCCAGAGGTGCTCGTCGACGATCCCCACCGAGAAGGAGATGCCCACCGTGGTCACCTCGGCGGCCTGGAGCAGCAGCGGCAGGTCGCGCAGGATCAGCGTGCCCTTGGTAAGGATCGAGAACGGGTTGGCGAAGTCTCGCAGGGCGCCGATGATCTGCGGCATCAGCCGGTAACGACCCTCGGCGCGCTGGTAGCAGTCCACGTTGGTGCCCATCGCCACGTGCGCGCCCCGCCAGCGCGGCGCGGCCAGCTCCCGTCGGACCAGCTCACCGGCGTTGACCTTGACGATCACCTTCCGGTCGAAGTCCGCGCCGGCATCGAGATCGAGATAGGTGTGCGTGTTCCGGGCGAAGCAGTTGTGGCTGACCACTCCGTTGGTGCGGGCGATGGCGCCGGGCAGCGCCAGCGGCAGGGGTGGCGTCGCTGGCGCTGCCCGCTCGGGGTCTCCCTCGACCGGGGGAGCGGTGAGGTTGTCCCAGCGCATGGGCACTATTCGAACACGTGTACGAGACAAGCGCAAGTGACCCGCCGTACACCTGTGGGCGTTCGCGTGGTCGGAGAGGGGAGGATGGACACCATGGAGACGTCGACCTTCGTCTACGACGGGGACTGCGCGTTCTGCACGACCTGTGCGGAGTTCATCGAGCGCCGCATCCCCACCGCCGCGCGGGTGGTGCCCTGGCAGTTCGCCGACCTGGACGCGCTCGGCCTGACCGTGGCCGAGTGCGAGGAGGCCGTGCAGTGGGTGGGCGTGGACGGCTCGCGCGCGGCGGGCCCGGACGCCATCGCGAAACTGCTTGCCGCGAGTGGCCCGCTCTGGCGGGTCGCCGGCGCGGGTCTGCGGTTCCGGCCGGTCCGCGCCGCGGCCTGGCCGGTGTACCGCTGGGTGGCGCGCAACCGGCACCGGCTTCCCGGTGGCACGGCGGCCTGTTCCCTGCCGCAGGAGGCCCGGGAGCGGCTCTACGGGCCGACTGGTCGCCCGACCACCGGCGCCTGATCGTCGAGCGCCCGCTCCGCGCCGGCTCCCACCGGGGCCTGGCCAGGCGGCACCGTGTCGGCGTCCATCGGGTCCGCTGGAGAAACGTCGGTCGCTGACGCGGGAGTTTCGCGGCCGACGAGCCGGCGGGCCCAGACCAGTGGGCGCACCCGTTCTAGCGGTAGGAAGCTGGTCATCGCGGCCAGGTGCGGCGCGAACGAGATCGTGATGGTCGCGATGGTGACCGCGTGGAACGAGTAGAAGAAGCCGACCATGGCGAGTCGCCAGCGGGCCGGCAGGAAGAAGACCACCGGGCTCAGCAGCTCGAACGCGACGATGCCGAACTGGGCGACGATCAGCAGGTGCGGCACCTGGGCGATGAGGTCCGCCAGGTCGGTGCCGCGCCGGATGATCGCGCGGGCCAGGACCGAGCCGGTCAGCCAGTCCAGTCCGCCGAAACGCAGCTTGGCGAAGGCGGCCAGGAAGTACGTGCAGATAACCGCGACCTGGGTGACGCGTAGGGCCCAGCCACCGGCCTCGGTGCGGGTGGTGTCGCCGTGTCGGGCGCGACCGGCGGTGGGCAGCACGGCCAGTGCGACGAGCAGACCGAACCGGTCGTGGTCGACCTTCCCGTAGCTCATCGCGATGATCATCCACTCCAGGTACAGCGCGCACACGGCCCAGCCGAGCAGCCGGGGCGCCCGCCCGGTCGCGGCGAGGAGCGCGAGTAGCAGCAACGCCCAGAAGATCACCGTCACCAACGTCTCGGTTGGCGTCGGCAGTGGGAGCAGTCGGCCGATCAGGAGCGGCCGGTACAGGTCGCCGGGCACGCTGACCCGGGTGCGTACCCAGGGGGTGAAGATCACCAGGTCGGCGGCGACGAACAGATAGATCAGGGTGCGGAACGCGGCCACCCGGCCCCGGGGTACGGCCTCGGTCAGCCAGCGGCTCATCGGGGGGCCTGCCAGCGGACGACGGTCTCGTCGGTGTGTTGGCCGGTCGGTCGGCCGGCGCGGATGCCGTGCCAGCGGATGACGATGCGGACCTCGACCAGCGCGGGGGCGTCCGGGTGGCGTTCGGCGTACGCGTCGGCGACCTCGGTGAGCAGCGTCGGGTCGGCGGCGTACCGGGCCTGCTGACCCTCGATCTCGGCGCGGCGGATGCCTGTCGCGTTCTGGTCGAGGTCGATCAGAGCCCCGGAGCTGTTCACCCCCTCGACGCGGGTGTCGGGTGCGGGCGCGTTCGGCGGGGTGGAGGTGGAGTACATCCGGAACGGGCCGAACGGGAAGTCGTCGTCGCTGCCCCAGAAGGTGCCGACGACGAGCAGGGCGAGGCCGAGTGCGGTCGCGGCGAGCCGGGTCGCGCGCCCGCGGGTGGTCAGGTTCTCCATCGGGTCGTGACGATACGGGATGTACCGGCTGTGTCGGGTCCCACCGACGGCCAGTTCGGCCTGACCAGGCAGGTGATCATGCGCCAGCTTCCGGGGGGTACGACGAAGGCCGGGCCCGCATCGGGCCCGGCCTGGCGTGTCGTCGCGGGGACGACTCAGTGGTTGTGCTCGGCCAGCTGCTTGCGAACGTCGTCCATGTCCAGTGCCTCGACCTGCTCGATCAGGTTCTCCAGCGCGGACTCGGGAAGGGCGCCCGGCTGGGCGAAGACGATGACGCCGTCGCGGATCGCCATGATCGTCGGGATCGAGCGAATGTCGAACTTGGCGCCCAGCTCCTGCTGGGCCTCAGTGTCGACCTTGCCGAAGACGATGTTCTGGTGCTTCTCCGAGGAGCGCTCGTAGACCGGGGCGAACCGCTTGCACGGACCACACCAGTCGGCCCAGAAGTCGACCAGGACGATGCCGTCGTTGCCGGTCACCTCGTCGAAGTTCGTCGAGGTCAGCTCAACGGTTGCCATTGCACTCTCCGATCACCGCGGTTTATCTACGTCCCGTAGAACCAGGGCTGACCGTATCGAATTCCCGGGCGGTGGGGCACGAAACGTGCTCGGGGCTGCCGGGGGGTGCTGCGGGTCATCGACACATGTCTGTTCACACCCGACCTGCGGAACGCAAGTGCACGACGCACTTGCGTGACCAGCGGTAATGGGAGCGTTTCCAGGGAGATCCACCCGATTGAGCACTACGAATCGGTAACTTGGGCCCTGACGAGGAGGTATCCGGCCTGCGGAGATCGCTGATCAACCTCCGCTTCGTCACGGACAGTAGTGTTACAAAAAGATAAATGTGACGCCGATCTCTGTTGAACCTACGCAGGCGTAGGGCAGAATTCCTCACATCAGAGCGTGGGCGGCGGGTGCCGGGGAGGGCCCCGCCGCTCATTGCGTCTCCCCCCAGGCGAGTGACCGGTGTGACATTTCCGCCGCCGTCGCGCCCCGCCGGTTGCCTTAACCATCGGTAAGGCATGCTGTGCCGAACTCCATCGCCGCCCGTCGAAGGGACCAGCATGCAGTTCGGTCGCTACTACGAGGAGTTCGAGGTCGGCGCGGTCTACCGGCACTGGCCGGGCAAGACCGTCACCGAGTACGACGACCACCTCTTCTGCCTGCTCACGATGAACCACCACCCGCTGCACATGGACGCGCACTACGCCGCGACGGCCAGCCAGTTCAAGCGCAACGTCGTGGTCGGCAACTACATCTACTCGTTGCTGCTCGGCATGTCGGTGCCCGATGTGAGTGGCAAGGCGATCGCCAACCTGGAGGTCGAGTCGCTGCGGCACGTCGCGCCGACCTTCCACGGCGACACCATCTACGGCGAGACCACTGTGCTGGACAAGCGGGAGTCCGGCTCGAAACCCGACCGGGGCGTGGTGTCGGTGGAGACTCGCGGCTACAACCAGGACGGCACGATGGTCTGCGTCTTCCGGCGCAAGGTCATGGTCCCCAAGCGGGAGTACGCGGCCGCCGCGGTCCCCGACGGAGTGGATCCGGAGCGGCCCAGCTTCCCCGAGCCGCGCTGACCGTCGCGGCGGGCTCGACCGTCGACGAACACCGGCCTCTTCCCCGCCACGGGTCTGCTGGGGAAGGGGCCCTGTTCCCGTCTCGGGGCATATGCTGACGCCGGAGGTTCCGATGAGCCACTCCGTCGCGGGAGAGCCGTCCTCTGCCGGCCGCCGAGCCGCGCCCCTGACCACCGCTGTCTACTCCGCCGCCGAGTGGGACCTGCTCACCAGCCTGCCCGGACGGGTTCTCGTGGCCGCCGCGGCGCCCGGTCCTGGCCGGACGGAGCGCGGGGTCATGGCGAGCCTGGCCGGCCTGGACGCCGTGGCCGCGGGTCGAGCCTCCGACAGCGACCTGGTCCGCGCGGTGGTCGCCACGATCTACGCCCGCCACGACGGCACCCCGCAACCCGCCGAGCGCCTCACCGACCTGGTGGACCTGCTGGCCGCCTGCCGGGCGGCGAGCCGGGTCCTCCGGCGGCGGGCCGACCCCGCCGACTCGGCCGCGTACCGCCAGTGGGTGCAGTCGGTCGCGGCCCGGGTCTGTCGCGCGGTGCCCGGCACCGGCGCGCGCCGGGTGGACCCACCGGCCAGCCCGGCGGACCGGCGCTTCCTGGACCGGCTCGGTGCCGCCCTCGACCTCGGTTGACCGGCAGGTCGTCGCGCCGGGCGCCGAGGCGGTCCGTACCCTCTGATGACCGTGACCGACGACCAGCTTGAGGTGGGCGTGGGCCCCTGGCCGGGGGACCCACCGGACGATCCTCGTTACGACAGGCAACTGCTGGCGGAGGGGGACCGGCGCAACGTCGTCGACCGCTACCGCTACTGGCGGCACGAGGCGATCGTCGCGGATCTGGACCGGCACCGGCACGGTTTCCACGTGGCGATCGAGAACTGGCAGCACGACTTCAACATCGGCACTGTGGTACGCAACGCCAACGCGTTCAACGCGGCCGAGGTGCACATCGTCGGACGGCGACGGTGGAACCGGCGCGGCGCGATGGTGACCGATCGGTACCAGCACGTGCGGCACCACGAGACGATCGAGGAGTTCGTCGCCTGGGCGGCCGGGCGGCGCCTGCCGGTGTTCGGCATCGACAACCTGCCCGGGTCGCGCCCGCTGGAGACCGGCACCCTGCCGCGCGACTGCGTGCTGCTGTTCGGCCAGGAGGGGCCCGGCCTCTCCGCGCCGGCCCGCGCCGCGTGCGACCAGCTCTACTCCATCGCCCAGTACGGCTCGACGAGGTCGATCAACGCGGGCGTGGCCAGCGGAATCGCGATGCACGCCTGGATCCGCGCGCACGCCGGCACGCCGCCTGACTGACCCACGTACGGTGCCGAATCGGACGTTCCGGCTTGACGTTCCGGCGGTCCGGGGAGACGGTGGGGGATGTGAGTGTCGCGGTGAGTTGTCCGAGATGCGGGGGCCCGGTACGGGCGCCGGATCTGATGAACACCGACTCGAGGTGTGTGCGCTGCGGCCCGGTGCCGCCGTTGCACGTGCCCGAGCACATCGGAGCGGACATCCTGGCGAGCGTGGTGGAGCGGATCACCACGACCGCCGATCCACCGGTGACGCCGCTGTGGTGCCCGTGGCCACTGCCGCCCGGTTGGACACTCACCGGCGTGGCGTACGCCGGGGACGACCGCACGGGTGTGCGGGCGACAGCGGTGGCCTGCGCGGGCCCGGCGCCACTCGGCGGGGGTCCGGCCGATCTGGTCTTCGTGGCCGAGGAGCCCGGTGTGGGCCTGGGCACCCGACTCGCCGGGCTGACCGGCCCGGATCCGGGACCGGAGTTGGTCGACGCGCTGACCGACCCGGGGTCGGGTCACCCTGACCACGTCGGACAGGCGAAGATCAAGGTCGGCGGGCATCCCACTCCACTGTGGTTGGTGAATTCACCAATGGATCGAAGCGCGTACGCCGGCGAGGCTCGGGGAATGTGGCTCCATGCGATAGCCTGGCCGGCGAGTGCGGGTCACCTGCTCGCGGAAGACGTCGTGCTACACGACCTTACCGAGTGGACTCCGCCCGAGCTCGTGTACGGCGCACCGTCTCCGTATCTACCCGGTAGAGCTTGACAACTCTCCCGGTTTGACGGAGAACGGACGCAGATATTCACTGTACGACACCACACTGATACTCTGGGTGCCGCTGCGGTAATGGGACCCGGCGCCGCGCGAGAGGATGGCCCGCCATGGTCAAGAAGGTCCTCACCTGGGCCGGAATCGCATTCTTGATCTTCTTCGTCGCCTACCGGCCAAACTCTGCGGCGGACGTGTTCAAGTCGCTCGGCGGCGGGATCATGGATATCGCCCAGGGGTTTGGCGACTTCTTCACCAGTCTCGTCGCCTAGCCGCCGATGGGCAGCCCCTCCGGTCCACCCTTCGACCCGGACGACCCCGACCGGGAACGCCGCGAGCGCGACACCGAGCCGATCCCGCGGATCGGGCCTGATGACGGCCCGGGCTACGGGGCCGGTCCCGGCCTGTCCGACGGTCCGTCCCTTTCGGACGACGTCGGTTACGGCGACGGGCCCGGTTATGCCGGCCAGGGTCGTTCCGGTCGGGGGTGGATCCGTGATCCGGAGGCCAGCTACCAGCCGCCGCAGATCTCCGAGGACGAGCTGGCCGGGTTGCGCGCCGACGCGACCGGCTCGACCCCTCGTCGGGTGCTGCCACTGGAAGATGAGCCCAGTTCGCTGGTGGCCCGCTACCTCTTCCCCACCGAGCGCTACCGCGGCGAGTGGAAGCGGCACTGGATCCACCTCACCAACCCGCTGCTGATCGGCGTCGCGGCGACCTTCGTGCTCGGTTACCTCTCCGGCTTCCTCGCCGGTCAGGACGTCGGCGCGCTGACCACCATCGCCGTGCTGCTCTGGTTCGCGGTGATGGGCTGGGTGGCGTGGAAGGTCGCCGACTGGTGGTATGACCGGTTCATCCTGACCAACAAGCGGGTCATGGTGGTCAACGGCATCGTCACCCGCAAGGTGGCGATGATGCCGCTGGTCCGGGTCACCGACATGAAGTACGAGCAGTCGCCTACCGGCCGAGCGCTCAACTACGGCACCTTCGTGCTGGAGTCCGCCGGCCAGGAGCAGGCGCTCCGCGAGATCAAGAACCTGCCCAACCCGAACGAGCTCTACCTGCGTGTGGTCGAGGAGATGTACGAGCCGCAGGCGGTCGAGGCGCGGCTCGGCAAGGAGGCCGACGAGGCAAAGGCCGACGACGGCGCGTGAAGGTTTTCGACCGAACATCGGAGCAAGTGCGCACCTTTCGTCATGGACCAGAGCGCCCCTGACGTGGCACTCTGCCAGGACGGCAGGGGTGTGGAGGTGGGCGGTGGCGAGCAAGGACTCGTTGGAGGAGCAGTTCCGCGAGTTCGTCGCGGCCCGCTCCGCCGCGCTCCTACGCACCGCTTACCTGCTCACCGGGGACTGGGCCACGGCCGAGGACCTGCTCCAGACGGCGCTGACCAAGACGTACCTCGCGTGGAAGCGGCTCGGCGGAATCGAGGCGGTCGAGCCGTACGCCCGACGTGTGCTGGTCAATACGTCGACCAGTTGGTGGCGGCGGCGCTGGCACGGCGAACGCCCGACCGAGGTGCTGCCCGAGCGGGCCGGTGTCGACGAGATCGAGCAGCAACTCGACCGTGACCTGCTCTGGCGGCATCTCCGAGAGTTGCCCAACCGGCAGCGGGCGGTGCTGGTGCTGCGCTACTACGAGGACATGTCGGAGGCACAGACCGCCGCGATGTTGGACATTTCACCTGGCACGGTGAAGAGCCAGGCGTCCCGGGCACTGGCCACGCTGCGTCGTCGACTGGGCGCGGACGCGGCGGACCTCGCCGAAGCAGCCGGTATCGCCGGCCGGTCGGCCGCCGACGGTGGGGCGGGCGCGACCGGCGCCGCCGGCCGGACGACGAGCCCGGGTTCCCGGACCGGACGGGTCCCGGTCACCGGTGCCGCTGCGACGCCCAGGCCGATGCGGGCGGCTGCCCGACCCGTGCCCCGCGTGGCCGCTCCGCGCCCCGCCACGCCGCGTCCGATCACCCCGCAGGTCGTGCTGCCCACCGCCCCGGCGGCCGTGCCCGTCGGCACGGGCCCGGGGAACAGCAGTGAGTGAGGTCCCAGGCCGGCGCGACAACCTGACGGACGGCCCACGGCGTTCATACCAGGTGCGGCCTGACGAGGTGGAAGGTGCGGTGCGGGAGACACTCTCGCGCCAGGTCACTCTTGCCCGCCCGCTGAGCCTCGACCCGGCGGGGCAGGCCATTCGCCGCGCGAACCGGATCCGGCGTCGACGCACCGCGGTCGGCGTCGCCCTCGCGGCGGTCACCACCGTGCTGCTCGGCGCCGGCATGGTCCAGCTCGGTGCCGAGACCAGGCGGGACGGCCCACCCATCGTGGTGATCGGCGACCCGGATCCGACCAGCCGACCGCTCCCGACGGCCAACATTCCCGGCCCGGCCCCCTCGCCCGAGACATCGACCTCTCCTCTCGTCGGCGAGACGCTCATCAGCGCCGACGGGCGGCGGCTGGTGCTGCCCGACGTGGGGCCGGCCGAACGCGCCCAGCCCCTGCCCGGCGGCGGCGGTTGGCTGGTGGTCGGCGCGCAGAGCACCGCAGGGCGCTCCCTGTGGGTGGTGCAGGACGACGGCCTGGTGCAGGTGCTGCTGGCCGGGGCGGGCGCCATCGTCCTGGCCCCGGACAGCCTCCAGGTCGCCTGGCGCGACGGAGGCGATCTGCTGGTGGCGGGCGTGGCCGGCATCCAACTCATCGGGGCGGTACGCACCCCGGTACCCGCGGCGGCGGATCCCGTCCGGTTCGTCGGCGACAGCGTGCTGGTCCGACTCGACCCGGCCGGCGCAGGTCACACCCTCTGGCGGCCCGGTGCGGGGCCGTTGCCCGCAGCCCTCGACCGCAAGAGCCTCAACGTCTATGGGCGGTTGCCCGACGGGCGGCTCGTCGGCCAGGTCACCACCGAGCCGGGCCGGACCTGCCTCGCCGTACTCACCCCGACCCGTCAGCTGGACCCGGTACGCACCGGCTGCGGTCCGGAGCTGAGCCAGGACGGCGTCGGCGGGGTCTCACCGGACGGGCGGTGGCTGCTGGTGAACGGGGAGGTCGGCAAGGCCGGCCGGTCCCTGCTTGTCGACCTGCAGCGGCTCGGGCCGGCTACGACCGCCGTTGCGGTCGGGCCGCCGATGACCGGGGCGATCGTGTGGAGCAACGAGGCCCACGCCTCCTACCTCGACGGCACCGGCGAGCTGGTCCGGGTCGACGTCGGCCAGGTGCGGGCGGGAAAGCCCGCCAGCCCCACAGCGGTGCCGGGCGTGCCGACCGGAGATCAGCCGATCCTGGTGAAGGACTTTCTGACCCCCGGGTGACCTGGGCGACCCACATGAGCCGGGCTCACTGTTTCCTCGGTAGCGTCGGGCGGTGACCTCGCGTACCGGCTCCGCCCCCCGGATCGACCTGCACACCCACTCGACGGCCAGCGACGGCACGCTGACCCCGGCCGAGCTGGTCGGCGCGGCTGTCGACGCCGGGCTGGACGTGCTGGCGATCACCGACCACGACACCACGGCCGGCTGGGCGCCGGCCGTCGGCGCGTTGCCGCGAGGTCTGCGTCTGGTCCGGGGTGCGGAGCTGTCGTGTCGCTGGTCCGGCGAGCAGCCAGCGGTGCCGCTGCACCTG
Source organism: Micromonospora sp. D93 (assembly GCF_018070365.1). Lineage (NCBI taxonomy): Bacteria > Bacillati > Actinomycetota > Actinomycetes > Micromonosporales > Micromonosporaceae > Micromonospora > Micromonospora sp. D93. Next base: position 117,879 of record NZ_JAGPXW010000012.1, on the reverse strand, counting down.
CTCGCGTACCTGTTCGACCCGGACCACCCGGAGTTGGTGGCCGAGCTGGCTCGGGTCCGGGCCGCCCGGGAGGAACGCGGCGAACGGATGGTCGGTCTCCTGCGGGCCGACGGCATCGACGTGAACTGGCCGGACATCCTGGCCGGAGCGGGTGGCGGCACCGTGGGACGCCCGCACCTCGCGCAGGCGCTGATCCGCGCCGGCCTGGTCGACAGTGTCCGGGAGGCGTTCGGCCCGAACTGGCTGGGCGAGCGGTACCGGCTGCCCAAGGAGGACATCGACGTGTTCCGGGCCATTCGACTGGTCCGGGCGGCCGGAGGTGTGCCGGTCTTCGCCCACCCGCGGGCCACCCGACGCGGCCGGGTGGTACCCGACGAATTGATCGCCGAGCTGGCCGCCGCCGGGCTCGCCGGGCTCGAGGTCGACCACGAGGACCACAGCCCGGCCGAGCGGGAACACGTACGGGCGCTCGCCGCCGAGCTGGGTCTGCTCGTCACCGGCTCGTCGGACTTTCACGGCACCCACAAGACCGTTCGGCTCGGCGCGTTCAGCACGGGCGTCGAGGCGTACGAGCGGATCGTCGCCGACGGGGTGACCGAGGTCGCTTCGGGTTGATCCGGGTATTTCGCCCATCGGGGCGCGGCTAGGTTGATCACGTGGATCTGAAGCTGTTCGGCGAGGTTTTCGTGACCCTGCTGGTGATCACCGACCCGCCGGGCATGATGCCGATCTTCCTGGCGTTGACCGGCCCGCTGCCCGCCCGCGACCGCAACCGGGCAGCCTGGCAGGCCGTCGCGTTGGCGCTCGGCGTCATCGTGATCTTCGCGGTGGCGGGGCAGACCCTGCTCGACTATCTGCACGTGGACCTGCCGGCGTTGCAGGCGGCCGGCGGGCTGCTGCTCGTGCTCGTCGCCCTGGAACTGCTGACCGGCAAGGCCGACGACCCGAGCCAACAGGTCACCTCCAACATCGCGCTGGTGCCGCTGGGCACGCCACTGCTGGCCGGGCCGGGTGCCATCGTGGCCACCATGCTCTTCGTCCAGCAGGCCGACGGGCTGGGAGAGTTCACCGCCATCGCCGTGGCGATCCTCGCCGTGATGGTCGCCGTCTGGATCGTCCTGCGCTTCTCCGGCGGCATCGTGAAGATCCTCCGGCCGGGCGGGATCGAGGTGCTGACCCGGATCGCCGGCCTGCTGCTGGCCGCGATCGCCGTGCAGCTCATCGCCGACGCGGTGGCCGCCTTCGTCACGCAGTACGTCAACATGGCCTGACGGCACGCGCGCGATGTCGGGGGCGGATGGCAGGATCGCAGGCGTGCGACGATCCTCATCAGCGGGGCGGCCGGCCGCCGGCGGCCGGGCCCCCCGGCAGCGCGCCGGCGACGCCGAGCAACTCGGCTTCGAGGGCATGCCCGAGCGGCTGTTCGTCTGCACCCCGAGCAGGCTCGGCGCGTACGCGGACTGCCCGCGTCGCTACCGCTACTCCTACGTCGACCGGCCCGCCCCGCCCAAGGGCCCGCCGTGGGCGCACAACTCGCTCGGCGCCAGCGTGCACACCGCCCTGAAAAACTGGTATGCGTTGCCCGCCGACCGGCGGCGCCCCGAGGCGCTGGCCACGCTGCTCAAGGGCACCTGGGTCCGCGAGGGCTACCGTGACGACGAGCAGGAGCGGGCCGCCTACCTGCGGGCGTTGGGCTGGCTGGAGTCGTACGTCGAGACGCTGGAGCCGGATTCCGACCCGCTCGGCGTGGAGCGGGTGGTGGCGGTCAAGACCGCGGTGCTGGCGTTCAACGGCCGCACCGACCGGATCGACTCGCGACCCGGGCCGGAAGGGCCCGAGCTGGTCATCGTCGACTACAAGACCGGTCGCACCGGTCTGGACGCGGACGACGCCCGGGGTTCGCAGGCGCTGGCGCTCTACGCGTATGCGGCCGAGCGGGTGTTCCGCAAGCCGTGTCGTCGGGTGGAGTTGCACCACCTGCCGACCGGCACGGTCGCCGCCCACGACCACACAGTCGAGTCGCTGGCCCGGCAGTTGACCCGCGCGGAGGAGACAGCCCGCGACATCATGGCCGCCGAACGGGCGGTCGCGGACGGCGCCGACGCGGACGAGGCGTTCCCGGTGGCACCGGGCCCGCGCTGTGGCTGGTGCGACTTCCGGCGGCACTGCCCGACCGGCGCGCAGGTGCCGGGCAAGGAGCCGTGGGCGGCCATGGACCGGCCTGCCGACGGCTGATCTCCCTGGCGGAGGTCGGGTCAGCCGGCCAACGAGGCAGCGGCGTGCCGCGCGGCCCGCTCCTTGGCTGCCTGGATCAACGGCCCCTCCAGGTAGCGGCGGGGGACGGCAGCGAGCGCGAGCCGCATCGCGCGCACGCTCAGATCCGCCGACAGCGCGGTGGTCGGTAGACCGAGACCCCCGTACATCCGGCGCGCCCATGTCGGCAACAGGGCGAACGCGGTGCCGGCGATCCCCAGGTACGCCCAGCGCGGCGGGCCCAGAGTGAGCCCCAACCGGACCGGCAGGCTGAGCTTCCACGGCAGCGGCGGGGCGGTGAGGAACACCGCCGTCTCGGCGGCCTCCCGGGTCATCCGCAACTGTGGCCGTACGGCCTCGTAGTAGTCCGCGACCTCGGCGGCGGTGCCCGGGACGGTGGCCGGGTCCAGGCCGACCAGGGCGGCGGCGCGGCGCTGCTCGGTGTAGTAGCCGTCCACCTCGTCGTCGCTCAGCGGCAGACCGGCGCGTCGGGCCGTGCTCAGGAACGACTCGACCTCGGTCACGTGCACCCAGCGCAGCAGGTCCGGTTCGTCGATCCGGAACTCCGCACCGGTGAGCGTGTCGGTGGCCCGCATTCGGTCGTGCAGGCGGCGCAGCCGGGCCCCGGCGGCCTCCGCCTCGGCGGTGGTCCCGTAGACGGTGGTCGCCACGTAGGTGGCGGTGCGGAGCAGTCGGCCCCAGGCGTCAGTGCGGTAGTTGCTGTTCTGCGCGACCCCGGCCATGGCCCGCGGGTGCAACGCCTGGAGGAAGAGGGAGCGCAGGCCGGCGACGATCAGGATCGGCTCGTCGTGCACCTTCCACGTGACCGAACCCGGACCGAAGAGGCCGAGGTCATCGGAGTCCACCGCCCAAGAGTGCCACGGCCCGGCCGGCCTCGCCGGTCACGTGCCGCCGGTGCCGCGCCTGCGCCCCGGTGCCGCCGGTCAGACGTCGGCGGAGCGGCGGGCCCGGCAGCCCGGGCAGAGACCCCAGAAGGTCACTTCGGCCTCGTCCACCTCGAACCCGTGCGCGACATTCGGCTCCAGGCACGGGGCGCTGCCCACCGCGCAGTCGATGTCGGCGATCTCGCCGCACCCGCGGCAGACCACGTGGTGGTGGTTGTCGCCCACCCGCGCCTCGTAGCGGGCGGGACTGCCCGCCGGCTCGATCCGCCGCGACAGCCCGGCCCGGGACAGCGCGCCCAGCACGTCGTAGACCGCCTGGGTGGAGACCGAGTCGAGGCGTTCACGAACCCGTCGGGTGATCTCGTCGACCTCCAGGTGACCGCCTCCGGCCAGCACGTCGAGCACCGCGAGGCGTGGCCGCGTGACACGCAGGCCCCTCGACCGCAGCAGCTCCTCGGCACCTGACACTCGCCAATGACAACACGCCCGGTCAGCATCGACAACCGTCGCGCGCTCCGGGTGGTCACCGACACAGGCCGACAAGATCGGGAGTACGGCCCGGAGAGTGAACCCGATCGACGCGGCGCGCGTGTGTCCGGTCGAGAGCCTGGGGACGATCGGCGGACCATAGGCTGATCACCCCTGACCATGATCCACCTGGAGGGTTCGATGTTCGAGGAGATCCTGGGTCTACCGGTACACGCCCTGATGGTCCACGCGGTCATCGTGTTCGTGCCGCTGCTGGCGGTGCTGGCCATCGCGTACGTGGGGCTGCCGCGGTGGCGGCACCGGCTGGACTGGGCCCTGGGCCTCCTCGCCGTGGCCGCGCCGGTGACCGCCTACGTCGCGGTCAAGTCGGGTGAGGCGCTCACCGACGCGCTGGTAGCCCGGGGGTTCCAGGGGCCGATCCTCGATCAGATCTTCGAGCACTCCCGCTACGGCGACATCCTGTTCCGCATCGTGGTGCCGCTCGGGATCGTGGCCATCCTGCTGCTCGTGGCAACGAGTGGACACCCCCGGGTGCCGCAGCTACCCGCGCTGGTCATCCCCGTGCTGGCGGTAGCGGCCGTGGGGCTCTCCATCGCCGCCCTGATCTACGTCTCCCTGACCGGCCACTCCGGCGCCGAGGCCGTCTGGGGCACCACCCTCTGAGCTGCTGCCCCTCAGGTGGGGTCGGGCATCAGAAGATGACTCGCGAGCAGAGCAGACAGAGCAGAACCAGCAACACCACGCCGGCCGCCGCGCCGAACCCGTAGGTGACCCGCTGCGAGCGCTGCTCGGCAGCGTCCAGGTCGGCCATGTCCTGCGGCGGCAACTGTCGCGGCGGCGCCGGCTGCAGATGTACGGGTGGACGCCAACCCGCCGGCGGCGGCAGGCTCGGCGGCGGGCCGGAGTACCCGCTGGAAGGGTGCCCCGTCGATGCGGGGCCGGCGTGCTCGCTCGGCGGTGGGTTGCTGGGCCCGGTCGGTGGTTGGTTGGTGGGCGCGGTCGGTGGTGTGGTCGCGGGGGCGGCGGGAGGTTGGTCCGCCACCGCGTCATCGCCGCTGTCGGGCCGTCGCCAGTAGTCGTCCGGGGTGCTGCCACCGCTGGGGGTCGTCACGCCGTCCGACGCTACCAACGCCGCCGGTGGTCCGGTCGATTCTGGCCGGTGAGCCCACGGTCGGCGGCCCGGTCCGCCGCCGTGGCTGCGCTAGTCTTGCCGCTCGTGAGCACCGAAGACCCCGGCACGCGCGGCGCACGTGGAGACGATGACCGCGCCGTCGACCTGAGCGAAGACTTCGTGGTGCTGCCCGAGCAGACCTCTGACGACACCGACAGTGGTTGGGGCGAGCGGTCGGGCGGTAACGACGACTGGCTACTCGCCGAACGCCCCCCGCACTGGGACTGACCCCGGCGGCGCGGGAGAGCCTGTCCTGGGGTCGGCCGACAGGCCCTCGCGGACCTGCCGGGCCGTGCCGACTGGCGAGGACGGCGTGTCGGAGGGGACGGCGGTCGGCGGGCATCCGGCCGGGGTGTGCAGAACCGCGGCGGCCAGGCCGAGCAGCGCGGCGATCAGGCCGGCCCGGAGCAGGGTGCGGCCGCCGGGCAGAGTGAGCTGACGCAGCGGGCGCAACGCCCGCGCGGATTCCGGATCGACCATCGCGCTGCCGCCTTCCGTCCCCGAGCGCCGCGGTGGCACCCATGGACGGGAGGCTAGGCAGTTCCCACCGCAGCGGCCGACCCTCGGCCGATGCCTGTGGACAACCGCCCGGCCTGTGGAAAACGCCCATCGGTCGGTTCGGTCTGCTACGGCACCGCCGTGATCGACTCGGGATCAAGGAAACCGGGCGGTCGGAGCGACAGGGACAGGCCGACTTCCTGAAACCCGAGTGGACGAGGCCCGACCCGTGAGGCCGGGCCTTCGACGATCAGGACGCGGAGCTTGCCGCGGCCGCCTTGCCGCCGCCCGATCCACCCGAGGACGACCCAGAAGACGACCCCGAGGAGGACGACGAGCCCGAGGACGACCCGGACGAGGACCCCGAAGAGGACGACGAGGACGAGCTGTCACCGGAGGACGACTCGGACTTCGCCGGCTTGGTGGCCGTGCCGCCGGCCGTCGTCTCGGAGCCGGACGCCCGGGAGTCGGTGCGGTAGAAGCCCGAACCCTTGAAGACGATGCCTACCGAGTTGAAGACCTTGCGCAGCCGCCCCTGACACGCCGGGCACTCGGTCAGCGGCTCGTCAGAGAAGGACTGCACCGCCTCGAGCTGGTGACCGCACGTGGTGCAGGCGTACTGGTACGTGGGCACGTTCTCCTCCGGATCTGGGCTCGGCCAGTTGGCACTCGACCTATTCGAGTGCCAATGGTGCGTCATTCGGCCCGGGTTCGTCCAGCGGACGTGTGGGGCGCGACACCGTGCGCCGCACCGGGGCCGCCGTCAAGCGTACGCACCCCGTCGGCGGGAGTGACGACCGCGCGCACCCGACGGTCGTGTGGTTCCGCCGGCAGCACCTCGACCAGCTCACCGTCGTGCAGGGGCACCACCGTCAGGGTTGCCTCGGGTACCCGGGCGAGGGCGCGGTCGTACGAGCCGCCGCCGCGCCCGAGCCGCCGACCGTGGTGGTCGACCGCGAGGGCTGGTACTACCACCAGCTCCGCGTGCGCCACGGCGGCCACCCCGAGACGGGCGCCGGCTGGTTCTCGGATACCCCGACCCGCCGCGATCAAGGCAGCCGGCCCGATATATGCCGCCCAGTCCAGATCCAGGTCGGCCAGGAGCACCGGCAGCAGTAACTCGGCGTTCGACGGCAGGGCCGCCCGCAGTGCCTCGGGCAGGTCGGCCCCGCCCGGTTCCGAGCCGACCGGCACGTACGCAGTCATCAGCTGTGGGCGCAGCCGGCGTACCAGAGCGACAAGCTCGGCCTGCACGCGCCCGGCGGCGGCCGCCCTCGTCGCGGCGGGCAGCGACCGGCGGCGAGCGAGCAGCTCGACGCGGGTGTCCCGCTTCGCCATTCGGGTCACTTCCGCTTCATCAGAAAATTCCGGCACGCAACACTCCTGACGCAACGCCTCTCCCACGGTTGCTCTGTGTCAGCATCGCAAGCAACGGAGGCGGAACTTCCGGGGGGACCGAGTGACGCTACGCGGGCGGTTGACAGCAGCCTTCCTCGTGGTGGTGCTCGGGCCGGTCCTGCTCGGCGCGCTCTTCGTCGCCTCCACCGTCGCGGCGGTCGACCGCAGCCGTTCCACCGAGCGGCTGGCGGTGGCGGCGTCCACCGTGCGTACCTCGGTCGACGCACTCTGCCAGCAGCTGCGCGCCATCGCCGACGCGGTGGCGCTCACCCCCGATCCGGCCGTCGCCGCCGCGCAACTGGTCGGCCGGGGCCTGGCCGCCGCGGTGCTGATCACCGACGTGGCCGGCCAGATCACCTACGTCTCGCCCGGTGCGCCATCGACCCCGTGGCAGGACTGCGCCGGCTCGACCGAGGGCTCGAACGGCGGCACGAGCACGGGCTCGACAGGCCCGGTCCGTGCGCTGGCCGCCCAGGTCGCCCTGCACGATCCCGCTGGCGCCCGGCTGGGCACTGTGACCGCCGCGCAACTGGTCGACCCGGCCTTCGTGGCCCGACTGGCGGCGGTGACCGGGGTGGCGGTCACCCTGCTCGACAGTGGGGCGAGCGCCGCGCGGGTCACCCACACGACCGAGTCCCGGGACGTACGCGACGCGGTGCTGGCCGCCGCCGTCGCCGGCAGCGGCGAGCAGGTCACCGAGACCAACGAGGGCCGGTACGTGCGCAGGCTCGGGCCCTCCGACGCGCAGCCGCTGGCACTGGTGCTCTCCGTGCCCAGTGAACGGCCACCGGCGCTGCACGCCACGCTGGTCGGGGTGGTCGTGCTGGCCGGGCTGCTCGCCGTGCTGACCGCCTGGCGGCTGGCCCGGGTGACCACCCGGCCGCTGGCGGAGTTGGCCGGTGCGGTCGACCGGGTGGCCCAGGGCGACCTGACCGCGCGGGTGCCGGTCCGCAGTCGCGACGAGTTGGGGCGGTTGGCCGCCGCTTTCAACCGGATGACCCGGGAGACCGGCTCCTACGTCACCGCGCTGACCAGCAACCGGGACCAGTTGCGGGGGCACCTCGCGGTGCTCGGCGACACCCTGGCCAGCACGCACGACCTGCAACGCATCCTGCGGGTGATCCTGCGTAGCGCCATCGGGGCCACCGGCGCGCGTGCCGGTGCCGTGCTGCTCGTGGAGACCGGCGGGGTGCTCGTCGCGCAGTGCACCGAGGGATTGGACGGGCGCTGGCCGGAGGAGGGCGCGGACGCTTCGCAGACCCTTCGGGTGCCGGTCGGCGTCGGCGTGGTCGGTGCGGTCGCCGCCACCGGGGAACCGCAGCGGGGCAGGGCAGAGCCGACCGAGGCACCCACGGGCGAGCCACGCTGCCGCACCTACGTCGCGGTTCCGTTCGCTGCGCCGGGCGGCGGCGCCACGACCACCCTCGGCGCAACCGGAACCGGAGGATCGGGGTCGTCCGACGAGGCTGGCGCGGCGGCGGCGCTCGGCGTGCTGGCCCTCTACGACCGGCTGGGCGTTGACGAGTTCGACGACGACGACCTGGCCACCCTGCGCACCTTCGCCGGCCACGCGGCAGTGGCGGTGGACAACGTCCGGGTGCACGAGGAAGCACAGCGGCTCTCCCTCACCGACCCGCTCACCGGGCTGTGGAACTACCGCTACCTGCGCGAGTCGATCCGGCGGGAGGTGGAACGGGCCAGCCGCTTCGGGCGGATGCTCAGCGTCCTCGCGTTGGACCTCGACCGGTTCAAGGACGTCAACGACACGTACGGGCACGCCGCGGGGGACACCGTGCTTGCCGAGTTCGCCCGGCGGGTGCGCGGGGAAATTCGTGAGGTCGACCTGGCCTTCCGGCAGGGCGGTGAGGAGTTCGTGCTGCTGCTGCCGGAGACCGACGCCCGGGGTGCGGCGATCGTGGCCGAGCGGCTCGGCGCGGCGGTACGCGACACGGCCATCGCCGTCGAGGCGTACGCCGGGCCGGTCCTGGTGACAGTGTCGGTGGGTATCGCCGTCTTCCCGGACCACGGCAGCACCGGCCGGGAGGTGCTGGAGGCCGCCGACGACGCGCTCTACGCGGCCAAGGCGGCGGGCCGCGACACGTACCGGGTCGCCGAGGTGCGCTCGGATCTGCCGACCCGGGAGATCCCGGTGCTCGCGTGCGCGGTGAGCCCACCCGACGGGCTGCCGCGCGCCGGCCAGCCGGTGCAGGCCGCCCGGGAGCCGGGCGGGCCCGCCCGGTCCGACCCGGCTGTGGGCGTACCAGAATCATCGCTGGCAGGCCCGGCGCAGGCCCGACCGGATTCGGCCGACGACACGCCGGACAGCGCGACGGGCGGGGCGCGGGCCGGCCCGGACGCGGCGCGGCCGGGGTCGGGTGGCGGCGCGTCTTCTGGGCCACACCCGCCGCGGCAGAGCCGTGGCCGATAGTCTCGCGGCATGTCGGAGCACTCAGCGAACCCCTCATCGACGGTCGCCGCAAACGGCCGTCCCCTGGCGGTCAAGGCCGTCATCCCGGCCGCCGGACTGGCCACCCGGTTCCTGCCGGCCACCAAGGCGGTGCCCAAGGAACTGCTACCGGTGGTGGATCGGCCGGTGTTGCAGTACATCGTCGAGGAGGCCACGCAGGCTGGCATCGGTGACGTGTTGCTGATCACCGGTCGGGGTAAGACGTCGATGGTGGACCACTTCGACCGTCGCCCCGACCTGGAGACCAGGCTGGAGGAGAAGGGCGACACCGAGCGGCTGGCCGCCGTGCGTCGGCCCAGCGAGCTGGCCGAGATCTACACAGTGCGGCAGCCCGAGCAGCTCGGGCTCGGCCACGCCGTCGGGTACGCCGAGTCGCACGTCGGTGACCAGCCCTTCGCGGTGCTGCTCGGCGACGAGTTCGTCAAGCCGTCGGAGCCGCTGCTGCCGGCGATGTTGGAGTTGCAGGCCCGCACCGGCGGTGTGGTGCTCGCGTTCTTCGAGGTCGACCCGTCCGAGACCAAGCGGTACGGGATCGCCTCCGTCGAACCGGCCGAGTCGGAGCTGACCGACATCGGCGAGGTCGTCAAGGTGACCGGGATGGTGGAGAAGCCGCAGCCGGAGGACGCCCCGAGCAACCTCGCGGTGCTCGGCCGCTACGTCCTGCCGGGCAAGATCTTCGACGCGATCCGGCGGACCAAGCCGGGCAGCGGCGGCGAGATCCAGCTGACCGACGCGATGGAGCTGCTGCGTACCGAGGGCACCCCGGTGCACGCGATCGTCTACCGGGGCACCCGCTACGACACGGGCATGCCGCTGGGGTACCTCCAGACGGTGGTGCAGATCGCCGCCGAGCGCGATGACCTGGGCGCCGAGTTCCGGTCCTGGCTGGCCGACTTCGTCAAGGCCGACGCGGCAGGCGGATCTGGTACATGACCGCGACGGCCGACGCCGAGGCGGCCGCGAACGAGTTGACGCCGCTCGCCGACTACCTGGGCAGCGTGCTGCGCAGGCTGCGCGCGCTGCCGCCACTCGACCTCGACCTCACCCAGGCGCACGGCAACGTCCTCGCCGAGGACGTCGTCGCGCCGCACGCCTTCCCGGCCTTCGACCAGGCGGCCGTGGACGGCTACGCCGCGCGGTGGGAGGACATTTCCGGAGGGGGCCGGGGGCCGAGCTACGTCCCGGCCCCCTCCGGCACGCCCGGCGGCCGCACCATCCGGCTCAACGTGGTCGGCGATCTCGGCGCCGCGAGCTGGCGGCCGGTCCGACTCACCCCCGGCTCGTGCTTCTCGGTCGCCGCCGGGGCGCCGCTGCCGATCGCCGCGGACGTCGTGGTGCCGGTGGAGTGGACCGACCAGGGCATGGCCGCCGTGGAGATCTTCCGCACCCCCAAGCGGGGGTACGGGGTACGCCGAGCGGGTGAGGAACTGCCCGCCGGCACCCTGCTCGCCCGGGCCGGCACCTACGTGTCCCCGGCCCTGGTCGCCGTCTTCGCGGCGACCGGCATCGGGCACGTGGTGGTGCGGCCCAGCCCACGGGTGGTCATCGTGGCCACCGGTGACGAACTCGTCGACGTGGGCCGGGGCAGTCAGCCCGGCCAGGTGGTGGACGCGAACTCGCACGCGCTGACCGCTGCGGCGGCCGAGGTGGGCGCACTGGCGTACCGGGTGGGAATCTGCGACGACGACCCGGAGGGGCTGCGCGGCCTGCTGGAGGACCAGACGCTGCGCGCCGACCTGATCATCACCACCGGGGGCACCGGCACCGGCCCCGGGGACATGGTGCGCCGGATCCTCTCCCGCCGCGAGGGCGGTCGCGCCGGGCCTGTCACGTTCACCGACGTGGCGCTCTATCCCGGCACCGCGCTCGGGTTCGGCACGGTCGGCGCCGAGGAGGTGCCGGTGGTCTGCCTGCCCGGCGACCCGGGCGCCGCGTTGATCGGCTTCGAGGTGTTGGCCCGCCCCGCCATCCAACTGCTCGCCGGCGCCGAGCCGGTGTTCCGACCCAGCGTGCGGGCCCACCTGCTGGAGACCGTGTCGTCCCCGACGGGGCTGCGGGAGTTCCGGCCGGCGCATGTCGCCGAGCGCCGCGGCGGTGGTTACACGGTCCAGCCGCTCAGCGGCGGGCCGTTCACCCTCTCCGGGTTGGCTGAGGCCAACGGGCTGCTGGTGCTCGGCGAGCGGGTCACCACGGCGGCAGCCGGCTCCACCGTGGACGTCCTGCTGCTGGACCGTCGCCGGTGACGTGTCCCGGCCGGTCCGCTCGCGGTCCGCGTCGGGTGACAGTCGGACGTGTGCGGTGAACGCGGCGGGGCTACTTGCGCGCGACACGGTCCCGCGCGGGAGACTGTGCGGGTGAGTCTCTTCGGACCCGCGCGGTCACCGGGATGGCCGGTGGAGCTGGCCGACGGCCCGGTGCTGCTGCGGCCCTACCGGCGCTCCGACGCGGCGGCGTGGTCGGAGGTACGGCGGGCTAACCGGGCCTGGTTGGCGCCCTGGGAGTCGTCGCTGCCCGGTGGTTGGGACGAGATGAACTCGCCGGCCGCGTTCCGTTGGGTGCACCGTGACCAGCGGCGCTCGGCCCGCGAGGGCGAGGGCATGCCGTTCGCCGTCTGCCTGCGTGAGGGCGACCGGGACCGGCTGGTCGGGCACATCAACGTGGGCAGCATCGTGCGGCGGGCGCTCTGCTCCGGCTACGTCGGCTACTGGGTGGACGCCCGGGTCGCCGGCCGAGGTGTGATCCCGACGGCGCTCGCGCTCGCCGTGGACCACGCGTTCGGCCCGGGCGGACTGCACCGGGTGGAAATCAACATTCGTCCGGAGAACAAACCGTCCCGGCGGGTGGTGGAGAAGTTGGGCTTCCGCGAGGAGTCGTACCACGTGCGCTACATGCACATCGACGGCGCCTGGCGGGACCACATCGGGTACGCGATGACGAGTGAGGAGATCGCTGCCGAGGGTGGCCTGCTGGCCCGCTGGCACCGGATACGCGCCAACGCGTAGTGGGAGGATTTCCCGACATCCTCCCACTCGTCCCACGGACGGGATCGGCGCGGCGCGGTGGCATCCCGGTCGGTGCGCCGTAACCTCAAGTAACTGCAAGCTGCGGCAAGCGCTCCCCGGCCGGACGATCCACGCACCCAGGCGTGATCGGTGGAAGATCCTGCGGTCGGATGGCGGTTGCTTCGAATTCGGTGACGGGAGGGGTGAGGGTGCCGACCTCGGTGCTCCTCGCCGTCCTCGCCGCCGCCGGCCTGCTCGCCCTGGCCCCGGCGCTGGTTCGCCGGTACGACGCCACCGAGCGGCTGGTGGCGGAGCGGGCGCAGTCGACGGCGCGGGTGCTCCAGCGCCGCCGACGGCGCCGTACTGTGCCGGGACGGCGACCCGTTCACCCTCCGCGCTCACTGATCGTCACCCTCAGTGAGAATGCGACTACCGGTGCGTTGAGTGCGCCGGTCTCCGCGCCCCCGGCCGCCCGCCGCTCCGGTCGGCTGCGCGCCGTACCCCCAGCACCGAAACGGTCCCGCCGACGCCCGGCGCCGCGCCGACAGCACACCCCCGCCGTGTACCGGCGTCGCCGGGTGCTCGCCGCCCTGCTGCTCCTCAACGTCGTCGAACTGATCGGCGTGCTGTTCGTCAGCCCCGGCTTCTGGGTCGGCTTCGGCGTAACCTTCCTGCTCCTGGCCCTGTACGTCGTCCACCTGCGGGGTCAGGCCCTCGCCGGACGTCGCCGCCGCCGCGCCCGAGCCCGGGAGGCCGCCTGGCTGGCCGCCCGGCAGGCCGAGGTGCGTCGGGAACAGGCCCGCCGGGCCGCCGCCCGCCGGGAGGCGCAGCGCCGGCTGGCCGCCCAGCGCGAGGGAGTACGCCGAGCCGCCATGGGCCTGGACCGACCGGGGGACCTGCCGGCGGCGGTCAACGGCGGGTCGGTCTCGTACCGGCGGTCGGGCGGCCTGCGCGGTCGCCCCTACGAGGCCGGCCGAGGCGCTTGACGCGGTCTCGGCCGTGCGCCTCGGCCCCGGCCGTGCCCGGCCTGGCCTGTCGCGGCGACCGGCTTGATCCACTCGAGTGGCTCTGAGTCGGATCTTGACGACGACCACCGCCACGCCGGCAGCCGTCAAGATCACGCTCGAACCGGGATGTAGTGGCCACGAAACGCCCGGAAGCCACTACATCCTTGATGTTGTGCGATCTTGCGGTGAGGTGCGGTGCGGTGTTCGCGGCGTCCGGGATGCCCCGATTTCCGGGAGCCCGAGTCGATCTTCGGGCGGGCCGGAGCGCCGGGCCGGGGGCGGATTCGCGGTCGGGGCCGGCGACCTGTTAGCCTTGCTGCCGGCCCGCCCGGTGTAAGCCGGGTGGGACCGAAGCCGGTTCGCCGGCGGGGGGCTGTGGCGCAGACTGGTAGCGCACCTCGTTCGCATCGAGGGGGTCAGGGGTTCAAATCCCCTCAGCTCCACCCCAGGCAAAAGGCCGTTTCCGTGAGTCGGAGACGGCCTTTTTCGATCTTTCGGGTGCCAAGCCGCGCCCATCAAGTACGCCCCATCGACACGGTGCGTGGCCACCCGCCCAGATTCGTGAACTGGCGAAGGTAGCGCTCGCACCTCTGGGTGAAGTCCCCCGGCTCGGGTGGCAGTCGTGTCACAGTGACCACCTGGCGCGGGTGGGTGTGGCCCGGCCGTAGCAGCTGGATCTGGTCGTCGATGAACTGTCCGCCGGTGCGGTCGGCGACGGCAAGTGCCATGGCCAGCGCTACCACGACACTCACGCACGTGCGGTAGGGGCTGAAGACGCAATCGGGGTCGCCGCCGGTCTCCGGCTCGTGGTCGATGACCAGGAGCCAGGCACCGTCCTCGGAACCCGAGACGTCAATCTCAAGGTGGATCGAGCCCGGCATTCCGTTGGGTTGGCGCTCAAGGCGGTCGCCGATGGTGGTGGACCGCAGTTCCGCCGCGTCGAGGCGGCGGCCGGATGCGACGCGGCGTCCCTGCTCGTAACGTCGGTCGGTGAACACGCTCAGCTCGGGTGTCGTGTCCAGGCCGAGAAGTTCGGCCAGGGTGGCCCGCGCGGCGATCACCATCTCGGCGAGCGAGATGGGTCGGGCCAGCGTTGCCTCAAGATCGACTGACACTCGAGCCTCCGGTCTCGTCGGGTGGTCCGGTGGCCAGTGCCATGGCCTAGCAGAAGCGTTCGGTCGTCACGGGAATCAAGCCGTGCTGGCGCAGGACGTTCGTCAGCTCGGACAGGGTCGAGCCGAGCACCATGGTTGCGTCGGTCCTCAGTAGTGCTGTCACGTCGAGACACCAGGCGAGGGAGTGGCCGACGCGGCGCAGATCCCAGGTGATCTGGTCGCCGTGCTGGTCGAGACGACCGGACGCGCCCGTGCCGCCCGCCGGTGTCCGCCAGGCCGTCCGGAGGCTCGCCACCTGCCCGGCCCCGAGGTCCTTGGCGAAGAGGACCCGGTACACCCGTCGCTCGTGGAAGCCGGCCGGGGGCTGTGCGGGGCCGAGCCGCAGCGGCGGGGCGGTGGCGATCGGTTGATGGTCGAGGAAGTGCGTACGAAGCGCTGACTCGTTCGGCAGTTGCCCACCACCCAGCGCGCGGTAGACGTCCTCGGCCTCCCGGCGGGAGGTGGGAAGCACCCGCGCCAGCACCTCGGGGTCGGTGCGCATGGCGCGGCTCAGCGCGGCGGAACTCCACCAGCCGGCGTCCGGCGTCCAGCCCGCGCTGTCCAGCCCCGTGGTGGTGAAGTCGCGGTGGCGGGTGAACTCCTCGACGACGATGCCCTCCACAGTGGTCGCCGCGTCACGGTGGCCGACCAGGTAGTAGTCGAGGGGCGGTCCCGCATCGGGCAGGAGCACGGGCGCAGCGCGCATCGGTTCGACGGTCATCGGCACAACCGTAGCGAAGGAGAACGGTTAGCATCCGGACCTCTACGTGAGGAGCCCAGATGACTTCGGTGGCCCAGACCCGGTTCGGCATCGTCGGCAGTGGTTGGCGAGGTGAGTTCTTCCTTCGCCTGGCCCGGCTGCTCCCCGAGCGGTTCCGGGTGACCGGGGTGGTGACGCGTACCGAATCGCGGGGAGCTGCCGTCACGGCCGAGTGGGGCGTCCGGACCTTCCGCACGACGGCGGAGTTGCTCGCCCACGAGCGGCCGGACTTCGTCATCGTGTCGGTGCCGTGGCCGGTGACGCCCGAGGCGACCCGGGAACTGGTCGCGGCCGGCGTACCGGTGCTCGCCGAGACGCCGCCCGCCCCCGACCTGGCGGGTCTGCGTTCGCTCTGGGCCGACGTCGGAGACAGCGGTCTGGTGCAGGTCGCCGAGCAGTACCTGTTGATGCCGGGGCACGCGGCCCGGCTGGCCGTGGTCCGCGCCGGGGTGCTCGGCGAGCCGACCTCGGTCCAGATCTCCTCGACCCACCTGTACCACGCGGTCTCGCTGATCCGTGGTCTGCTCGGGGTCGGTCACGAGAGCGCCGAGGTCAGCGCGCGTGCCTTCGTCGCGCCGCTGGCCAACCCGCTCTCGCCGGCCGGCTGGACTGGCGACGACACCCCGCAGCAGCTCCCCACCACCCTCGCGACCATCGACTTCGGCGGGCGGATGGGGTTGTACGACTTCACCGACAACCAGTGGTGGAACCCGCTGCGTACCCGCCGCTTGGTGGTGCGGGGCTCGCGCGGTGAGCTGGTGGACGACCGGGTGATCCGCCTGATCGACCCGACCACGCCTGTGGAGTCGTCTCTCGTGCGACGCCAGACGGGTCTCGACCTCAACCTGGAGGGGCTCGACCTGAAGCACATCAGCTTCGACGGCGACGTGGTCTACCGCAATCCCTTCGTCGGCAGCGGGATGTCCGACGACGACATCGCGGTGGCCGACATCGTCGCCCGCGCCGGGGCGTGGGCGCGGGAGGAGGGCCCGGCTCCGTACTCCCTCGCCGAAGCCTGCCAGGACCACCTGATCAGCCTCGCCATCGAAGATTCGGTACGCACCGGCCGGCCGGTCGTCACCGCCACCGAGGCATGGGGGCGGTAGCCCGCCCGCTACGGCCTCCAGGAACCGGCGGTCTGGAACTGGTCCTGGTACTCCAGCGCGCCCGACGTGTCGTGCACGTCGAACACCACGCTGCCGGTGCGTCTGGTGCCGGCGGTCAGGTCGTCGACGGCCGGCATCGGTTTGCCGCAGCCGGAGAAGGCTCCACCGATTGCCGTGGTCTTGGTGCCGTCGGCGGCGACCCACTGGAAGTAGAGCGGGTTCGTCGACACGGTGCCCTTGGTGACAGCCACAGTCACGTCGGCGATCACGTACATGCCCTCGCCGGGCTTCAGTCCGTGGGACTTGCAGGGTTTGGTGGCGCTGCTGAACTTCGTCACGGTGATCTCGACGGTGCCGGCCTCGCTGTTGACGACCAGGGTGTCGCCCGGCGACAGGTCGCGGGTGTCGCCGTTCGCCGGCGGCGGGGTCGGGGTGGCCTGTGCCTCGCTCACAGTGGTCGAGGTGCCTTTGGTGCCGATGACGACCGCCACGATGCCGCCGGCGCAGGTGAGCAGGGTGAGCACGGCCGCGGTGACCGCGACGACCACCACGGACTTCTTGGCGCGGTCCGTCTGCGCAGGTGGTGGTGCGATGATCGGGTAGCCCTGACCACCGGGTGCCCGATATCCGCCACCAGCCTCCGTGTGTCCGCCAGCTGTCAGGTACGCGGCCCCCGAGAACGGCGGCTGCGGCGTCGCCACGAACGGGCGGTTCGGCGGCTGCGAGCTTGACTGCTGGAGATCCTGCGGCCCGGCGGAGGGCTGGCGGTGGGTCACCGTACTCCTTGACGCATCGATACTGCCGTGCGGGAACTCGTCGACGTTACCGTGGGTGGCAGAGCGCCCTGTCGCCGCGCCGGAGGGCGTCTCACCAAAGGTGACGCGAAACCGCACCGGCCAGCATGGACGGTGTCTGGCCGGTCACCGGGCACCAATGTGGACCGGTATCGCATCCATCACTATAAGTAATCAGGCGACGTCAGCGCAGCGGGAGCACGGCGGCGGTGCGGACCAGCCCGTCGGCGATCACGAAGCGGCCGGTGATTGACGCCGGCGGGTCGTCGACCCCCGCCCCGTCCACCCGGGCCGGTGCGATCCGGGCGGTGAACGTGCCGGCATCCGGATCAATGTCCAGTCGGGCGTCGTGAAAGTCCAACCAGCTGCGGACGACCGGGTACCACACCTTGTAGACGGTTTCCTTCGCGCTGAACAGCACCACCGGCCAGGAGATGTCACCGGGCAACCGCGCACAGGCGGCCTCCTCCTCGGGCAGCAGCACGAGTCTGCGTACTCCCGGATTGATCTCGCGGTGCTGCTCGGCATCCATCCCGACGGACCGGACGTCGGTGGTGTGCGCCGCGGCGGCGGCGCAGTAGCCGGCGGTGTGGGTGATGGTGCCGACCACCCCGGTCGGCCAGACCGGCGCGCGGTCGGCGGCGGCCGGTACGGCGGCCGTAGGCAGGCCGAGGTCGCGCAATGCCCTGCGGGCGCAGTTCCTCCCCGCGGCAAAGTCCCGCCGACGGGTCTGCACGGCCCGCTCGCTGAGACATGCCTGCTCGGCGGGGAGCAGGTCGCCCGTCCAGTCCTCGGGCCCGGCGACGGCGACGGCGACCGTCGATGGCAGCAGGTCACGCATCTCCGTTACCTACTGCTCGGTAGGAATGACGCATCGAATTAACCGTCAACTTTCCGACTCCCACGACCGCTGAAGGTACCGCAAGGATGTAACACCGGAGGGACCTGCAGCGCCCTCCCTGATGGCTCCGGGGGGACCACCATCAATGCTGGCCGGCACGGCAGCCGCCAGTCCCGTGGACATCTGGAAGGACGTGCGATGACCGATGGTGCGGAACGGCCGAGGGTGCGGGCTGACGAGCACGCACCGAAGACCCCCTGCTGGAGCTGCGGCTCCTGCGGTGACGAATGGCCGTGCGCGACGAAGCGCACCCGGCTGCTGGCGGAGTACGGGGGTGATCGCGCGATGCTCAGCGTCTATCTGGGCTCCTGCCTGGCCGCCGCCGCGGAGGATCTGCGCGCCGCCCCGGTGATGTCGCTCCAGGACAGGTTCATCGGCTGGTTGCCGCGCGGCTCCCGGCGTAGCTGAACCTCTGGTGGCCCCGCCGCTGGGCGGGGCCACCAGGGTGAGCGTTCAGCGACGTCGAGGCCGTCGGGTGACCGCGAAACCGAACACGCCAGCCACCGCGGCGAGCGCGCCGCCGATGCCGGTCCAGACCCAGCGCGAGCCGAGATCCGGCAACCAGCCCGTCAGCGAGTCGCCCTCGTCGTCGGCCTCCGCGTCCACCGGGGGTACGGCGTTGAGCACCGTGCCGGCCTTGGTGTTCGGCACCAGCGGTGCCGCCAACTCGCCGTCGTCGGCCGAGGCGCCCCGGTCGGCGATGGCGCCGACCAGCAGGTCCACGTCGATCGGCGCACCCAGATCCGGCTCCGGCAGGTCGATCACGGAGAGCCGGATGACGTACGTGCCTGGCAGTGGATCGGCCGACCAGGGCTCCGCCCACGGCCGCACCTCGCGCAGCGTGCAGCCCAACACGACATTCGACGCCTTCGCGTCCACTGTCGGGGTCTGTGCCCCCGCCGTGCACGCCTGGCGTCGGCGTAGCCCGTCGAAGACGTCCACGGTCCAGGTGGACGCGCCACCGCGTCCCTTCGGGAAGGTGACGGTGGCGTTGATCTCGTGCACCTGACCGGCCGTCGCTGGGAACGACCAGTAGAGGTGGTCGCCGATCGAGGCGTCCACCCGTACCGGTTGTCCGGCGGTGATCGGGGTGGCGCTGAGGAACGACGTGCCGGCACGGTTCACCGGCGTGGCACCGGGGGAGGGGGTCGGCGCGGCGACGGCCGCAGCGGGGAGCAGAGCGGCCCCGCCGGCGGCGAGCAGCGCCGCCATCGACCGGAACAGTGCGGTACGCATCAGTTCTCCCTCCAGGTGGCGACCCACCAGCGGGTGAGCAGTCCGGCGAGCAGACCGGTGATCAGCCCGGCGACGGTGAGCAGGGCCAGCAGCACCCAGCCCCGGCCGAGGTCCGGTCCGTCCGGTGCGGGTGCGGCGGCGACCACGTCGATGGTCAACTCCACAGGCATGCCCGGGGTCGCCGCGGTGCCGGGACGCGGGGCGAACGAGTTGCTCACCACCAGGCAGACGGTGGTGGGTTCGACGACCGGCGCGGCGCTCTCCTCGGTCTCGGCGGCGTCCTCGTCGTCGGCGGTGGCCGACCAGCGCAGCCCGGCGGAGAGCACGTCGGCCCGTCCGCTGCCGGCGTCCGCGCCCCGGACGAGTTCCCGGCCGTCGGCGGCGGTGGCCCGCAGCAGCACCCCGTAGTCCCGGTTGACGGCCCGGTCCAACGCCATGCTCACCGAAGCCCGCAACTCCTGGCCGGGGCGGATCGGCACCCGGTAGTAGCGATGCTCGGAGAACGCTTCCCGGTCGGCGTAGACGCCGGGGGTGAGCAGCGGCGCCGAGTCGCACGCGTTGGTGCCGCCGACCACTGTCGGCGCCCGGGTGTGCGTGTCGCCGGCCCGCTCGACGAGCTGTTTGATCCGGTCGGTCAGCTCCTCGGCGCTCTGCGCGGCGGTGTAGGTCCCGCCGGTCGCGCTGGCGATGCAGAGCAGTTGCTGACGGACCTTCTCGTCGGGGGCCAGGCCGAGGGTGTCGACGACCAGGCTGGTGCCCTGGGCGGCCAGTTCCCGGGCCACCTCGCACGGGTCGGGTGGAGCGCAGGTGTCCTCGCCGTCGGTGATCAGCACGATCCGTCGGGTGGTGGTCCCGCTGCCCAGGTCCTGCGCGGCGGAGCGCAGCGCCAGCCCGACCGGGGTGAACCCGGTCGGCCGGAGTGTCGCCACGGCGGCCTTCGCGGCGGACCGGTCCACCGGGCCGACCGGCACGATCTGCTGCGTGTCCTGGCAGCCGACCTTCTTGTCCTTGCCGCGGTAGGTCGCCCCGAGCACCCGGATGCCGAGCTGTGTCTCTTCGGGTAGCGCGTCCACGACCTCGTTGAAGGCCTGCTGGGCGACCGAGATCCGGGAGCGTCCGTCGATGTCGGCGGCGCGCATCGACCCGCTGACGTCGAGCACCAGCTCGACCCGGGGCGGCTCGGGCGCCGGCTCCTCGTCGGCCCGCGCCGGGGCGGGCCCGGCCAGCGCGGTGGTCGCCAACAGTCCGAAGAGGACCGCCGTCGATCGTCTGAAGTTGATCACGACCCGCAGTGTAGTGAGATCCACTTTGGATGATCGTTTGGGTGGAGGGGTGCGTGACCGACCACTCCAGCCGGGTCAGGAATCACCTCTGACCGTCCGCGCCCGCGCTGTGGGTCCACGGCGGGTCACCCTCGGTCAACTGTGCGAGGGAAGGTCTCGGTCCGGCCAGCATCCGTCGGAAATCTGACTCAAGTCGACCCGTTGTGCCGGTGGTGCGCGGTGGTTAAGCTCTTCATGCGCGCCCCAATCGCCCGCTTCCCCCGTGGCAGGCGATCGGGGCGCGCGTCTTTGTGAAGAAGGGCCCGCACGCTTCGGCGTGCGGGCCCTTCTTCCGTCGCGCTGTGCGGCGCGTCGCCTGTCGATGCTTATATCCACCGACCGTCGAGCCACATCCGGGACAGCCAGTCCGAGTACGGAATCAGCCGGCCGACGAAGATCGGATAAAAGTACGCGAAGCAGAGCCCCACCAACAGCACGTACGCCCCCGCCGCGATGCTGCCCACCAGTCGGCGTTCGTAACTCGGGTCACCGGGCACCAGCGGCGCCACCGTACCCACGTCACCCCCGGCGGGTGCGATCAGCGCGCCCAGCACGTACACCACGGCCAGCACCAGGAACGGCACCACCGGCGCGGCGTAGAACGAGAACATCGTCCGGCCGTCGAGGGCGAACCAGAACCACGGCAGCAGCCCGGCGGCCACGGTGAGCAGGATCGCGCCGGCCCGCCAGTCCCGACGGGCCACACCCAGCCAGACCAGCGCCACCAGGGCGGGCAGGAACGACCACCAGAGCAGCGGGGTGCCGAGCAGCAGGATCTCCGAGGCGCAGCTCGGCGCGCCACAGGCGCCGTCGCCGGACCAGTGGAACGCCACCGGGCGACCGAGCAGCAGCCACTGCCACGGCCACGACTGGTATTTGTGCGCGTCGTCGAGCTGGGCGTGGAAGCCGTACGCCGCGCGGTGGTATTCGAAGAGGTTGATCAGCGGGCCGATCACCGGGCGGTCGCTGAGCGGGGCGCTCGGGTAGGACGACGCGAGCCGGTAGTAACCGTCGTCGGTGAGCAGCCAGCCCGACCAGGTGGCGACGTAGGTGCCCACCATGAGCACGCCGGCGAGCACCAGCCAGGGCAGCTCGTCGACGAGCGTGTCCCGCCAGGGCCGGCGGACCCCCGCCGAGCGGCGGACGCCGACCTCCCAGAAGATCACCAGCAGTGCGAAGGCCGGCACGAAATACAGGGCGCTCCACTTCACGGCGCAGGCGCAGCCGATCAGCACCCCGGCCGCCAGCCGCCACCACGGCCAGGTGCGCCAACCGGTCGGCGGCCGGCCGGCCCGGCCCGGCTGGCTCGGATCGAGCCCGTCGTCCAGAGCCCGTGCCCAGCGCCGACGGCGGGCGTCCCGATCGAGCACCAGCGCGCCGAACGCGGCCAGCACGAAGAAGAGCAGGAAGATGTCGAGCAGGGCCGCGCGGGACAGCACCAGGTGGAAGCCGTCCAGGGCGAGCAGCAGGCCGGCCGCGCAGCCGAGCACCGTCGAGCGGAACATCCGCCGACCGATGCGGACCAGCAGCAGCACCGACAGCGTGCCGATCACGGCCGCCGAGAATCGCCAGCCGAACTCCGGTGCGGTGGTCATCAGGTGCCCGGGGACGGAGACCTTGGAATCCGCGTCCTGATAGCCGAAGGCCCACTCGCCGAGGCCGATCAACCACTTGCCCAGTGGAGGATGCACCACGTACGACGCGGCGTTGTCCTTGTAGTTCCACTCCACACCACGGGAGATCAGCCCGTAGGCGTCCTTGGCGTAGTACGTCTCGTCGAAGATCTTGCCCTTCGGGCTGGACAGCCCGACGAAGCGCACGATCGCGGCGATGGCCACCACCACTGCCGTGGCCAACCACGAGAACCGGTCCACCTGGGTGTCGACGGTGGCGAACCGTCGCCGGACCGCGGCGGCCACCCCGCCGCTCTCGGCGCTCGGTGCCGTCGGCTCCTGGGTTGCACTGGGCTCGCCCGTCACCTGGATCATCTTGTCCGGATCGGCGCTCGGGCTCTGCGCTGTCGACGCACTCGTCACCCGGCGATCGTAGGCTGCCAAGGTGTCCGGTGGCGTCCGTCGTCCCTGATACCGGTATTCCCAGCAATGAAGGAGACGAATCCGTGGGTGAAATGTCCGAAGTTGGGCGCCTGATTCTGCTCGGTGCTCCGCTCGGCAACCCCGCCGACGCCTCGGCCCGGCTCCGGGAGGTGCTGATCAGCGCCGACGTGGTCGCCGCCGAGGACACCCGCCGGCTCACCCGGTTGGCCCGCGACCTCGACCTCACCGTCGGCGGTCGAATCGTCTCCTACTTCGAGGGCAACGAGGAGCGGCGCACCCCCGAGCTGGTCGAGGCCATCCTCGGCGGGTACGTGGTGGCGCTTGTCACCGACGGAGGGATGCCGAGCGTCTCCGACCCCGGCTACCGGTTGGTCCGTGCCACGGTGAATGTCGGGGCGCCGGTCACCGTCGCCCCCGGGCCGAGCGCGGTCACCACCGCGCTGGCCGTCTCCGGGCTGCCCTGCGACCGGTTCTGCTTCGAGGGCTTCCTGCCCCGCACCCCCGGCGGCCGCCGATCCCGGCTACGCGCGCTCGCCGCCGAGGAACGCACCCTGGTCTTCTTCGAGGCGCCGCACCGGATCGGGGCGACCCTCACCGACCTGGCCGACACGTTCGGGGCGGACCGGCCGGCCGCGCTCTGCCGCGAACTCACAAAGACCTACGAGGAGGTGCTCCGCCGCCCCCTCGGCGAGCTGGCCCGGTGGGCCACCGAGGGGGACCCGCGCGGAGAGATCACGCTGGTGGTGGCCGGAGCTCCGGTGACCGCCGCCGAACGCCCCGACGACGACACCCTGCGCGCCGCCGTCGCCGAGCGGGAGGCCGCCGGCCGGTCCCGCCGGGACGCCATCACCGACGTCGCCACCGAGTACGCGCTGCGCCGCCGGGACGTCTACACGATCGTGCACAGCTGACCACTGTGGTCGGGCTCGCCTGACGGCGGGGTCACCACGCGGCGGCCAGGAAGCCGACGGTGATCAGTGTGGGGCCGGCGATGGCGGCGGCGACCGCCCAGCGGCGGTGCCGGCGACCGGGCAGTCGGGCCGATCCGGTCCACCTGACGATGCCGGCGGTGCAGCCCAGCACCACCAGCAGACCGGGCAGCCACAGCAGGTGCCTGCCCACCCCGAGGTCCGCGTACGCGGTGCCGCTGTCCGGGCCGGTCATCCGCGCCGGCAGCGAGGCGCCCGTCGCGCTGCCTTCGGCGGGCACGCCGCTGACCCGGACACCATGGGCGATGAACCGCCCGTCCTCGGCCGTGAAGATCCCCCGGCACCGTTGGGTGAGCCCGCCGCCGGAGCAGTCGTCGATCACCACCGTGCCCGTTCGGGCGTGCCCGACCGCGAGCCAGAACGGGCCGGCGCTGACCCAGGCGAAGAAGGCCGCGACCAGGCTCAGCGCCACCAGCGCGGCGAGCCCGGGCAGCGGATCCGGCGGTGGGGGCGTGCGGCTGGGTGCCCGGCGGCGTGCCAGCCGGAAGCCGCGGAACCGCTCCGGTGCCGGGTCCTTGCGGACCGGGGTTCCGTCCCAGTGCACCTGCTCGATCGGTGCCCAGAAGGCGCCGCCGTCGTCGTCCGGCGTGTCGCCGTCGGACCGCAGGCCCCGCTCCCGGCGACCCTGTTGCCGGACCGGCACCCGACGCGGCACCGCGTCCACCGGCGCGCCGGTGGTCGGCTCCACCTCGACGGCCTCCGAGCCGGCGGGCGCCGAGCCGGCGGGCGGACCCGACAACCCGGGCCGGGCCGGGCTGGGTACGGGTGCCGCCGGGGTCGGACGGGCCGGAGTGGGCGACGGCGCCGCCGGCGTGGGGCGGGCCGGGGTGGCGGACCTCCCCGCCGGGGTGGGCCGCTGCACGCCCGGGTCTGCGCCTGGCACCAGCCGGGGCTGAGGCGCGAGCCCGCCGACCCGGGGCACGGCGGGCTCGGGCCCAGGGTCGTCGCCGACCGCCGGTCCGCTGGGACGGTCCTCGTGGTCCCGCGCCGCTCGTCTGCCCATCACGAGGTTCATTGCACACCGCTCCCGGAGGCGAAACGGGCAGCTGAGCCGCGTGTCGGCGACAAATCGGACCAACGGGCGAGGTGGTCGGCCCGGTCCGCCGGTCGGGCACCCCCCATTGGTTCGCGGACGCCCCGGACCTGTCACTAGGCTCACTGCTCATGAGTCACGTTCTCGCGGCAGTGGCCTGGCCGTACGCCAACGGCCCCCGCCACATCGGCCACGTCTCCGGTTTCGGCGTACCCTCCGACGTCTTCGCCCGGTACATGCGGATGGCCGGCCACGACGTGCTCATGGTCTCCGGCACCGACGAGCACGGCACCCCCATCCAGGTGCAGGCCGACGCCGACGGGGTGACCCCGCGCGAGCTGGCCGACCGGTACAACAGGGTGATCGTCGAGGACCTGCACGGCCTCGGTCTCTCCTACGACCTGTTCACCCGCACCACCACCCGCAACCACTACGCGGTGGTGCAGGAGCTGTTCGAGGGGATGTACCGCAACGGCTACATCGTGCCGAAGACCACCATGGGCGCGATCTCCCCGTCCACCGGGCGCACCCTGCCCGACCGCTACATCGAGGGCACCTGCCCGATCTGCGGGTACGACAGCGCCCGCGGTGACCAGTGTGACAACTGCGGTAACCAGCTCGACCCGATCGACCTGATCGACCCGAAGTCGCGGATCAACGGGGAGGCTCCGAAGTTCGTCGAGACGGAGCACTTCTTCCTGGACCTGCCGGCCCTGGCCGAGGTGCTGCGGCAGTGGCTGGACACCCGCGAGGGGTGGCGGCCCAACGTGCTGCGGTTCTCCCGCAACCTGCTCGACGACCTCCAGCCCCGGGCGATCACCCGTGACCTGGAGTGGGGCGTGCCGATCCCGCTCGACGGCTGGCGCGACCGATCGGACAAGCGGATCTACGTGTGGTTCGACGCGGTGATCGGCTACCTGTCCGCCTCGATCGAGTGGGCCCGTCGCTCCGGCGACCCCGAGGCGTGGCGCAGGTATTGGAACTCCAAGGACGGCGCCGGCAGCGTCCCATCGGCCGACGGAGTCGGCGGCGACGCCCAGTCCTACTACTTCATGGGCAAGGACAACATCGTCTTCCACTCGGTGATCTGGCCGGCGCTGCTCTCCGGCTACTCCGGCGAGGGCTCCCGCGACGGCGAGCCGGGCGAGCTGGGCCGGCTCAACCTGCCCACCGAGGTGGTCTCCAGCGAGTACCTGACCATGGAGGGGCGCAAGTTCTCGTCGTCCCGCAAGGTGGTCATCTACGTTCGCGACTTCCTGGAGCGCTACGACGCCGACGCGCTGCGCTACTTCATCGCCGCCGCCGGCCCGGAGAGCAACGACACCGACTTCACCTGGGCCGAGTTCCTCCGCCGCAACAACGACGAGTTGGTCGCCGGCTGGGGCAACCTGGTCAACAGGTCCGTCTCGATCGCCGCTAAGAACTTCGGGGAGATCCCGCCGGTCGACCCGGCCGGGCTCACCGAGGCCGACGAGGCCCTGCTCGCCGTCGCCCGGACCGGTTTCACCACTGTCGGCGACCTGATCGGTCGGCACCGGCAGAAGCAGGCCATCGGTGAGGCCATGAAGGTGGTCGCCGAGGCCAACAGGTACCTCTCCGAGCAGGCGCCCTGGAAGCTCAAGGACGAGGCCGACAAGCCCCGGATGGGCACCATCCTGCACGTCGCCCTTCAGGTGATCAGCGATGCCAACACGCTGCTCACCCCGTTCCTGCCGCACTCCGCGCAGCAGGTGCACGAGCTGCTCGGGGGCACCGGCGTGCACGCGCCGATGCCGGTGATCGAGCAGGTCGACGACCTGGACGGCGGCCCGGCGTACCCGGTGCTCACCGGGGACTACACCGTCGGCGCGCGCTGGGAGTCGGTGCCGATCGAGGCGGGCCGCCCGCTGGCCACGCCGAAGCCCGTGTTCCGCAAGCTCGACCCGTCGATCGTCGACGAGGAGCTGGCCCGGCTCGCCGACTGAATGCACGACGCGCGGCGGCGGGGTGCCCTGCCGCCGCGCGCCGTCACATCGCGTACCGGGTGTCCATCACCTGGTCGTCGGTCACCTCGGCGCCCGGCGCCCAGGCCTCGTAGATACCACGTTCCTGACACTGCGCCCCGGTGGTGACCACGGTGTCCGGGTTCGGGTAGCGCAGGCGCACCCGCAGCCAGCCGGCCTCCTCCCGCAGCACCAGACACGGCGTCCCCCGCCACTGGGCGAACCGGACCCGACGGGCCACCGCGTCCACCGGGTACCGGGCCGCCCGGGTCATCGCCAGCACCCGGAACCCGCCGGGCAGGTCGGCGACCGCCTCGTACTCGGTGTCGCCGTACATGCCGACCAGTTGGGTGGAGCGGGGCGCGTCGCCGTTCGGCACGTACTCCTGGTCCGGGGAGAGGCCCGGCACCGCGGCCAGCAGGTGCCGCCACTGCGGGCCCACCATCCGCAGCCACCCGCGCTGCTCGGCCTGGTAGGTGTACAGCACCACCTCCACCCCCTCCGCCGGGTAGGCGACGAGGGCGGCGTTCGCCGGCATCGGCAGGTCGGCGAAGTCCCGGGTGATGAACTCCGGGATGAGCTGACCGTTGCTCGGCACGAAGCCCGTGCCCAGCACCGGGGCGCCGAGCCGGTCCCGGGAGGCCAGCGCGGTCAGGCCCCGGTGCGCCGGGCCCACCGGCACGTCGTAGTCGCCCGGGTCGGAGGCGCGCCAGCGCAGCGCGTACGCCACCTCCGGGCCGTCCCGGCCAGCGTCACCGTCGCTCCGCAGCACAGTCGTCGTCGCAGGCGTACGCAGGTGCGCCACATCGTGTTCGCGGTAGCAGAAGCCGTGCGGCAGCCAGCCCCGCACGTAGCCGGCGACCTGCTGGGCTGAGAGCACCTTCATCATCCGGGTGCCCCGCCGGACCACCGCCGACGCGCGTGCCATCGCCAGCATCGGGTCGCCCGCCGCCGCCGGTTGTTGGCTGAGCTGGTGCAGGTGGGCCCAACCCCGCTCGCGGTGGGCGGGCATCAGCAGCGGCGTCTCCGGCTCGTCGGCCGGCTCGGTGGCCCCGTGCACAGCGGTCACCTCGGTGACGTGCACGAAACGACGCCACGGCAGGGCGCTACCCGGGCGGGGCGCCCACTCGAAGCCGGCCACCTCGTCGGCGCTGAACAACTCGTACGCGGCGCCCCGGGCGATCTCCTCGGCCGGGTACACGCCGCCGCCGAACGCCACGTGCAGCCCGGTCCGTTCGCCGGCGGTGCCGTCGGCCTGGGGGGTGACGCTCATGCGGGGACCGTAGAGTCGCGCGGCGTAGTCGAGGTGAACGTCGGGTGGCGGGCGGATGGACAGGCCCGGTGTGTGATGCTGTCGCTGATGAGCGAGCCCACTGAATCCCGCCGCGAGCGTGCCGCCCGGCGGGCCGGAGAGTTTCCGCCCGCCCCCGAGTCGCTGCCCCGGGCGGTGCTGGACAGCCACACCCACCTGGACATCACTGTCAGCGAGGCAGGTGTGCCCGGTGGCGGGACGGCCGACGACCCGGTTGCCGTGGCCATCGAGTTGGCCACGAAGGTCGGCGTGGACCGGCTGGTCCAGGTAGGGGTGGACGTCGCCTCCTCCCGGTGGGGCGCGGACACCGCCGACCGGTATCCCGCCGTGCTGGCCACCGTGGCGCTGCACCCCAACGAGGCGCCCCGGCTGAACGACCTCGACGAAGCGTTGCGGGAGATCGAGTCACTCGCCGCCCGCGACCGCGTCCGGGGGATCGGCGAGACCGGCATGGACTTCTTCCGGACCGGCGACGAGGGGCGTGCCGCGCAGGAGGAGAGTTTCCGGGCGCACATCGCCATCGCCAAGCGGTACGGCAAGACGTTGGTCATCCACGACCGCGACGCGCACGCCGACGTGCTGCGGATCCTCGACGACGAGGGCGCCCCCGACCGGGTGGTGCTGCACTGCTTCTCCGGCGACGCCGACTTCGCCCGTGAGTGTGTCCGCCGCGGCTATCTGCTGAGCTTCGCCGGCACCGTCACCTTCGGCAGCGCGACGGCGTTGCGCGAGGCCGCCGCGCTCACACCAGTGGATCAGATGCTGGTGGAGACCGACGCCCCGTACCTCACCCCGATGCCGTACCGCGGCCGGCCGAACGCGTCGTACCTGATCCCGCTCACCGTCCGCGCGCTCGCGGCGACCACGGGCAGCGACCTGGACGAGCTGTGCGCGGCCATCTCCGCCACCGGCGACCGGGCGTTCGGCCCATGGTGAGCCCGGCCCGACGGTCGACACCGACCCCGTCGCTACGCTGCCAGCCATGACCGGTCTCCTCGGCCCGGCGGAGATCCGGGAACTCGCCGCCCGGCTGGGCGTCGCGCCCACCAAGAAGCTGGGCCAGAACTTCGTGCACGACCCGAACACCGTGCGCCGGATCGTCACCGCCGCCGGCCTCACCCCCGACGACGTGGCCCTGGAGGTGGGGCCGGGGCTCGGCTCGCTGACCCTGGGGCTGCTGCCGGTCGCCGGGCACGTGCACGCCGTGGAGATCGACCCGGTGCTCGCCGGGGCGCTGCCGGAGACCGTCGCGCGGCACGCCGGGGCCGACGCCGCCCGGCTCACCGTGCACCGCGCGGACGCGCTGCGCATCGCCGCCGCCGAGCTGGCCGACCCGCCACCGACCGCGCTGGTGGCGAACCTGCCCTACAACGTCGCCGTGCCTGTGGTGTTGCACCTGCTCGCCGTGCTGCCCACCCTGCGACACGGCCTGGTGATGGTGCAGAAGGAGGTCGCCGACCGGCTCGTCGCCGGTCCCGGCTCCAAGGTGTACGGCATCCCGTCGGTGAAGCTCGCCTGGTACGCCCAGGCCCGGGGCGCGGGCAAGGTGCCGCCGAACGTGTTCTGGCCGGTGCCCAACGTCGACTCCGGCCTGGTCGCCTTCACCTGCCACGAACCGCCCCGCACCGACGTACCCCGGCAGCGGGTCTTCGCCGTGGTGGACGCGGCGTTCGCCCAGCGCCGCAAGACGCTGCGCGCCGCGTTGGCCGGCTGGGCCGGCGGTGCGGACCGGGCCGCCGCCGCGCTCACCGCCGCCGGCGTCGACCCCGGCGCCCGTGGCGAGTCACTGACCGTCGAGCAGTTCGCCGCAATCGCCGCGTCGGCTCCGGTCGGTACGCCGGCCGCGAAGTAGGCTGACGCCGTGCCCGCCGAGGAGGTGTACGAGTGACCGCGCAGCCGATCGAGCCCGCCGCCCAGGGGATGTGGGGCCCGGATCCCGTCCGGCAGCGACTGGCCAACCACACCATCGAGGACGTGCTGGCCCTGCCCGGCGACGCCCCCCGCGTCGAGCTACGTGACGGAGTCCTGGTCGTGGTCCCTTCCCCCACCTATGACCACCAGAACATCAGCAGCCTGCTCTGGATGTGGCTGCGACAGCACGCCCCGCTGGATCTGTCGCCAGCTACCGCCGTCGGAGTGGCGCTCAACCACCGCAACACCCTTGAACCGGACGTGGTGCTACTACGCCGGCCCCTTGTCGGTACAAGCCACTACTTCGACGCCGAGCAGGTCATGTTGGCAGTCGAGGTCGTCTCGTCCGGCACCCGACGCCGGGACCGGTTGGAGAAGCCGGCCGACTACGCCGATGCCGGGATCCCGCACTACTGGCGAATCGAGCAGAATCCGGTGCACGTGTACGCGTACGACCTGGTCGACGGCCGGTACGAGCTGGCCGCCGACTCCGCCGAGGAGCTGATCGTGGCCAAGCCGTTCGACATCCGCCTGCGCATGCGGGACATCACCCCGTGACCGAGGCCTGGCGACCGGACGACGACGAGCCACGCGGGGCCATCGGCCCGGTGCGGGTGCGGGTGCCCGCGAAGGTCAACCTGCACCTCGGGGTGGGCCCGCTGCGCCGGGACGGCTACCACGAGCTGAACACGGTCTACCACGCCATCTCGATCTACGACGAGCTGACGGCCCGTCGGGGCGACACCCTCGCGCTGACCATGGAGGGTGAGGGCACCGGCGAGCTGGCCCTGGATGACACCAACCTGGTGATCCGCGCCGCGCACGCCCTCGCCGGGTACGCGGGGGTGCTGCCGCACGCCCGACTGCACCTGCGTAAGCAGATCCCGCTCGCCGGTGGGCTGGCCGGTGGCAGCGCCGACGCGGCCGCCGCGCTGGTGGCCTGCGACGCGCTCTGGGGCACCGGGCTGTCCCGCGACGAGTTGGCCGGCATCGCCGCCGACCTCGGCTCCGACGTGCCGTTCCTGATCTACGGTGGCACCGCGCTGGGCACCGGCCGGGGTGAGGCGATCAGCCCCGTGCTGGCCCGGTCGACCTCCTGGCACTGGGTGGTGGCGATCGCCGACGTCGGCCTGTCCACCCCGGCCGCGTACCGGGAGCTGGATCGGCTCCGCGACTCCGGTGCCGCCGGCGCCCCGCTGGGCAGCACCGACGCCCTGCTGGGCGCGCTGCGCCAGCGCGACCCCCGGGTGCTCGCCCGAACCCTCGGCAACGACCTCCAGGACGCCGCCCTGGCCATGCGACCGGCGCTGGCCGACACGCTCAAGGCCGGCGAGGCGGCCGGCGCGCTCACCGGCATCGTCTCCGGCTCCGGCCCGACCTGCGTGTTTCTCGCCGCCGACGCTGCCGACGCGGAGCGGATCTCCGCCGAGCTGACAGCTGCGGGCGTCTGCCGGGAGGCGCGGGTCGCGCACGGTCCGGTCGCCGGCGCCCGCGTCGGCTGACGAGACGTCCCAGCGGGGCTGCCGGCGCGCGGCGCGGGCGTTCGGGGCGTCCGCGTACCCTTGGGACAGGCGTCCAGGTGCCCGCCGGCACCGGGACGCCTTGATCATGAAGGGTGGAACGTGGCGAACATCGTCAATCTGGACCGGGTGTCCAAGGGGTACGGCGCCGCCGGGCGGCTGCTCACGGACGTCTCGCTCGGCCTGGACGACGCCGACCGGATCGGCGTGGTCGGCCTCAACGGCGCCGGCAAGTCCACCCTGCTGCGGCTGCTCACCAAGCAGGAGGACCCCGACGACGGCCGGGTGACCCACCGCCGTGATCTGCGCGTGCTCTGGCTGCCGCAGCAGCTCACCCTCACCCCCGAGGCCACCGTCCGGGACGTGGTGCTCGGCACCGCCTGGCTCGCCGAGGGCATGGGCGCCGAGCACGAGTGGGCCGGCGACTCCGGGGTGCGGGCCATCCTCGACGGCCTCGGCATGCCGCACCTCGGCCTCGATCAGCCGGTCGGCCCGATGTCCGGTGGCGAACGCCGCCGGGTGGCGCTCGCCGCGCTGCTCGTCCGCGACTCCGACCTGCTCATCCTCGACGAGCCCACCAACCACCTGGACGTCGGCGGTGTCGACTGGCTGGCCCGGCACCTGGTTGGCCGCAAGGGCTCCCTGGTCGTGGTCACCCACGACCGGTGGTTCCTGGACGCGGTCTGCACCAACACGTGGGAGGTCGCCGACCAGACCGTCCGCGCCTACGAGGGTGGCTTCGCCGCCTGGACCCTCGCCCGCGCCGAGCGCGAGCGGGTAGCCGCCGCCACCGAGGCCCGCCGGCAGAACCTGCTCCGCAAGGAGATCGCCTGGCTGCGCCGTGGCCCGCCCGCCCGGACCTCCAAGCCGCAGTTCCGCATCGACGCCGCGAACGCGTTGATCGCCGACGTGCCGCCGGCGCGCGACACCATGTCGTTGCAGCGCATGGCCACCTCCCGGCTGGGCAAGCAGGTGTACGACCTGGAGAACGTCGAGCTGCACGCCGGCCCGAAGGAGATCCTGCGCGACGTCACCTGGCTGGTCGGCCCCGGCGACCGGATCGCCATCCTCGGTGCCAACGGCGCCGGCAAGACCACGCTGCTGCGGATGCTCGCCGGCATCACCCGCCCCGATGGCGGTCGCCTCGGCACCGGCTCCACCGTGCGGCCCGCTTTCCTGTCCCAGGAGCTCACCGAGCTGCCCGGGCACCTGCGGGTGCTGGAGGCGGTGGAGGAGGTCGCCCGCCGGGTTCAGCTCGGCGACCGGGAGGTCTCCGCTTCGCAGCTCGCCGAGGTGTTCGGCTTCGACGACCGCCGCCTCTGGACCCCGGTCACTGACCTCTCCGGTGGGGAACGCCGCCGGTTGCAGATGCTGCGGCTGCTGGCCGGCGAGCCCAACGTGCTGCTCTTCGACGAGCCCACCAACGACCTGGACACGGACACCCTCGCCTCGCTGGAGGACCTGCTCGACTCGTGGCCCGGCACGATCATCGTGGCCAGCCACGACCGGTACCTGATCGAGCGGGTCACCGACACGGCGTACGGGATGTTCGGCGACGGTCGGTTGGTGCACCTGCCGGGCGGGGTGGACGAATACCTCGCGCGGACCGCCGAGCGGGCCGGCGCTCCTCGGGTGGGCGTCACCTCGACCTCCGCGCCCGCTGCCCCCTCGGGAGGTGGCATGTCCGCCGCCGAGGTCCGTCAGGCACGCAAGGAGCTGTCCCGGCTGGAGCGGCAACTCGGCAAGCTCGACCAGCGCGAGACCACGCTGCTCGGTCAGCTCGCGGCGGACGCCACCGACTACGCCCGGGTCGCCGAGTTGGACACCCAGCTCAAGGATCTGCGCGCCGAACGGGAGCGGATCGAGGAGAGCTGGATGACCCTCGCCGAGGACCTGCCCGAGAGCTGACCGGCCGGGCGCGCCGGCCCGGCCCCCGTGTGCGGCGTCACACCACCACATGCGAGACAATCGTCGGCGACACGTACCCCACGGCGTTGGAGACACAGACATGGCCCACACCCCCGTCAACCACCCCGCGCGGCCGATCTACCGGGCGATCGGCGGGCTGACCGGTCTGTACCTGGTCGTCTTCGGTGTGCTCGGCATCATCGCCAGCACCGGCAACGAGTTCCTCGCCCAGGACGACACCCGCGTGCTCGGTCAGGGCACGAACCTCGGCTTCTCGCTGCTCAGCGTGCTGCTCGGGCTCGTCGTGCTGGTCGGCACCGCGCTCGGCCGCAACATCGACGTGGCGATCAACCAGTGGATGGCGTACGGCCTCATGGTGGTCAGCCTGGCCGGTCTCGCGTTCATCCGGACCGACGCCAACCTCTTCAACTTCAGCATCACCACGGTGATCGTGGTGATGACGGCGGCCCTGGTGCTGCTCATGGTCGGTATGTACGGCAAGGTCGGCACGGAGGACGAGGCGGAGGCGTTCCAGAAGGCTCGCCTGGTTCTCTGATCTTTGGTTGCGGCCGTGGGTTTTCGCCGGAGCCCGAGCTGCTCCGGGCGGTCAGGCTTGATCCCTGCGCAGCTCGGGCTCCGGCGAAAACCTGACCTTGGTCCAGCCTCCGGCAGACCCTTTCGGCTTTGTTGTTCTTCGGACAGTTGGCTCTGCCTTGGGTGACAATTCCCCTGAAACGGTTATCTTGGGGGTCTGGGCTATGCCGCACTTTCCGGTCAACCATCCGGCACGGCCGCTCTACCGGGTCCTCTCCGGGCTGATCGGCGTCTACATCCTGGTCTTCGGCGTCTGGGGTGTCGCCGAGACGATCGGCGATCCGCTCTTTGCCCGCACCAGTACCTGGGCCCTCGGGCTCCGGACCAACCTGGCCTTCTCGCTCGCCTCGGTGGTCTTCGGGGTCGTCCTGATCATCGGGGCCTCGCGGCGCACCAACCTCGGCCACTACATGAACCTGACCGCCGGCGTGGTGTTCCTGGTGACCAGCATCCTGATGATGTCGGTGCTGCAGACCGACGCGAACTTCCTCAACTTCTCGATGTCGACAGTTGTCGTGTCGATGCTGTTCGGCCTGATCCTGCTCGGCACCGGTCTGTACGACAAGGTCGGCCCACCGGAATCCGCCGAGGCGGAGTTGGAGCACCGCAAGCACCCGGTGGCCGACGTGCACCGCAGCTGATCGGGGTCAGTGACGCCGGGCGGTGATCAGCGTCGGCTTCGCCTCCAGGTGCGACAACCCGTTCCACGCGAGGTTGACGAGGTGCGCCGCCACCGTCTCCTTGCGCGGCTTACGCACCTCCAGCCACCAGCGGCCGGTCAGTGCCACCATGCCGACCAGGGCCTGCGAGTACAGCTCGGCGAGCTTCGGGTCGTATCCGCGGCTCTTGTACTCGGCGCCCAGGATGTGCTCGACCTGGTGCGCCACGTCGTTCATCACGCTGCTGAAGGTGGCCGTGCCGGACATCAGCGGCGACTCGCGGACCAGCACCCGGAAACCGCTGGTCTCCTCCTCGATGTAGGTCAGCAGGGCGAGCGCCGCCTGCTCCAGTAGCTCGCGCGGATGCCCGGCGGTCAACGCCGTGGTGATCCGGTCCAACAGGGCCCGGACCTCCCGGTCCACCACCACCGCGTAGAGCCCTTCCTTGCCACCGAAGTGCTCGTACACCACCGGCTTGGAGACCTTGGCGCGGGCCGCCACCTCCTCGATGGAGGTGGCGTCGAAACCGCGCTCGGCGAAGAGTTGCCGGCCGGTCGCGATCAACTGCTCCCGGCGTTGGGCCGCCGACATGCGGACCCGGGAGGGAGCTTTGGCTTTCGGTGCCGCCGCCGCCGCCGCCGGCGTCGACCGTCGGCCGCCGACAACCGCCCCCGCGTCGTCGCTGACCTCAGGCATGTCGCCGCCTCGCTGGCGCTCGGTGACGCCCTGCCGTGGAATGGTTCCTCCGCTGTGCCCGTTCACGTCGTCGCCTCACTGTCGGGCGGTAAGACCACCCTGCCGCGCCGTCCGACCGTACCCGGATCGGGCCCGGCCCCCCGTCCGCCGAGCCGCCTGGTCCCCCCGCATGGCTCGGTCACCCGGCCATCCTGCCAGGCGGCGCCCCCGTGCATCCGCCCGGTTTCAGCGGGGTGCGACCGGCTTCACGAGCTTGGCGGCGAGGCGCTCCGGCTTTGGCCAGCGCACCTGCGTTGCCGCGCCGGTCTTCTCGAACAACCAGATCACCCGGGCGGAGATGTCCACCTGACCGCGCAGCACGCCGTGCCGGGCGCTGGTCGGGTCGGCGTGGTGCAGGTTGTGCCAGCTCTCGCCGAACGACAGGATCGCCAGC
This sequence comes from Micromonospora sp. D93, assembly GCF_018070365.1. Classification (NCBI taxonomy): domain Bacteria; kingdom Bacillati; phylum Actinomycetota; class Actinomycetes; order Micromonosporales; family Micromonosporaceae; genus Micromonospora; species Micromonospora sp. D93. The sequence continues at coordinate 82,322 of NZ_JAGPXW010000012.1, read as the reverse complement.
GGCCAGAAGTTCGACGCGCGGTCGCCCTGGCGCATCGCGAACGGCCGCTCGCCGTAGACGTGGCACACCGAGTTGATCGCCCAGGTGACGTGGTGCAGGAGGCCGATCCGGACCAGCCCGGCCCAGAAGAACGCGGTAAGCGCGCCCTGCCAGGACCAGGTCACCAGGCCGCCGATCAGCGCCGGGCCGAGCAGCGAGATGATCACCAGCGCGGGAAAGAGTCGATCGACCCGGCTGATGTCCCGGTCGGCGATCAGGTCCGGTGCGAAACGCTCCCGGTTGGACAGCTCCCGGCGGAACAGCCAGCCCACGTGTGCGTGGAACAGGCCCCGGGTCAACGCCCAGAAGCTGGTGCCGAAGCGCCACGGCGAGTGCGGGTCACCCTCCAGGTCGGAGAAGGCGTGGTGCCGCCGGTGGTCGGCGACCCACTGAATGATCTCGCCCTGCACCGCCAGCGAACCCGCGACCGCCAGGGTCACCCGCAGCCACCGCTTGGCCTTGAACGAGCCGTGGGTGAAGTAGCGGTGGAAGCCGACGGTGATGCCGAGCCCGGAGACGACGTACCAGACCAGGCCGATGAGCACATCGCTCCAGCCCAGCCAGCCGCCCCACGCCACCGGCACGGCGACCAGCAGGGCGACGAAGGGGATCACCACGAAGGCCCAGAGGGCGGCCAGGATGCCGGGGGACTGGCTGCCGTCGGTGAGTGGTTTGGGGCCGGGTCCGGCGGTGTTGGAATCGAGCAGAGCAGTGGACATGGGACCTCGCAGGGGGATGGTAACGATCACGAAGCTACGCCTACGTCACCGTAACTTACGGCACCGTAGATCGCACGGGGAAGTTTCGAATCGCCTTCGCGTAACTGCTCGAAGTCGCAGGTCAGCGGGCCCGGTGGCGGGTACCTGACCGACCCGGGAAGCGGGCGGCCGAGGTGCGGGCCGACCACCCGCAGAAGGTCAACGGCATCGATCGCTCGCCGTGCGGCGGGATGAGCGCTGGCATCCGACGGCCGGGGCGCTAAGGTGTAGCGGCGGGATGTTGATCCCTCGCGCGACGTCCTCGCGTCGCTGATCGGCCGTGGTGTAATTGGCAACACCCGGGTCTTTGGTACCCGTATTTCAGGTTCGAACCCTGGCGGCCGAGCTGCCCACCTACGTCCGTTTTAGGGTCCGGTGGGGGTAAGCGGGGACCGTGCCGGGCCTCGCGGCTAGCATGGCCGCGAGAGTGTCCGCCGTCCCGACGGGAGCCACGTCGTGCCCCAGCCCCACCTCCGTACCGTCGTCGTACTTGCCGCCGGTGAGGGCAAGCGGATGAAGTCGACACTGCCCAAGGTGCTGCACCCCCTGCTCGGCCGGACGCTCCTCGGTCACGTGCTGAGCGCCGCCGCCCCGCTGGACGCGGACCGCACAGTCGTCGTGGTGGGGCACGGCGCCGACCAGGTCCGGGCGCACCTCTCCGACGTCGCCCCGGACGCCACGCCGGTGCTCCAGGCCGAGCAACTCGGCACCGGGCACGCCGTGCGAATCGCGCTGGAGGCCGTACCGGACGGTGCCGGCACGGTCGTGGTGATCAACGGGGACGTGCCCCTGCTGCGCCCCGAGACGGTGGGTGCGCTGGTGACCGCGCACGAGGAGGCCGCCGCGGCGGCCACCGTGCTGGCCGCCGAGGTGCCCGACCCGACCGGCCTCGGGCGGATCGTCCGGGACGCCGACGGCCGCCTGGAGCAGATCGTCGAGGAGCGCGACGCCGACCCGACGCAGCGCGCGATTCGGGAGATCAACGCCGGCATCTACGCGTTCGACGCGGTGCGGCTGCGCGAGGCGCTGGGCAAGCTCTCCACCGACAACGACCAGGGCGAGGAGTACCTGACCGACGTCTTCGGCCTGCTCCGCTCGGCCGGCGAGCCGGTTGCGGTGCACGTCGCCGTGGACCACGTCGAGACGCTGGGCTGCAACGACCGGGTGGAGCTGGCGACGCTGCGCCGGCTGCTGCGCGACCGGATCAACGAGGCGTGGATGCGCACCGGCGTGAGTCTGCTCGACCCCGCCACCACCTGGATCGACGTGACCGTCGCACTGGACCGGGACGCGGTCGTCGACCAGAACACCCAGTTGCGCGGTGGCACTGTGGTCGGCGCGGGCGCACTGATCGGGCCGGACGTCACGCTTGTCGACACGATCGTCGGCCCCGCCGCGTCGGTGGTCCGCAGCCACGCCGTCGGCGCCGAGGTGGGCGCGGGCGCAACCGTCGGGCCGTACGCGTACCTGCGGCCGGCCGCCCAGCTCGCCGAGAAGGCGAAGGTCGGCACGTTCGTCGAGGTGAAGAACTCGCAGATCGGCGCCGGCGCGAAGGTGCCGCACCTGACGTACGTCGGCGACGCGACGATCGGTGAGCAGACCAACATCGGCGCCGCGTCGGTCTTCGTGAACTACGACGGGGTCAACAAGCACCGCACGGTGATCGGCAGCCACGCGCGGACCGGTGCGGACAACATGTTCGTGGCCCCGGTCGAGGTGGGCGACGGGGCGTACACGGCGGCCGGTTCGGTGATCGTCGACGACGTGCCGGCAGGTGCGATGGGGGTCGCCCGCGCCCGCCAGCGCAACATCGAGGGCTGGGTGGTCATGCGGCGCGCCGGAACCGCCGCAGCGGAGGCGGCGCAGCGGGCCCGCGACGCGAAGGATGCGCAGCGAGACGGCGACGCGAAGGGTGCGTCCGGTACGACTGGTGCCGCAAGCCACAGTGAGGCAATCCACGGGGCGACCGAGACGGTGGGCGGCGCATCCGGCGCGGGAGATACTGCAACCGAATAGTCCCCGACCCACCACCACCGGGTCGGGTACCGCCGACATAACGGGAGCAGACGGGCCCATGGGCAGCATCGTCGCCGAAAACCGCAAAAGCCTGATGCTCTTTTCCGGACGTGGCTTTCCGGAGTTGGCCAAGGAGATCGGCGAGGTGCTCGGCGTCGCGCCGACCCCGGCCGACGCGTACGAGTTCGCCAACGGCGAGATCTTCGTACGGTTCAAGGACTCGGTACGTGGTTCGGACGCCTTCGTGGTGCAGTCCGTCACGCACGGGGTGAACACCTGGGTCATGGAGACCCTGATCATGGTGGACGCGCTGAAGCGGGGGTCGGCCAAGCGGATCACCGTGGTGCTGCCGTTCTACCCGTACGCGCGCCAGGACAAGAAGCACCGCGGCCGGGAGCCGATCTCGGCCCGCCTGGTCGCGGACCTGCTGAAGACCGCCGGCGCGAACCGCATCCTCACCGTCGACCTGCACACCGCGCAGATCCAGGGCTTCTTCGACGGTCCGGTGGACCACCTCTTCGCGATGGACATCCTGGCCGAGTACGTGGAGCACAAGTACGCCGGCCGGCCGATGACAGTGGTGGCTCCGGATTCGGGCCGGGTGCGGGTGGCCGAGCGGTGGACCGACCGGCTGGGCGGCTGCCCGCTGGCGTTCATCCACAAGACCCGTGACCCGATGAAGCCGAACCAGGTCGTGGCGAACCGGGTGGTCGGTGAGGTGGAGGGCCGGGTCTGCCTGATCGTCGACGACATGATCGACACCGGGGGCACGATCGCCAAGGCCGCCGACATCCTCAAGGAGTCGGGCGCTGCGGAGATCGTTGTCGCGTCCACCCACGCGCTGCTGTCCGACCCGGCCACCGAGCGGCTGAAGAACAGCTCGATCAGCGAGATCGTGGTGACGAACACCCTGCCGCTCCCGCCGGAGAAGCAGTTGGACAAGCTCACCGTGTTGTCGATCGCGCCGCTGCTGGCGCGGGCGATCCGGGAGGTCTTCGACGACGGCTCGGTGACCACCCTCTTCGGTGGCCTGAGCTGAGCCTGAGCCCCGTTTCCGCCACTCGACACGCTGGCGGGGGCGGGGCTGGCAAACTGGTGGAAACGGGGCCGGCACGCTGGTGGGAGCACCACCGACGCGCCGGTCTTGAGCCGTGATCGGGGACTGCCGGAAACCCTGGAAACAGCTCGGGTAGACTGGTGCGGTTGCCACGGCGAGGGTGCCCGGCGGGCCGCTGAAAAGCGCCGCACGGAGGCACCGTCATCGACGCGGTGCTCCGGGCAGTCGTTCATGACGCATGAGCCCCAGCGAGCCCCTCGCCCCAGCACCGTTAGACGACAAGCCGCCGCAGCGAAAAGCATCAGGAGTTTCCCCGTGTCCGAGGTAAAGATCAGCGCCGAGCCCCGCACCGAGTTCGGCAAGGGTGGTGCCCGCCGTACCCGCCGGGCCGGCAAGGTGCCCGCCGTGCTGTACGGCCACGGCGAGAAGCCCAAGCACATCGCGCTGCCGTCGCGGGAGTTCGCCGCCGCGATCCGCAAGGGCGGTGCCAACCAGCTCTTCGCGATCGACATCACCGACGGCACCCAGGTGCTGGCGCTGCCGAAGGCGATCCAGCGTGACCCGATCCGCGACAGCTTCGAGCACGTCGACCTGATCCTGGTCCGCCGGGGCGAGAAGGTCACCGTCGACGTTCCGGTCCAGCTGACCGGCGAGGCCGCACGGGACACCCTGATCGTGCACGACCACGACACCCTCTCGGTGACCGCGGACGCCACCAAGGTTCCGGACCACCTCGAGGCGTCGATCGAGGGCCTGGAGGCGGGCACCCTGGTGACCGCCGGTGACGTCGAGCTGCCGGCCGGCGTCGAGCTGGCCGTCGACTCGGAGCTGACCGTCGCGTCCATCACCACCGCCCCGACCGCCGAGCAGCTCGAGGCGACGCTGCCCGAGGTCGAGACCGCCACCGACGAGGCCGAGGCCGAGGTCGGCGAGACCACCGAGGGTTCCGAGGGCGCGGACACCACCGAGGGCGCCGAGACGACCGAGGCGCGCAGCGAGGCCTGATCGGTTCGTACTGTGCGACAGGCGTCCCCGAATGTTCGGGGGCGCCTGTCGGCATATCGGGAGTCGGTGGGATGGGCGTCGGAAGGGACGGGTCGTGACGGACGAGGCGGGGCCGTGGTTGGTGGTCGGCCTGGGCAACCCGGGTCGTGAGTACGCCGGGAACCGGCACAACGTCGGGTTCATGGTGGCCGATCTGCTGGCCGGGCGGATGAGTGCGCGTTTCGGCCGGCACAAGCGGGCGGTGGCCGAGGTCGCCGAGGCGCGACTGGGGTTCGGTGGGCCGAAGCTGGTGTTGGTGAAGCCCCTGACGTACATGAACCTCTCCGGCGGGCCGGTCGCGGCGTTGGCGCAGTTCTACAAGGTGCCGACAACGCAGGTGATCGCGGTGCATGACGAGCTGGACATCGAGTTCGGTCAGGTGCGGATCAAGTTCGGCGGTGGCGAGGGCGGGCACAACGGCCTGCGTTCGATGTCGAAGTCGCTGGGGACGAAGGACTACGCCCGGGTGCGGTTCGGCGTCGGCCGACCGCCGGGGCGGCAGGATCCGGCGGATTATGTGCTGTCGGATTTCGGCGCGGCCGAGCGCAAGGAGCTGGATTTCCTGGTGGACCGGGCTGCCGACGTCGTGGAGTCGGTGATCATCAAGGGCGTGGAGCCGACCCAGAACCTCTACCACGGCAGCTGAGCCGGGCGGGGCGTACCCGAATCGGAAACAGCGGGCCGGTAGTCTGCGCCTTTCGGCGTGCCGCGACCGGCGGCGCGAGTCGCGGCGGATCGTGCCCCTGCGGGCAGCGCGGCGAGGCGACGGGAGCGGGCAGATGAGCAGTCCTCCGATGATCGATGGCGCGTTCGCCCGGTGGTTGGCTTCCCGGGCCGGGCAGGCGCTGCTCGACCTGCGCACGGAGATGGGTTTCGCCGACGCCGGCGCGTTGAAGTCGGCCGGGGACAAGGTGTCGCACGACCTGATCCGCACCGAGTTGGCGAAGTGGCGTGCGGATGACGCGGTGCTCTCCGAGGAGGACGAGGGCTCGCGGTTGGCCTGGGCCGCGGAGGTGAACACCGGAGCGGTGTCGCGGTTGAACGCGGACCGCGTGTGGATCGTCGACCCGTTGGACGGCACCCGGGAGTTCGCCGAGGAGGGCCGCTCGGACTGGGCGGTGCACGTGGCGCTCTGGGCGCGTAACGCGCCGAGTCCGCACGGGCTGGTCGCCGGGGCGGTGGGGCTGCCCGCGCAGGACCGGGTGCTGGGCACGGACTACCCGCCGGCGTACCCGCAGATGACTGTGGAGGCGGCGGCGGCCGGCGAGCGGAAGATCCGCCTGGCGGCGAGCCGGAGCCGGCCGCCGGTCTTCCTGACCGATCTGGCCGAGGACGTCGGGGCGCACCTGGTGCCGATGGGCTCGGCCGGAGCGAAGATCGCCGCCGTGGTCACCGGCGAGGTGGACGCGTACATCCACGCAGGTGGGCAGTACGAGTGGGACTCGGCGGCCCCGATCGCTGTGGCGACGGCCACCGGACTGCACGCTTCCCGGATCGACGGTTCTGCGCTGAAATACAACGAGGCGGATCCGCGCCTGCCCGACCTGTTGGTCTGTCGCAAGGATCTCGCCACCCGGTTGCTTGCAGCGCTGCAGAGACATTCCGGGTAACCTGAGCGAACTTTCTTGACATGCCCGACCGGAAAGGTCTGGAAATCGGATGAGCGAGCGAATCGAGCCGGTGTCATGACCACCCCCGCGGCGTACCAGGTCTCCCACCTGGACGCCCTGGAAGCGGAGAGCATCTTCGTGATGCGCGAGGTCGTCGCCGAGATGGAACGCCCGGTGCTGCTCTTCTCCGGTGGCAAGGACTCGATCGTCATGCTGCGGCTGGCGCAGAAGGCGTTCGCCCCGGCCAACGTTCCCTTCCCGGTCATGCACGTCGACACCGGGCACAACTTCCCCGAGGTCCTGGAATACCGCGACCAACGGGTTGCCGAGCTGGGGTTGCAACTCGTGGTGGCGAGCGTGCCGGAGGCCCTGGCCAGCGGCATGGTCCGGGAGTCCGCTGACGGCATGCGCAACCGGATCCAGACACCGGTGCTGCTGGACGCGGTGGAGAAGCACCGCTTCGACGCGCTGTTCGGTGGCGCCCGCCGGGACGAGGAGAAGGCCCGGGCGAAGGAGCGGGTGTTCAGCTTCCGCGACGAGTTCGGTCAGTGGGACCCGAAGAACCAGCGGCCGGAGCTGTGGTCGCTGTACAACGGCCGGCACCACCCGGGCGAGTCGATCCGGGCCTTCCCGCTGTCCAACTGGACCGAGCTGGACGTCTGGCACTACATCTCCCGGGAACGCATCCCGCTGCCCTCGATCTACTACGCGCACGAGCGCGAGGTGATCGAACGGGACGGCATGTTCTACGCCGTCAACGAGTTCTTCCGCCCCCGCGCGGGTGAGGAGCGGTTCAAGGCGCAGGTGCGCTACCGCACCGTCGGCGACGCCTCCAGCACCGCCGCGGTCCGTTCCGACGCGGACACCGTGGAGAAGGTCATCGAGGAGGTGGCGGCCACCCGGATCACCGAGCGCGGCGCCACCCGTGGTGACGACCGGGTCAGTGAGGCCGCCATGGAGGACCGCAAGCGGGAGGGCTACTTCTGATGAGCACCGAGATCGTGGCGTCCGCGAATGCGGAGGCCCCGGCTGTTACCGGGGCCGGGCCGGAGGCCCGGGCGATGGACCTGCTGCGGTTCGCCACCGCCGGCAGTGTGGACGACGGGAAGTCGACCCTGATCGGGCGGCTGCTCTACGACACCAAGTCGCTCTTCACCGATCAGTTGGCCGCCGTGGAGGCGGTCAGCGCGGCCCGCGGTGACGAATACACCAACCTGGCGTTGCTCACCGACGGTCTGCGTGCCGAGCGGGAGCAGGGCATCACCATCGACGTGGCGTACCGCTACTTCGCCACCCCCCGGCGCAAGTTCATCATCGCCGACACCCCGGGCCACATCCAGTACACCCGCAACATGGTCACCGGGGCGTCGACGGCGGACCTGGCGTTGATCCTGGTGGACGCACGTAAGGGCCTCGTCGAGCAGTCCCGCCGGCACGCGTTCCTCTGCTCCCTGCTGCGAGTGCCGCACCTGGTCCTCTGTGTCAACAAGATGGACCTGGTCGACTGGTCGCAGGAGGTCTACGAGCGGATCGCCGACGAGTTCGCCGCGTTCGCGGCGAAGCTCGACGCACCGGACCTGACCGTGGTGCCGATCTCCGCGTTGCGCGGCGACAACATCGTCACCCGGTCGGACAACATGCCCTGGTACGAGGGCCCCTCGCTGCTGCACCACCTGGAGCGGGTGCACATCGCGAGCGACCGCAACCTGGTCGACGTCCGGTTCCCGGTGCAGTACGTGATCCGACCGCAGTCCACCACTGTCACCGACTACCGCGGCTACGCCGGCCAGGTCGCCTCCGGTGTGCTGAAGCCGGGCGACGAGGTGATGGTGCTGCCCTCCGGGTTCACCAGCCGGATCGCCGCCGTGGAGACCGCCGACGGGCCGGTCCAGGAGGCGTTCCCGCCGATGTCGGTGACGGTACGACTGGCCGACGAGATCGACATCTCGCGGGGTGACCTGATCTGCCGGCCGAACAACGCACCGGCGGTGGCTCAGGACATCGAGGCGATGGTCTGCTGGATGGACGAGACGGCCCCCCTGCGGGTCGGCGGCCGGTACGCGATCAAGCACACCACCCGGTCGGCTCGGGCGATCGTGCGCGGGCTGCACTACCGGCTGGACATCAACTCGCTGCACCGCGACGAGTCGGCCGACGAGCTGCGGCTCAACGAGATCGGCCGGGTGCGACTGCGTACGACGGTGCCGCTGCTGGCCGACGAGTACCGCCGCAACCGCACCACCGGCGGCTTCGTCATCATCGACGAGGCGACCAACCGCACGGTAGGCGCCGCCATGATCGTCGAAGCCAGCTAACCCCTGTCCCGCGATCTTGCACTTTCTGTCCCGACATAAGGGGCACACCAACCCATGTCGACAACGGAAACTGCAAGATCGGCGCGGCAGGGGCCTCTCCCGCCGCACAGTCAGGGCAGGCGGGTGGCGCCGGGGGAGGGCAGGACCGTCACGGTGCCGGGGGCGGTGAAGCCTCGTTCGGCGTACGCCTCGGTTGCGGCGGCGGCCACCGCATCGGCACTGTCGGCCTCGACCAGCGCGAGCACGCATCCGCCGAAGCCGCCACCGGTCATCCGGGCGCCCAGCGCACCGGCCGCCAACGCCGCCTCGACCGCGGTGTCGATCTCCGGCACGGTGATCTCGAAGTCGTCCCGCATCGAGACGTGGGAGGCGGTCAGCAGCGGGCCGATGTCGCGGACCCGGGCGGCGCGGAGCAACGCCACCGTGTCCAGTACGCGCTGATCCTCGGTCACCACGTGTCGGACCCGTCGCCGGGTCTCCTCGTCGTCGAGCTGCGCCAGCGCGGCGTCGAGCTGGTCGATGCCCACGTCCCGCAGCGCGGCGACGCCGAGCGCGCTGGCCCCGGCCTCGCAGGAGCGGCGGCGGGCCGCGTACTCCCCGTCGGCGTGTCGGTGTGGCGCCCGGCTGTCGATGACCAGCACAGCCAGCCCGGCGGCCTCCAGGTCGAACGGGATGTGTTCGACCGACTCGTCGCGACAGTCGAGGAAGAGGGCGTGCCCCGCGCGGCAACGGATTGAGGCGGACTGGTCCATGATGCCGGTCGGCGCGCCCACGTAGACGTTCTCCGCCCGCTGCGCCAGCCGGGGCTGCAGTGCCGGGGCAAGCTCCAGCCCGCCGAGGTCGAGCAGGGCAGCCAGCACTGCCGACTCCAGCGCGGCCGAGGAGGAGAGCCCGGAACCCAACGGCACGTCGGAAGCGATCGCCAGCCGGGCACCCGGCACCGGATGACCCGCCTCCCGCAGCGCCCAGACCACACCCGCGACGTACGCGCCCCAGCCGGTGACCCGACCCGGCTCGGCGACGTCGTCCGCGCCGAAGGTGATCGCTTCGCCGGAGAGCTCGGACCAGACCGTCCAGCGCTCCCCGTCCTGCCGGTCGGCGGCGGCGACGGTGCGCATCGGCAGCGCGAACGGCAGCACGAAACCGTCGTTGTAGTCGGTGTGCTCCCCGATCAGGTTGACCCGGCCCGGGGCCGCCCAGCGGCCGGAAGCCTGGCCGCCGAACTGTGCGGAGAAGCCGGCCGCGGCCCGCTCGGCGACGTCATCGGTCGGGTGGATCATGACTGCCCCAGGATGTGCGTGCGGTAGAACGCCCAGGCATCGCCGACCATGTCGTGCAGGGTCGGCTTCTGTGGCACCCAGCCCAGCTCGTCGCGGGCCAGCGCCGACGACGCGACCAACTCGGCCGGGTCGCCCTCGCGGCGCGGCGCGACCTCGACGGGCAGTTGGTGCCCGGTGACCTCGCGGACCACGTCGACGACCTGCCGGTTGGTGAAGCCGTTGCCGTTGCCCAGGTTGTAGATGCGGTGCTGGCCGCCGGTGGCCGCGTCCAGCGCCAGCAGATGCGCGCGGGCCAGGTCGGCGACGTGGATGTAGTCGCGGACGCAGGTGCCGTCGACGGTGGGGTAGTCGTCCCCGAAGAGTTGGAGCTTCTCCCGCCGGCCGGCGGCGACGTCCAGCGCGATCGGGATCAGGTGCGTCTCCGGGTCGTGCCGCTCGCCGAGCGTGATGTCGCCGTCGAGGTGGGCGCCGGCCACGTTGAAGTAGCGCAGCGACACGGCGGCCAGCCCGTGCGCGATCGCCTCGGAGGTGAGTGCCATGTCGACGGCGAGTTTGGTGGCGCCGTACGTGTTGGTGGGCGCCTTGACCGCGTTTTCGGTGATGGGCAGCTCGGTGGGGTTGCCGTAGACGGCGGCGGTGGAGGAGAAGACCATCCGGGGCACCCCGGCGGCCCGGACCGCGTCGATCAGGGCGAGCGTGCCGATGGTGTTGTTGTGCCAGTACAGCTCCGGCTTGACCATCGACTCGCCGGCGGCGATCAGGGCGGCGAAGTGCAGCACCCCGTCGAAACCGGCCTCCGCGGTGATGACGCGGGCGGCGTCGTGGATGGACGCCTCCACGTGGGTGGCGTCCGGGGCGAGGGCCTCGCGGTGGCCGGTGCGCAGGTCGTCCAGGATGACCACCTGGTGACCCGCGTCGAGCAGCATCCGGGTGACCACGCTTCCGATGAAGCCGGCGCCACCGGTGACGAGCAGTTTCACGTCGTTGCCTCCTGCCTGGCCCGCGCGGGACGTGGCCCTTCGGTGATCACACTAGGGCGGTGGCCGGCATCCGAGCCGATGCCACCGTCAAGCCCATTTCATCATAATCTCTCATGATTAAACAGAGCCGAACATCTGTGGGCCGCTCCGCGTGATCCTGGGTGCCGGGGGCCCACGGTGTCTACCATCTCTGTCATGCGGGAAGTGGCCCGTACCGGGCTCCGGCGACGCGTGCGGGCACACCCCCGCCGCGACCCCGGCCCGCTTGCCCGGGCCGTCGCCCGGGTGCTGGTCCGCGCCGCGGATGGCGCCACCCGTCTCGTCACCGATCTGCTCGGGACCGGTCCGACGGCCGGCCGGGAGCGCATCTCGGAGGCCGATCTGCGGGACCTGGTCGCGGCGAACACGGTGCTCGACCCGGACGAGCGGCGGATCATCGACGAGGTCCTGGTGGCCGGCGCCAGTCTGATCCGCGAGGTGATGATGCCGCGCACCGAGGTGGTCTTCCTGCCGGCGCGGCTGACCATCGTCGAAGCCGCCCGACTGGTCCGCGCCGAAACGCACACCCGCTACCCGGTCACCGACGGCACCCACGACGACGTGGTCGGCTTCGTGCACCTCCGTGACGTCCTGCTGCGCCCGGACACCGACCCGTGCGTCACCGTCGGCGAGCTGGCCCGGGAGGTGAAGCGGCTCCCCGGCAGCAAACGCGTGCTCGCCGCGCTGACCGAGATGCGCCGGGAGGGACAGCACCTCGCGGTGGTGGTCGACGAGTACGGGGGCACGGCCGGGATCGTCACCCTGGAGGACCTCATCGAGGAGTTGATCGGTGAGATCCACGACGAGTACGACGCCACCCCGGACCCGGTACACGCCGGCCTGCCCGCCGTGGTGGACGGCCGCCTCAACCTCGCCGACTTCGCCGAGCGGACCGGGGTGGCACTACCCGCCGGACCGTACGAGACGGTGGGCGGGTTCGTCATGGCCGCGCTGGGCCGACTCCCGGTGACCGGCGACGAGGTGCCGGTGCCCGCCGAGCCCGCCGCCGTCGGCGCGCCCGATCCGGCCGAGCTGCCGGCCGGCTGGCTGCTGCGGGTGCTCGCGTTGGACGGCCGCCGGGTGGCCCAACTCGCCGTCTCCGCCGCCCGCACCACCGAGCAACGCCGCGAGCCGAGCACCGAGCAGCGCCGCGAGCACGACGCCGCGCCGGCCTCGGCGGGCGGCGCGGAGTCGGCCCGGGAGGCGGTGGCAGGGCAGCACCGCCGGGTCGCGGTCGGGCCGACGCGCCGGGTCGGCGCGGGCGAACCACGCGAGGTCAGCGCCCCGGCACCGGCGGGCCGAAGCCGACCCGCCGGCCCGTCATGACGGACCGGGTTGCTTGCTGACAGAATTATCGCCATGTCCGACGTTCCCGCCCGGCCCCGCGTCTTCTCCGGCATCCAGCCGACAGCCGACTCGTTCCACCTCGGCAACTATCTGGGCGCGGTGCGGCACTGGGTGGCACTACAGGACACGCACGACGCGTTCTACTGCGTGGTGGACCTGCACGCCATCACCGCGGGGCACGACCCGGCGCTGCTGCGCCAGCGGACCCGGGTGGCCGCGGCGCAGCTCTTCGCGGTCGGGCTCGACCCGGAACGCAGCACCCTGTTCGTCCAGTCGCAGGTGCCCGAGCACCCGCAGTTGGCCTGGGTGCTCGGCTGCATCACCGGCTTCGGCGAGGCCAGCCGGATGACCCAGTTCAAGGACAAGTCGCAGAAGCAGGGCAACGAGCGGGCCAGCGTCGGTCTGTTCACCTATCCGGTCCTGCAGGCCGCCGACATCCTGCTCTACCAGGCCAACGCGGTGCCGGTCGGTGAGGACCAGCGCCAGCACCTGGAGCTCTCCCGGGATCTGGCCCAGCGGTTCAACTCGCTGTTCGGCGCGACGTTCACGGTGCCCGCGCCGCACATCGTCAAGGACACTGCCAAGATCACCGACCTGCAGGACCCGACCGCGAAGATGTCGAAGTCGTCGTCCTCGCCGGCCGGCATCATCGACCTGCTCGACGATCCGGCCCGGTCCGCGAAGAAGATCCGTTCGGCGGTGACCGACACCGGTCGGGAGATCGTCTTCGACGCCGAGACCAAGCCGGGTGTGTCCAACCTGTTGACCATCCACTCGGCGCTCAGCGGCCGCAGCATCGACGAGCTGGTGCCCGCGTACGCGGGCCGCGGTTACGGCGATCTGAAGAAGGAGCTTGCCGAGGTGGTGACGGACTTCGTCCGTCCGATCCAGGAGCGTACCCGCGCCTACCTCGACGATCCGGCGCAGCTGGACAAGCTGCTCGCGGCCGGCGCGGAGAAGGCCCGTGCGGTGGCCGCGACGACCCTGCGGTCCGTGTACGAGCGGGTTGGGTTCTTCCCGCCCGTGCGCGGCGAGTAGCTCCGCGATAGACGTGGACGGGTCGGTGCTCGGAGGGGCGGCGCGAAGCGTGGATCGCAGTGGCGGGGTGCCGCCGACCGGCGACACCATCCAGATCGGCATCGCGGTGGACATCCCCGAACCATGGGGTGCCCAGCTCACCCGGCGGCGGGTCGAGGCCGGTGATCCGCTGGCGGTGCCCGCGCACGTGACGTTGCTCGGACCCACCGAGATCCGGACGGCCAACCTGCCCGCGGTCGAACGGCACCTGGCCGCTGTCGCCGCCGCGCACCTGCCGTTCACGCTGCACCTGCGGGGCACCGGCACGTTCCGCCCGGTCACCCAGGTGGTGTTCGTGGCGGTGGCGGCCGGGATCAGTGAATGCGAGCTGCTGGCCGCGGCCATCGCCGCGGCGCCGGGCCTGCACCGCGAGCTTCGCTTCCCGTACCATCCGCACGTCACCGTGGCTCAGGACGTTGCGCCGGAGGCCCTGGACAGGGTGTACGAGGACCTGGCGGACTTCTCCGCGATGTTCGAGGTCGACGCGTTCACCCTCTTCTCGCACAGCGGGCAGGCCAGGTGGCAGCCGCGTCGGGACTTCTGCCTCGGCAACTGAAGCGCGGCGACGCGCCGGCCGGCGAGCATCGGAAGCCGGTTGCCACTACAGCGGTGGGAGATCGGCGAGGATGATCGCGTGAACGTGATCGGCCAGATCGAGGCGGGCATCGACCGCTGGGTGAGCGCCGCGCGCCACCGGTCGGGGCTGTTCGATCATGTGTGGCGGGCCGGCGTGCTGTACGGCGAGGTGCTGGCCGGCCGGTTGGCCGCCGCGATCGCCTACTACGGCTTCTTCGCGGTGTTCGCTCTCGCTCTTGTCGCGTTCTCCATCTTCGGCGCGATCCTGGAGGACAACGACGAGGTCAGCGCGGCGGCAGCCGACTTCCTCAAGGAGAACCTGCCGTTCCTGGACGCCGAGCAGATCGCCAACTCCAGCGGCACGGTCGGTGTGGTCGGCCTGATCATCCTGGTCTTCACCGGGATCGGCTGGGTGGAGGCCATCCGGTCCTCGCAGCGGCTGATGTACGCGCTCAACCAGCAGCCGGGCAATCTGGTGATGCGGCGGCTCGTCGACCTGGGTGTGATGATCGGCGTGTTCGTGCTGCTCGGCCTCTCGGTCGCGGCGGTGGACGCGCTGGAGTCGCTGCTGCGTTTCCTGCTGCGGAGCACCGGCTCGGTCGGTCTGACCACGATCAGCGCGGTGCTCAGCGTGTTGGTCAACACCGTGCTCGCCGCCGCGTTGCTGCTCGCCGTGCCCCGGCTGCGGATGAGCCGCTCCCGACTGCGCCCGGTGGTGTTGCTGGTGGCGATCGGTATCACGCTGCTGAACACCGTCGGGCGCTACTACGTGGTGCGGACGGAGCGGAACCCGGCGTACACAGTGGTGGCCGGCGCCGTCGGTCTGCTGCTCTACCTCTACCTGCTCAACCAGCTGGTGCTGTTCGGCGCGGCGCTCCTCGCGACCAGCACCAACGGCCGGGTCGTGGACCTGGCGGAGACCCCCGCGCCGGCCAGGGTGGTCGACGAGGACACCGACCCTGGTACGCCGGGTGGTGCGGGTTGACGACGGAAGGTGTGCAGGTGCTGATCTCGGTCGACCCGGACTCGTCGGTTCCCCCGTACGAGCAGGTGCGCGTGCAGCTCGCCGAGCTGATCGGCGACGGCCGGTTGCCGGTGGGCAACCGACTGCCCACCGTCCGGCAGCTCGCCGCCGACCTGCGGCTGGCCGCGAACACGGTGGCCCGCGCCTACCGGGAGTTGGAGGCGGCCGGGCTGCTGGAGACCCGGGGGCGCAACGGCACCTTCGTCGCCCCCGGGCGGGACGACGCCGTCGACCGGCTGCACCGGGTTGCCGTCGAGTACGCCGCCGAGGCCCGGCGGCTGGGCGTCCCCCCGGATCGTGCTGTCGGGCTCGTCCGCGCTGCCGTCGACGCCACCCGGCACGACTGAGTCGAGGACGGGGAAGCGCCCCCGCCACCGCATCGCGCGGGTGACAGGGGGCGCTTCGTGAAGGCTAGGGGTCGGACCGCTGCTAGTAGGATTCGTCGCAGTCGTGTCCGCCGCGATTGCCGATCGGGACGAACGCCATGGCGTCCCAGGCGATGTCGACGTCACCGCCGGATGTCGAGTTGCCCATGTTGTTCAGCAGCACCTGTGATCCGCGGCCCATGTTGTACGCGCCCAGGTAGACCCACTTGTCGTGGCCGTTGATCCCGGGCAGGCCGGTGCTCTGGTCCAGTGTGCAGTAGTACTCGCTGCCGTCGTTGCCGCCGCGGATGACGTACTCCGCGTCGTCGTACTCGCCGCCGTGGCTCGGCAGGTGCACGACGACGTCGAAGTTCATCCGCTCCCCGGGTTGCAGGTCCAGGTTGGGGGTCCAGGCGCCCACCAGGTGGTGCTTCGGGTTGGGATTTCCGTTCACCGTCGGGTAGACGTGGCTGAACCACATGTGCCCCTGGTAGCCGGAGCCCACCTGGTGCAGGTCGATGTCGGCGTAGAGCGCGTTGGTGCTGCCGGTGGGATAACCGGCCCGCAGTGTGAACTTGCCGTCGTTCGGATCGGTGGAGCACCCCAGGGCGTACTGCGAGGAGTCGATCGTGGTGTAGACGATGCTGGACCTGCGGGTGGCGTCCTTGTCCGGGTCGGAGTTGCCGGTGAAGACCGAGCAGTCCCGATCGTAGATTCGTTGCACCCCGGGCTCCGCCGAGGACGAGCCGTAGGTCAGCTTCTCCTTGGCGCACTCACCGCCGGGGCAGTTGGCGAAGGTCGCGTTGCCGTGCCACCAGCACAGCTCGCTGTCGGCCGGGCACGGGCTCAAGATGTCCGGAGTGCAACTGTTGATGTTCGGTGAACAGAACGTGTAGACGCCCGGCAGGGAGAGCACCTTGGTGAAGCGACTCGGGTAGTCCGGGGAGTTGGCACCGTACGTCGGCTCGGCGTACGCGACCGTCGCGATCGGGAAGCCCTTCAGCTGAGGTGTCTCCACCCAGCCCATGATTCGTTCCGGGTATGACCAGTGGTTCGGCGTCTCCGCGTCCGCGTAGGTGTCCCGGAGGAAGCCTGGTCGAGCGGGGTCGTAGGACGGGTTGGCCGGATTGTTCAGCCAACCGATGCCCCACCGGCCGTTGTTGCTCCCGGCCTCGCTGCTCGGGTGGTAGCCGCTGTTGTACGCCCAGACGGCCAGGTACCAGTTTTCGATCCAGGCCGGGTCGTTGTTGTTGAGGGTGCTCCGGCCGAGCGGCTCGTTGTAGATCTGGTTCCACTTGTCGATCAGGATGTTGAGTCCGGCGGCGATGTTGGCCGCGTAGTCGATCGCGATCGCGACCTGCTGATTCCGGGTGTAGACCCCATCGCTGACGCTCATCCCCGTGGTCACCTGGCCGACGCCGTAGCCGCAGTCGGACTTCGAGTAGTCGATGACGTCCACGCTGGCTCCGACGTTGCCGTAGTAGTCGGCGATCAGCGGGTTACCGAGGTCGCCGGGAACGGCGTGCCAGGAAGCCTGCGAAAGGTTCGTCTCCTGCGCCAGGATTCCCAGCATCAGCTGCGCCGGCACCTTGCCGCCGCCAGCCACCGCCCGCCTCGGGAAGAGCCCCTGAGGGCTGTACGAGGGCAGGCCCGACTTCAGGTAGTTGGCCGGCCGGGACGTGGTGAGGGTGCCGTGCACCGCGCGATCCACCGCCCACTCGACCATGTTCGCGCTTGGCTGCTGCGCCTGCACCTTCGGGTCGTTGCGCCGTACCGCGCACTTCGGGTTCGAGATTTTCGGGTCGACCGCCTGTGCGCCCACCGTCGGCGCGGCCGCCGCGCTGCTGGGCAACGCGTCCAGCCGGGGTGCCGTCCGCGCCGTCTCGAACGTGACACTGGAGCGGCGACCGCTGGCGGTCGCCTGCACCGATACCCGCACCTGACCGGCGTCGGCCCGATCGGCGGGCGACAGCGGCACGCGTACCGCCTTCTCGCCCTGCGCGGTGCCGATCTCCTCGGCCAGCAGATGTCCCTGCGCGGAGACGGCCCGGACCGACTTGCTTGACTGGACCATCGCCAGTTCCGGCCAGCTCCTGGTCGGGGCCGCTGCGGTGCCGACGAGCACGTTCCGACCTCCGGCCTGGCCCATCAGTTGCAGGTGGCCCTTCTGGCCGACGACGACGGTCTGGAGCCGACCGGCCTCGTACCGCTGCGCCACGGCCTGCTCACCCTTGATGGCGACCAGGTCGATGCCGTTGTGCGCGGTGCCGCGTAACGTGGACACCGGGCCGGCCGGCCGGGCGACCTCGGTGAGCGCACCGGTGGGGCCGACCTTCACCAGCCGTCCCCGGGCGATGCCGTAGTCGCCATCGGCAGCAGCGGTCGGGGTCGTGAGCTGGGCCGCGATCCGGCGGGTCTGGGTGACCCGATGCGCGGCCGCGTCGACGGTGAGCAGTTCGGTCCGCTGCATGTCCTCGCCGACGGCCCGGGTGAGCAGCGCCCGGTCATCGGGTCCACATGCCGGGTTGAAGTACGCCAGTTGCAGGCCCGTCGCCACCGTGGTCGCCCTGCCGCTGGCGATGTCGACCACCGCGGCGATTCCTCCACCCCGGACCAGTGCCGGCTTGTTGGCCGCCATCTTCGGAGCGAACACGACCACCGCGTACCGGCCGGAGCCGGTCACGCAGGTCTCACCCATCCAGGGCCCCATGTCCAGCGACGAGGCGGACAGGGTGGCGAGCGTCGACCAGGCGAACGCGTCCCGTTCCCGTGCCACGTACAGGTGGAAGCCGTTGCTGTCGCCCACTCCGGTGACCAGGACGTCGGACGAGGCGGACCAGCCCTTGCCCAGTGCCGCGTCCGGCTCCCGGACCGCAGACGGATCCGTGGCGGAGACGCCTGCCGGTTGAGGTTTCGACGCCGAGGCCGGTATCGGGTCGGCGGTGCCGGTGAATGTGATGAGCGCGGCTAGCGCCACGCATACTTTTCCGCTTGTTCTTTTCAACGTGCCCCCGTTCACAATTGACACCCATCGGTGCCGGAATTTGTCGTGCGAAGTGTTCGGTCAGCGCCACGCACTGCAGGTGTCATTGCCGTCAGGATTTGCCGTGGCTGACGAGGCGCACAATTGCACGGAATGTTCCCAGCTGACCATCGTGGTGACGTAATTGCCGGTGCCGTTCACCCGCACCGAGGTCGCGTTCTGGGTCATGCCCCCGTACGTGGCTTGAAAGTCCAGCCGCACGGTGGAACTGTCTGCGAAGTACGCGGTGGTGTAGTCACCCCACATGGCTGCGCACGTCGGTGAGTACCAGAGGTCACCGTGCGCCACGGTGCCGTTCGGGTCGTTGCCGTCGACGCGGGTAAAGCTGGAAATGGCGTATGCTCCACTCAGGCAACCATTTGCTGACGCCATTTTTCCGTTGCAGCTGGTTCGAGTGCATCCCGCCGCTACGGCCGCTGCGCCCGGCGATAGGATGCCGACGACGCTTGCGCAAATCAGCGCGGTCAGCGTAGCTGTTCGCAGTTTCCTCACATGTGCCTCCCCGTGGTTGTTGCGTTTGTTGCCGCAGGCTACAGGGTTCCAGAGATGTAGATGAATGTGCAATATTGACCGACGTTGTATCTGTGAGTACCCTGCGAGGCGGCCAGTGGTGTGGCGACGCCACTGCCGTTCAGCTGTGACACGGGGAGCACGATGTGAGCGAGACCGAACGGGAAGCCGGATCTCCTCCGGTGGGTCGTGGGACGACGTCGAGACGATGGCTTCTGGTGGCGGTGCCTGTTGTGGCGCTGCTGCTGGCGGCGCTCGTGGGTGTGGTGGTGCGGGATCATGGTTCGACACCGCGTCCCGCCGCCTCGCAGGGCAGCAGAGGCGAACCCGGGGAGTACGTAACCAGGTCACCGGCCGCCAGTGCCTCCGGGCCGGCGCCGGCGTTCGACGGCTTGACTCCGAGCAAGGTGACGGACGCCTGGGCCGCGCGATGGCCCGGCCCGGTGACTGAGGAGGGTGCCCTGCGCACCATCCAGGTGACCCTGCCGAACACGAAGGACCGCCTGGCGGCCGCAGTGGGTCAGCCCTCGAAGGACCGCCGGGACGAGGTGGGCCACGTCTTCTGCATGGTCAAACTTCACGGCGCCGTGAAGCGGCCCCTGCTGCAGGCCCTTGTCGACGGATGCATCGGCCCCGTCCTCGGGGCCGAGGAGCGCAAGGCGGTCCTCAACTGGCTGGTCGGCGTGGATTTCTCCACCCCGAACCACCAGTTTCGGCAGACCCCCGGGTACGAACTCCTCGCCAACCACAATTCCGACGAGAACTTCGCGCTCACCCTGAACGCGCGCTGATTCGGGGCGGTGCGTCGTCCGGCCACTGAACGGCCGCCGATCGAGCGCCGGACAGGCGGTAACTGAGCAGAACGGCACCGATGCTCGCGTTCGCGGACCATGATGAGCCGGTGGGCGCACTCATGACACTTGACCTGCCGGCGGACTCACCGCTCCTCGGCCTGCCGTGGATCATCACCTTCGGTCCGCTCGGTGATCTCGACGAGTGGGAGCCGGTGGTCTGCGGGCCGTACGAGCGACCGCACGCGTTGGCCCTGGCCGAGGCGGTGGTGGCGGAGGAGCAGTTGGTGGCCGTGGTGGAGCCGTTGCTGCCGGCTCTGTCTCCCGACGAGATCCGCGGCGAGATCGCCGCCGCGCAGGTCGCCGCCGAGGATGAGGCCCGTCAGGTGGAGGGTGCCGATCTGTACGGGGACTTCGAGGACGTGATCGACGACGAGTTGGACGCGGCGGCCGACGAGGCGGGCCACGGTGAGCCCGCCGAACCGCCGGACGAGGCCGAGGTACGCGCCGGCTGGACCCGGATCGCGGCGTTGCTCACCGCGAAGTGACGACCTGGGGTGGAGTGCACGGACACCGGCGCCACGCGGAGCGGGCTCCGCGTGGCGCCGGTGGCACCTCACCCCCCACCACAAGGGGTCGGTAGCCCAGTCGCCCGTCGGCGCGGGGCACGACGAACGACCAGGTCGGGAACGAGTTACCCGTTCAGCGCTGTTCCAACCAGGCTGCCGCGTCAATTGGCAGCAGATGGCCGGGGCCCTGCTCGGCGACCTCGTCGCCGGCGACCGGTGTCGTGCGGCGGGCCAGGGCGCTGATCATTCGAGCAATATGCCGGCCTGTCGCTGCAAGAGTCAAGCAGATCTTGCGTAAGAAAGGCGTGCGGCACTCGGCGCGACCGCGGTGGAGCCGCGCACCACCAGCTCCGGTCGGAACAGGTACTCCGAGTGCGGGGCACCGTGCCCGTTGATCTCGTCCACCAGGGCGCGGACGGCGGCCACCGCCATCGCGGTGACCGGCTGCCGCATGGTTGTCAGTGGCGGGTCGGTGAAGGCCATCAGCGGTGAGTCGTCATAACCCACCACGGACAGGCCGTCGGGCACGTCGAGCCCGCGTTGGCGGGCGGCTCGGATCGCGCCGAGCGCCATCAGGTCGGAGCCGCACACCACGCCGGTTACGCCGCGGTCCAGCAGTCGGCCGGCCGCCGCCTCGCCACCCTCCACTCCGAACAGTGACAGCTCGGCCAGTGGGCCCAGGTCGGCTTCGGCGACACCGACCAGCCTGGTCATCGCGGAACGCCAGCCGGCCACCTTGCGCTGCACCGGGACGAACCGGTCCGGGCCGGTGATCAGGCCGATCCGTCGGTGCCCGAGCGCGACCAGGTGGGCGACGGCCAGCTCGGCCGCCTCCCGATCGTCACAGGAGACGAAGGGTGCACCGATGCCGGGCACGTACCCGTTGATCATCACGACCGGCAACGGCCGGGCGAGCAGCGCCCGGTAGCGGTCGTGGTTGGCTGCGGTGTCCGCGTGCAGGCCGGAGACGAAGACGATCCCGGAGACCTGCCGGTCCAGCAGCATCTCTACGTACTCGTCCTCGGTCACGCCGCCGGCGGTCTGGGTGCAGAGCACCGGGGTGAACCCGCTCTGCGCCAAAGTGGACTCGATGACCTGGGCGAAGGCGGGGAAGATCGGGTTGTCCAGCTCCGGCACCACGAGGCCGACCAGCCCGGCGCTGCGCTTACGCAGCCGGGCCGGGCGCTCGTACCCGAGCACGTCGAGGGCGGTGAGGACGACCTGCCGGGTCTCCGCCGCCACGCCGGGGCGGTCGTTGAGCACCCGCGACACCGTGGCCTCGCTGACCTGGGCCTGCTGGGCGATGTCGGACAGTCGAGCGCGCATGGCGGGCACTTTAGCCCACCGGCAAGTTCTTGCGGGGTGTCCTGCAAGCCCTTCCATAGTTTGGCAATGGCATGGGTTGACCTTGAGGGCTGGCGCCGACGTCGCTCAGCGAGAGCGGGTCAGCGAACCTGTGGCGCGCCTGCTTCACTAGCCGCTGGTGGTCCCCTTCGCCCTCATTCGCGTCCGGTGCTGTTCCCGGGAGACTCTCGTGCAACTGTCGATCTTGATGCCGGTCTACAACGAGGCGGAACGCGTCGCCGAGGCCCTGAAGCAGGCTCTCGCCGTGCGGTACCCGTGCGAGATCGAGATCGTGGTGGTGGACGACGGTAGTACGGACGAGACCCCGGGGATCCTCGCTCGGATGGATGACGCGCGGCTGCGGGTCGTGACGCACCCGCGTAACGCGGGCAAGGGCGCGGCGATCAGGACAGCCGTGGACAGCGCCCGCGGCGAGTACATGGTGATCCTGGACGCCGATCTGGAGTACGACCCACAGGACATTCCGAAGCTGTTGGCGCCGGTGCTGGAGGGGCACGCGACAGTCGTCTACGGCAACCGCACCTTCGGCAGCCACAGCGCCTACAGCTTCTGGTACGTGGTCGGAAACCGGGGGGTCACCACGGCGGCGAACGTTTTGTTCAATACCTACATCGCTGACCTGGAGACGTGCTTCAAGCTGATGCCGGTGGAGCTGTACCGGTCGCTGGACATCCGGTCCCGCGGGTTCGGCATGGAGGCCGAGGTGACCGGCAAACTGCTGCGGAGGCGGATCCGCCCCTACGACGTGCCGATCACCTACCGGGCGCGGGGTCGCGCCGAGGGCAAGAAGGTCACCTGGCGGAACGGGGTCGAGGCGTTGTGGATCCTGGGCCGGGAACGCGCCCGGCGTCGTCCCGGCGTCGTCCCCGCCCAGACGCTTGCTGATCGATGACGACCACGAGGCACCGGGACCCGGCTGATCCACGCCCGTCGGCGGTTCCCACTACTACGATCCGTCGTTCATAGGGAAGTATGGCGACCGTGGAAGCTCTCAGACTCATCCTTCTCTACGTCCATCTGATCGGGTTCGCCCTGCTGCTCGGCGGTTCGATCGCGCAGTACGCGAGCGGTCGGCTGCGAATCAACCCGGCCATGCTGTGGGGCGCGGTGATCCAGTTGCTGACCGGGCTGGGCCTGTCCGCGCCGTTGCGCGACGGCGACGAGCCGGCACCGGCAAAACTTGTGACGAAGTTGGTGATCGCGCTGCTGATCTTCGTCATGGTCTTCTTCTCCCGGAAGCGGGACGTGGTCAACCGGGGTCATTTCCTCGCGATCGTCGGTCTGACCCTGGTCAACGCGGCGGTCGCGGTCTTTTGGCGGTAACGTCCGAGGAGGAAATCGCCTCCAGAAAACGGACGTTGCGGACGCCCCGGCGCTCGGTTACCAGCACGAAGAGTGACGTGCCCCACGCAAGGGTTACACCCGGGTAACAGGCGCTCAACAGTCGTGCACGATTGTCGGCCGGTGGGTGGGCGCGGGCGTACGCTCCCGTCCGTAACGTGGGACAGCCGGCGGCACACCCGCAGGTCGGCTGATGGGCTGCCACCGCACAAGGCGCGGTGTGCAATGGGAAGGAGACGTCTTGCGCTCGGTGCGTGGGATGCGGATCGCCTCGATCTTCGCGGTGGGTGGGCTCGCGCTCACCGCCGCCGCTTGTGGCGAGGCGCCCAAGGATGACAACAACGCCGGCAGTGGCGCCAAGAAGTTCAGCGCCTGCATGGTGACCGACGTCGGCGGCATCGACGACAAGTCGTTCAACACCTCGGCCTGGAAGGGTCTGCAGGAGGCCAAGGCCGCCAACGACAACATCGACATCAAGTTCGTCGCGTCGAAGGCGGAGGCCGACTACGAGCCGAACCTGACGCAGTACGTCAACCAGAAGTGCGACTTCATCCTGGCGGTCGGTGGCCTGATGGGCAACGCCACCTCGAAGATCGCCAAGGCGAACCCGAACCAGGAGTTCGGCATCGTCGACGCGAACACGGGTGACGCCAACGTCTACCCGATGCAGTTCGACACCGCCCAGGCCGCGTTCCAGGCCGGTTACCTGGCCGCCGGGATGAGCAAGTCCGGCAAGGTGGGCACCTACGGTGGTCTGCCGATCCCGCCGGTGACCATCTTCATGGACGGCTTCGTCGACGGTGTGAAGTACTTCAACACCACCAAGGGCAAGAACGTCCAGGCGCTGGGTTGGAACAAGGAGACTCAGAAGGGCTCCTTCACCAACGACTTCGCCAAGCAGGACGAGGGCAAGAAGGTTTCCGACGCGCTGGTCGCCCAGGGCGCGGACATCATCATGCCGGTCGCCGGTGGCTCCGGCCTCGGCACCACTGCCGCGGCCAAGGCGTCGGGTGGCAAGTACAGCACCATCTGGGTGGACGTCGACGGCTGCGAGAGCACCCCGGACTGCTCGGCGATCATCACCACGGTGGTCAAGAACATCCCGGACGCCGTCAAGGAGGCCGTGGTGAAGGCCGCCGCCGGTGACAAGCTGCCGGCCAAGCCGGGCTTCGTCGGCACCCTGGCCAACAACGGTGTCTCGATCGCCCCGTACCACGACTTCGACAGCAAGGTTCCGGCCGAGCTGAAGGCCGAGGTCGACAAGATCAAGGCGGACATCGCCGCCGGCACCATCACCGTCACCTCGAAGGCCCAGCCGACCAAGTGACGACCGGCCGGCCCCTCCGGTGCGATCATCGGGAGGGTCGGCGGGGGACAGGTACGACCGATCGGCCGCTTCGGCTCCGCGGGTGCCCCGCGGGGTCGGAGCGGCCGATCGCGCACCACGGCGGCCGGTCCGATCCGGCCGGTTCCACGGCAGCTAGGCTGCACCATCGCTCGCACTCCAGGAGGTTGCGCTGAGACTCGAACTGCGCGGCATCACCAAGCGGTTCGGTGATCTGGTCGCCAACGATCACATCGACCTGACGGTGGAGCCTGGAGAGATTCACGCCCTCCTCGGCGAGAACGGCGCGGGCAAGTCGACACTGATGAACGTGCTCTACGGGCTGTACCAGCCCGACGAGGGCGAGATCCTGGTCGACGGCAAGCCGCTGAAGCTGAAGGGCCCGTCCGACGCGATCGGGGCCGGGATCGGCATGGTGCACCAGCACTTCATGCTGGTGCCGGTCTTCACCGTCGCCGAAAACATCATGCTCGGCGCGGAGCAGGTCAGGGGCGGCATCGCCGGCTTCCTGGACCGGCGTCGGGCCCGGCGCGAGGTCACCGAGGTGTCCGAGCGCTACAACCTGCGGGTCGACCCGGACGCGGTGATCGAGGACCTGCCGGTCGGCATCCAGCAGCGAGTCGAGATCGTCAAGGCGCTCACCCGCGACGTCGACCTGCTCATCCTGGACGAGCCGACCGCGGTGCTCACCCCCCAGGAGACCGAGGAACTGCTGACGGTCATGCGGTCGCTCAAGGCGGCCGGCAAGTCGATCGTCTTCATCACCCACAAGCTCGGCGAGGTCAAGGCCATCGCCGACCGGATCACCGTGATCCGACGCGGAAAGACCGTCGGCACCGCCTCGCCGGAGGCCAGCCGGGACGAGCTGGCCGCGTTGATGGTCGGGCGCAACGTCCGGCTCACCGTGCACAAGACCCCGGCCACGCCGGGCGACCCGGTGCTGGAGGTGGCCGGGCTGGTCGTCGACGACGACCGGCAGATCCGCGCTGTCGACGGCATCGACCTGACCGTGCGCGCCGGCGAGGTGCTCGGCGTGGCGGGCGTACAGGGCAACGGTCAGACCGAGCTGATCGAGGCGATCATGGGCCTGCGCCCGGTGCTCGCCGGCACGGTCAGCCTGGCCGGCGACCGGATCGACGGCTGGAAGCCCAAGAAGGTGCTCCGGGCGGGCGTCGGCTACGTGCCCGAGGACCGCAGCGTGGACGGCCTGGTCAAGGAGTTCAGCGTCGCGGAGAACCTGGTGCTGGACATCTACGACCGGCCGCCGTTCGGGGCCGGGCTCGCGCTGAAGCCGGACGCGATCGCCGCCTCGGCGAAGGAGCGGATCGAGCAGTTCGACGTCCGTACCTCATCGGCCGACGCGGCGGTGGGCACCCTCTCCGGCGGCAACCAGCAGAAGGTGATCGTGGCCCGGGAGCTGTCCCGGCCGCTGAAGCTCTTCATCGCCGCCCAGCCGACCCGTGGCGTCGACGTCGGGTCGATCGAGTTCATCCACAGCCAGATCATCCGCGAGCGGGACGTCGGCACCGCCGTCATGGTGGTCTCCAGCGAACTCGACGAGGTGATCGGGCTGGCCGACCGGATCGCGGTGATGTACCGCGGTCGGATCATCGGCATCGTCGGACCGGGCACTCCGCGCGAGGAGATCGGTCTGCTGATGGCCGGCATCAGCCCGGACGAGGCCCACGACGCCACCGCAGCACCCGCCGCCGACAAGCCCGATGCGGCATCCGCCGCCGACAAGCCCGGTACGGCGTCCGCCGCCGACAAGCCCGGCGTGCCAGACGGGAGCCCGGCAGGCGACGCGGGCTCCGCGAGCGAGGACAAGGCATGACCAATCCCCCCAACCCGCAGTCCGGCTCGCCGGACAAGGAGCCGGCGAGCGAGGCGCAGGCCGCGCAGAACGCGCTCGGCAACACCGAACGGGCCGAGGTGGCGACCGAGCCGGACCGCTCGGTGGCGAAGCCGGACCCGGACCCGGAGCCGGAGTCGAGGCCGAGCCTGGGCCGGTTGTTCCTGGACAACCTCTGGGCGGCCAACACCTTCACCGTGACGCTGCTGTCGTTGGTGCTGGCGATCGTGGTCGGCGCGGTGCTGATGATCATTTCTGATCCGGCAGTGCTCTCCACCTACTCGTACATCACCTCCCGCCCGTCCGACGCGATCAACTCCAGCTGGACGCTCGTCAGCGAGGCGTACGCGAACCTGTTCAAGGGCTCGATCTTCGACCCCGAGGCGTTCTCCGGCTGGTTGGACGGCGCCAACGGCTGGCAGGCCGTGCTCGCGCCGATCTCGGAGACGCTGACCTACGCGGCGCCGTTGGTCTTCACCGGTCTGTCGGTGGCGCTGGCCTTCCGTGGCGGCCTGTTCAACATCGGCGCCCAGGGGCAGGCCACCATCGGCGTCATCATGGCGGCGCTGGCCGGTTTCCTGCTGCCGTTGCCGCCCGGCCTGCACCTGTTGGTGGCGGTGCTGGCCGGCGCGCTGGGTGGAGCGATCTGGGGTTTCATCCCCGGCATCCTCAAGGCCCGTGCCGGCGCGCACGAGGTGATCAACACGATCATGCTCAACTACGTCGCCACGTACTTCCTCACCTGGTTGATCGTGCAGAACGGCGTGCAGGACCCGACCCGCACCGACGCGATCAGCAAGGCGGTGGACACCTCCGCCCAGCTGCCCCGACTGCTCGGCGACAACCTGCGGGTGCACGCCGGCATCCTCCTCGCCGTGCTGGCTACCTGGGCGGTCGCCTGGTTGCTCAACCGCTCGACGCTCGGCTTCGAGCTGCGCGCGGTCGGCGCCAACCCGGACGCCGCCCGGACCGCAGGCATCAGCGTCACCCGGACGTACATCCTGATCATGGTCTTCGCCGGCATCCTGGCGGGCCTCGGCGGCTCGAACATGGTGCTCGGCTCCACCGCCAGCGCGTTGACCCCGCTGGTGGTCGCGCAGATCGGCTTCGACGGCATCCTGGTGGCACTGCTGGGGCGGGTGAAGCCCTGGGGGGTGTTGCTCGCCGCGCTGCTGTTCGGGGCGCTGCAGGCCGGTGGTAACCGGATGCAGTCGTACTCCGGGATCTCGCTGGAGTTGGTGACCGTGCTCCAGGCGCTGATCGTCATCTTCATCGCCGCGCCGGCCCTGGTGAAGGCGATCTTCCAGCTCCGGGCCGCACGCGCCGCCCGGTTGCAGACGAGCCTGGCGAAGGGCTGGTAACTCATGTCCACCATGGCTGTCCCCGACATCGCCGTCGCCCCCGTCGACGAGGGCTTCTGGACCCGTAGCCGAAAGGTCGGCCTCACGCTGCTGGGGCTCGGTCTGCTGTCCGCTGTGCTCTTCGGCGCGCTCGCCACCGACCAGCAGGCCCGGTTCACGCTCAGCGACGACGCGGCCGGCGCCGCACTGGAGATCAACGGCACGATCGGGGCGATCCTGTTCGGGATCATCACGATCGCCGCCGGCGCGGCGCTGCTCGCCGGTGTGCCGAAGCGGTGGTTCCTTCCCGTTCTCGGCGTCGGGCTCGTCGGTTTCGTGCTGTCGTTCCTCTGCTGGCAGGTCTCCGCCGCGCCGGCCGGGCAGAACTTCATGCCACTCGTCAACATCATCCGGGGCACGTTCATCCTGGCCCTGCCGCTGATCTTCGGCGCGCTCGCCGGGGTGCTCTGCGAACGCTCCGGCGTGGTCAACGTGGCCATCGAGGGCCAACTGCTGATGGGCGCGTTCAGCGGTGCCCTGTTCGGCAGCCTCTCCGGCAGCGTCTGGGTGGGCCTGGTCGCCGCCGCCCTCGGTGGCGCGTTCATCTCGCTGCTGCTGGCCGTCTTCGCCATCCGCTACCTGGTCGACCAGGTCGTCATGGGCATCGTGCTGAACCTGCTGGCGGTCGGCGTCACCGGCTTCCTCTACGAGCGGTTGATGCAGACCGACGCCGCGAAGTACAACAGCGCTCCCCGCTTCAGCAACTGGGAGATCCCGTTGCTGAAGGACATCCCGGTGCTCGGACCGGCGTTGTTCCGCGGCAACATCTTCCTCTACGTCGGGCTGCTCCTGGTGCTGGTGATCCACATCGGGCTGTTCCGCACCCGGTGGGGGCTGCGCACCCGCTCGGTCGGCGAACACCCGATCGCCGCCGACACGCTCGGCGTCAAGGTGCTGCGGGTGCGCTACCGCAACGTGCTGCTGGCCGGCGTGGTCGCCGGCATCGGCGGGGCGTCCTACACGCTGGCGCTCTACTCGTTCACCAAGAACATGATCGGCGGTAAGGGCTTCATCGCACTGGCCGCGCTGATCTTCGGCCGGTGGAACCCGACAGGCGCGTTGCTCGCCGCGCTCTTCTTCGGTTTCGCCGACCAGCTCGCCACCTACCTGGGCGCGATCAGCAGCTCGATCCCCAGCCAGTTCCTGGCCATGCTGCCGTACCTGGCGACCATCCTGGCCGTCGCCGGGCTGGTCGGCCGGGTCCGGGCACCGGCCGCCGACGGCAAGCCCTACATCAAGGGCTGACGCCCGCAGGCGCGCCCCGGCGGGCCTCCCCGCCGGGCGCGCCCCGCGCCCATCCAGACCCTCCCAGGAGTACGCCCAGACGTGGCGCATCGCGAAACAGCTGTGCAGACGCAATGAAGGCCAGCGGCGAGCGTCCGCTGCTGTCGTTGCAGGGTCAGCCGAGCGGCCCGATCTGCTTGGCCAGGTCGACGAACGACCGCCACGTCTGTGGGTTGAACTGAAGGACGCCGCCATCGCGGTCCTTGCTGTCGCGCACGAGCACGACGGCGGGCAGGTTGTCGGCTACGGCCCCAGCCCGCGCGACCTGTTCGCCCGCTTCGGGGGTTGGAGTCCGTTCCGCAGGCCGATCACCGGCGACCGGTGAGGGTAGAAGGTCGCGGAAGTGCACCGATCGCCGCAGTGACACGTGTCCGCTCCCATGATCAAGTGATGAAAAGTAGGTGTCAGAGGGCGTCTCTGACCTACTTTTCATCACCTGATCACCGGAGCGGGTGCGGTGGCGCGGCCGAGTCTCCGAAGGGTGCCTGTGTACCCGGCCCTGCCCGCTTCTGACCTGGGCTCCTTGGGCAGAATGGTGGCATGACCGACATTGACTGGGCGCGGCTGCGTGCCGCCGCCACCGAGGCGATGCGGCACGCGTACGCGCCGTACTCGACGTTTCCGGTCGGCGCGGCCGCGCTGGTCGACGACGGCCGTGTGGTGGTCGGCTGCAACGTGGAGAACGCCGCGTACGGGGTGACGCTGTGCGCCGAGTGCGGGGTGGTCTCCAGCCTCCACGCCACCGGCGGAGGCCGACTCGTCGCGTTGTCCTGCGTCGACGCCACCGGTGAGCCGTTGATGCCGTGTGGTCGCTGCCGGCAGCTGCTCTGGGAGAACGGCGGGCCGGAGTGCCTGATCGAGAGCAAGACCCGGCCACTGCGGATGGCCGAGCTGCTGCCACACGCTTTCGGCGTGGAGGACCTGGAGGCAGTCACCGGGGAGACGCCGGTGCCGGTGGTCCCGGAACGGCTCGCCGCCTGGCGCGGGCGGGGCACCGTCTTCGTCCACCCGGACATGTCCGCCGGCCAGCAGGTCTGGACGGCGTACTGGGAGCGGTCGGCCGGGGACGACGCCGGCGCCGAGACCGGGGTGCTGGAGGAGGCGCCGAGCTGGGACGACCCGGCCGAGGCGATCACCTGGGGCCTGGCCCGGACTCCCCGTGTGGTGGTGGTCGACGCGACCGGCACCATCTTCTGGGCCGGCGAGGGTGAGCCGCCGGCTGAGATCCCGGTGCGATGGGGTTGAGCTGTGGGGATTGGGCCGACCGTGCCCGGCTCCGGGCGGTCAGGCTTGATCCCTCCGCCGGGCACGGTCGGCCCAATCCCTCGGTGCTCGCTGTCCGTGGGTCGGGATCTGCACACGACTAAGAAAGATCAATTGATGAGTGGGTTTGCTGCGGTTGACGTTATTCGGGTGAAGCGGGACGGGGGTGTGCTGTCGGACGCGCAGATCGACTGGGTGGTCGACGCGTACACCCGGGGGGTTGTCGCCGACGAGCAGATGTCCGCTCTGGCGATGGCGATCCTGCTCAACGGCATGACCGGGCCGGAGATCGCCCGGTGGACCGCCGCGATGATCGCCAGCGGTGAGCGGTTGGACCTGTCGGCGGTACGCCGGCCGACTGTCGACAAGCACTCCACCGGCGGCGTCGGCGACAAGATCACTCTGCCGCTCACCCCACTGGTGGCGGCGTGTGGCGCGGCAGTACCGCAGCTGAGCGGCCGGGGTCTCGGGCACACCGGCGGCACGCTGGACAAGTTGGAGTCCATCCCGGGCTGGCGGGCCACGGTGAGCAACGACGAGTTCATCGCCCAGCTGGACGAGGTCGGTGCGGTGATCTGCGCGGCCGGTGCCGGGCTCGCCCCCGCCGACCGCAAGCTGTACGCGTTGCGCGACGTGACCGGCACCGTGGAGGCGATCCCGCTGATCGCCAGCTCGATCATGAGCAAGAAGATCGCCGAGGGCACCGGGGCGCTGGTCCTCGACGTCAAGGTCGGCTCGGGCGCCTTCATGAAGTCCGTCGACCAGGCCCGCGAGTTGGCGCGCACCATGGTCGAGCTGGGCGGCGCGCACGGTGTGCGGACGGTCGCCCTGCTCACCGACATGTCCACTCCGCTCGGCCTGGCGATCGGCAACGCGGTCGAGGTGACCGAGTCGGTCGAGGTGCTGGCCGGTGGTGGACCTGCCGACGTGGTGGAGCTGACCCTCGCGCTGGCCCGGGAGATGCTCGACGCCGCCGGTCTGCCGGACGCCGATCCGGCGGCGGCGCTGCGCGACGGCCGGGCCATGGACTCCTGGCGGGCGATGATCCGGGCGCAGGGCGGCGACCCGGACGCGCCGATGCCGACGGCCGCCGAGGTGGAGGTGGTCCGCGCCGAGCGGGACGGGTACGTCGCGGCCGTCGACGCGTACGCCATGGGGGTTGCGGCGTGGCGGCTCGGCGCGGGTCGGGCGCGCAAGGAGGACCCGGTCAGCGTGCCGGCCGGTGTGGTGTTGCACAGGCGGCCGGGTGACGAGGTGCGGGCCGGTGACCCGCTCTACGAGCTGCGTGCCGAGGACGCGACGCGGATTCCGGCCGCGCTGGCCGAGGCCGCGAACGCGGTGCGGATCGCGCCGACGGCCCCGGCGGCGACGTCGTTGGTCATCGAACGCATCGGCTGATCGATCCGGCGTCGCCCTGGCGTGGTGCCGGTCACCTGGGAGCGCTATTGTCGCAGGCCAAGGGGGGACAACCGGCCTTGCGCCGGCGCGAGCAGACAGGAAGATCCGCCGTGACCGTTGCTGCCCCCGATCCACGTGAGGTGCGCGAGGCGAGCCTGGACGAGCTGTCCCGGCTCGGCCTGCCGTTGCCGCCGGCCCAGTTTCCCCTCGTCTGGGAGCCGGGTGACCAGATCGACCTGCGCCCGACCGCGGAGATCGAGGCGCGGATCGCGGTGCTGCACCTGATCCTGGCCCGCTGCTTCGGGATGCCCCCGCAGGCGGCGATGAGCTGGCTGCTCGGCTCGCACCTGGTCGACATGGTCACCCCGCCGGAGTGGCAGTTCGTGATGGGTGGCAAGGGCGACCACAGGTCGTTCGTGCTGCACCACGACGCGCTCTTCGCGCTGGCCTGGGTGCTCGGGCTGAGCAAGCAGCTCGACCCGACGCTGGCCGTCGACGAGCGGCTGGTCGAGCGGCTGCCGCACATCGCCGAGGGGGAGACCTTCCCGCACTGGCGCTCCCGGATCCTCACGGCGCCTCAGCACCCGGCCGACGCGGCCGCCCTGCTCGACCTGCACTACTGCCTGGACTGGGCGTACCTGGAGACCGAGCGCGGTGGCCGACGGGCGCCGGGTCTGGTCGACGCGAACGCGATCGGGCAGCGGCGTTGGGCGCTGGAGTGGGCGGTGATCCTGCGCGGGCCGTACCACGACGAGCCGCCCGGTTGGGAAGAGGTCGACCTCTCCACCTGAGGTCAGCGGGGCCGGTACGCGTCCACCCGGACCGCCACAGTCACCCGGACCGGCTCGGGCAGGGCCGCCAGCCGGGCGGCGAGCGCGACCGGGTCGGTGTGCCAGGCGCTGGGGCCCATCCCGACCACTGTGGCGACCTCCGGCCGGGTCAGCGCCAGCTCCGCCCGGTGCCCGGCCGAACTGACCAGCGTGAAGTGCCCGCCCAGGCTGTCGGCCACCCGGTCGGCCTTGTCGGGGTCCACCCGCAGCAGGTCGAGGGCATCCACCAACTCGGCGAGGTGGTCGGTGTCGGGCGTGACCACCAACAGCGTCCCGGTCGGATCGAGCACCCGGTGGAACTCGGTGCCGTTTCGCGGGGCGAAGACGTTCAGCAGCACGGCGGTCGAGGCGTCCGCGAGCGGCAGCCGCTGCCAGGTGTCGGCGAGCGCGGCGGCGGCCCGGGGATGCGCGCGGGCCGCGCGGCGCAGCGCCGGCTTGGACACGTCCAGGGCCAGACCCACGGCGTCCGGCAGCGCCGCCAGCACCGCGCCGAGGTACCGGCCGGTGCCGGCGCCGGCATCCACCACCAGGGGGTACGCCCCGAAGTGGGGCGTCGGCGTCGCGCGGAGCCGGCCGACGGCTTCCGTCGCGGCGTCGACGAGGGCGGCGGAGATGACGTCGTAGTGGCCGGCGGCTTGGAAGTCGGCGCGGGCGGCGACCATCTCGGCGGTGTCACCGACGTGCGGCGCTCGACCGGTGAGGAGGTTGACGTAGCCCTGCCGGGCGATGTCGAAGCTGTGCCGGCGCAGGCAGCGCAGCGCACTTGTGGTGCCGGCGGTCGCCTCGGTCAGCGGCTCGCCGCAGACCGGGCAGCGCAGTCGGTCGAGGATGCGGGGGTCCACGTCAGGCCTCCGCTGCGGGCTGCGGCCGGGTGGCCCGCGGGCCCGGGTCGGCGAGATGGTCGACCACCCGGTGCGTGAGCGCGCCGAGGGCGTCGACCTCCGCGGGGGTGAGCAGGTCGATCAGGTGCCGGCGGACGGCGGCCACATGACCGGGTGCGGCGGACTCGATGGCCTGCCGGCCCGCCGGGGTGAGCACGACGATCGAGCCGCGGGCATCGTCGGCGCACTCCTCGCGGGTCACCAGGCCACGCTGTTGCATCCGGCTCAGGTGGTGGGAGAGCCGGCTACGTGACCACAGCATCCTGTTTGCCAGCTCGCTGAGGCGCAGGCGCCCCTGGGGTGTCTCGGAGAGGTCGGACAACACGTCGTAGTCCGGCTCGGAGAGGCCGGCGTCGTGGGTCAGCTCCCGGGCCAGTTCCAGGTCGAGCAGGCGACGCATCCGGCGGTAGCCGCGCCAGGCGCGGTCCTCCCGCGCGTCCAGCCACCGGGGTGCGTCCATGTTCCCAGTCTAGCCATCTTGTTGACATGTCATCGAAAGCCCCCTACGTTCGATGACATGTCAACAAACCAGCTGTGGGAGCTGTTCGGTCAGCGGGGGCGCGGGGTGCTGGTCACAGTGCGCCGGGACGGGCGGCCCCAGCTGTCCAACCTCGACTACCTGGCCGAGCCGGGGTTGATCCGCTGCTCCACGACCGGGGACCGGGCGAAGGTGCGCAACCTGCGCCGCGATCCCCGGGCCAGCTTCTACGTGACCACCCCGGACGGCGGCGCGTACGCGGTCGCGGAGGGGACCGTGACCCTCAGCGAGCCGGCCGTGGCCACCACCGACGAGACGGTCGACGAACTGGTCGAGGTCTACCGCCGAATTCGTGGCGACCACCCGGACTGGGCGGACTACCGCTCCGCCATGGTTGCCGACGGACGGCTCGTGATCCGCCTCGACGTGCACCGGGTGTACGGCTGGCGGCCGTGACGCCCGGCCGGTCCCGTACAGGTGCGCCCAGGCCGCTGACTAGGGTCTGAGCATGGTCGCAACTATCCGGTACGAGGACATTGTCAAGGTCCCGAAGGCGCTGCTGCACGACCACCTCGACGGCGGTCTGCGGCCGGCGACGATCGTCGACCTGGCCGCCGAGGTGGGCCACGAGCTGCCCACCACCGATCCGGAAGCGCTCGGACGCTGGTTCGCGGACGCGGCGGACTCCGGCTCGCTGGAGCGCTACCTCGAGACGTTCGCGCACACCGTGGCGGTCATGCAGACCGCGCCCGCGCTGCGTCGGGTGGCCCGTGAGTGCGCCCTGGACCTGGCCGCCGACGGAGTGGTCTACGCGGAGGTGCGCTTCGCCCCGGAGCAGCACCTGGAACGGGACCTGAGCCTGGACGAGGTGGTCGAGGCGGTGCTGGCCGGGTTCGCCGAGGGCACCGCCCAGGCGGTCGAGGCGGGCCTGAGCATCCGGGTGGGCACCCTGCTGACCGCGATGCGGCACGCCGCCCGCTCGCAGGAGATCGCGGAGCTGGCCGTACGGCACCGGGACGTCGGGGTGGTCGGCTTCGACATCGCCGGCGCCGAGGCGGGCTTCCCGCCCACCCGGCACCTGGACGCCTTCGAGTACCTCCAGCGGGAGAACTTCCACTTCACCATCCACGCCGGCGAGGCGTTCGGTCTGCCGTCGATCTGGCAGGCGATCCAGTGGTGCGGAGCGGACCGGCTCGGCCACGGGGTGCGGATCGTCGACGACATCGCCCCCGACGGCTCGCTCGGCCGGCTGGCCGCGTACGTCCGGGACAAGCGGATCCCGCTGGAGCTGTGCCCCTCGTCGAACGTGCAGACCGGCGCGGTGGCCTCGATCGCGGACCACCCGATCGGCCTGCTGCGGGACCTGCGCTTCCGGGCGACGGTCAACACCGACAACCGGCTGATGAGCGGCACCTCGATGTCGCGGGAGATGTCGCTGCTGGTGGAGACGTTCGGCTACGGCTGGAAGGAGTTGCAGTGGTTCACCATCAACGCGATGAAGAGCGCCTTCATCCCGTTCGACGAGCGGCTGCGGATCATCGATGAGGTGATCAAGCCGGCGTACGCGAAGTTGCTGGCCTGAGCTCAGCCGTGTGGGTGGCCGGAGAGCAGGCCGGCCACCCGGCGCAGCACCTCCCGGGCCCTGGCCGCCTCCGCGCCCAGGCCCATCTGCCGACGTAGCACCGCGGGTTCGGCCCGCAGGAGCGCCACCCCGCGCCGAATCAGCACCCGGGGCGCCTTGCGCTGTTCGGACAGGTCACGGGCGAGTCGGCGCAGGAAGGTCGCCCCGCGCGGACGGCGCAGCGCGTACGCCCCGGCGAGCAGGCCACGGCGACGGCACTCCTCCACGATCTCGGCGGCGAAGATCCCTTCGGCCACGAAAAGTGGCGATCCGGCGACATCAAATGGCCGGGTGGCTACCCGTCGATCCGCGCCGATCGCATAAACCGGCACATCGGCCCGACCTTCGCGGGCAAGTCGGGCAATGATTTCGACCGCAGTGGGGGCATCCCAGGACTGCGGTGATTCCCAATCCACCTGCCCGTTTCGTCTGGGCAACGTAGGGTCATCGCCGTCTTTATAGAAGTCGTCCAAGCAGAGCACCGGCAACCCGGTTTGCTGCGCTATGTACGACTTTCCGGACCCAGATGGGCCGGCCAGTAGGACAACTCGGTGCGGATGTTCCATTACCTTCAGTTACTCCGGCCAGACAGACTGCTATCAAATCGCATCAACATCTCATCACACCTTCGGTTGGGGACAACCTGGGCTTTCTTCTTGTCCACCGGCGTGATGGAATCTCGGGGGTCCGACCCGCCGGGTCGGTCGCTGGGCGTTGCCCGGGGCAACGCGTTCAAGCTGTAATCGCGAGGGCGGTGACGTGAGCAAACGGCCAAAGACGGCGGGCTCCTTCCTGTCGCGGCTGGGCCGGCCGGCCAGTCGGCTCCAGGACATGCCGATCTGGTCCAAGCTCGGTCTCATCATGATCGTGCCGACCATCGCCACGGTCGTGGTGGGCACCAGTGGTCTCGTCGACCACGTGGAGACGCTCAACAATGCCAACCGAGCTGGCGATCTGGCGAACCTGTCGAGCTATTCAGGTGACCTGGTCGACAGCCTGCAGGACGAGCGGACCGCCGCCGTGCTGCTGCTGGGCGCGAACGGGACGCAGCCGACGGCGCAGTACCAGGAGGCCTACAACCGGGTGAACTCCCGGGTGGATCAGGACGCGGCCCCCTACCGGCAGCAGCGGGCCGAGGTCGAGGACCTGCCGAGCAGCCTGGAGGGTCTGCTCGACAGCATCGACCAGAACCTGCAGGACCTGTCGGGCGTCCGCAGCCAGGTGTTCAACGGAAAGCTCGCGCTCACCGAGACCGTGCAGGCGTACGAGGGTCTGATCAGCGACCTGCTCGCCATCCGCGACTCGTCCACGCAGCTCGCCGGTGACAACCAACTGAGCGACCGGATGCGCGCCGCCGCGGCGGTCGCCCGGGAGAAGGAGTTCCTGGCCGTACGCCGGGTCGTCGTGCACCGCGCGCTGGGCGTTCAGGGCCGACAGCGCCTGACCCCGGCTCTGCGCAGGGACTACGTCGCCAGTGACACCGGCCAGCAGCAGGCCCTGCAGAGCTTCAAGGCCGTCGCCACCCCGGACGACGCGAAGTTCCACGACCAGACTGTCGCGGGCGGCGACCGCCGGCAGGCACAGAACTACACCGGCTGGATCGACGGCAACACCACAGGTGACATGCGCGGTGCGCCGTTCGGCCCGGACCAGTGGGAAGCCGCCATGACGGCCAACGCCAAGCTGATCCGCACCGTCGAAGTGAAGCTCGACAGTGAAGTGGTCGACCAGGCCGACACCCTCCGCTCGGACGTCCAGCGCCAGGTCTTCCTGGAGACCGGCCTGCTGCTCAGCATGCTGCTGCTGGCCATCCTCTTCGCCTACCTGGTGGCCCGCTCGATGGCCCGCTCACTCCGTGAGCTGCGGCAGGGTGCGCTCTCCGTGGCCCAGTACGGCCTGCCACAGGCGGTGGCCCGTCTGCGCGACCCGCAGGTCGTCGGGCAGCTCTCCCCGGTGCAGCTGGCCAACCAGATCGCCGAACCGCTGCCGGTGCGGAGCAAGGACGAGTTCGGCCAGGTGACCGAGGCGTTCAACGCCGTCCACCTGGAAGCCGTTCGCACGGCCGCCGAGCAGGCAGCACTGCGTGCCTCCGTCGCGACCATGTTCGTCAACCTGGCCCGCCGTTCCCAGATCCTGGTCGACCGCCTCATCGGGCACCTCGACCGGCTCGAGCGCGGCGAGGAGGACCCGGACCGGCTGGCCGAGCTGTTCCAGCTCGACCACCTGGCCACCCGGATGCGCCGTAACGACGAGAACCTGCTGGTGCTCGCCGGTGCCGACTCCACCCGTGTGCAGCGTGAGCCGGCCGCCCTCATCGACGTGCTGCGCGCCGCGCAGTCCGAGGTCGAGCACTACACCCGGATCGACTTCGGTGTCATCGACCGCGACATCGAGGTCGCCGCGCACGCGGTCAACGACCTGGTGCACCTGGTCGCGGAGCTGTTCGACAACGCCACCGCGTTCTCACCGCCCGACTCGCAGGTCATGGTCGAGGCTCGCCGAGTCGGCGACCGCTCCTCGCTGTACGTCGAGGACCGCGGCATCGGCATCAGCGCCGACCAGCTGCACGACCTCAACGAGCGGCTCGCGACGCCGCCCCAGGTGGACGTGGCCGTGTCCCGGATGATGGGCCTGGTCGTGGTCGCCCGGCTGGCGTCGCGGCACGGTGTCCGGGTCGAGCTGCGCCCCGGCAGCGATCGCGGCACGGTCGCCGAAGTGAGCCTGCCCACCTCGGTGCTGGTGCCCCGGGCGCTGTCCGGTCGGGTGCAGCAGCCTCCGGCGCTGCCGGCGGCCGGTACTCACCAGTTCGGTGGTCCGCAGTCCGGTGGTCCGCAGTCCGGTGCTCCCCAGTTCGGTGGTCCGCAGTCCGGTGGGCCCGCGCCGGTCTTCGGCGCGCTGCCCGCGCTGGGCAACGGCCCCCGCCCGAGCGAGTCCGGTAACCAGGTCACCCTGGGCGGTCGTCCGTTCGACCCCGCTTCGCGAAACGGTGCCGGCACCCCCGCCAACGGCGGCGCGTACCGCTCGATGCCGGCCTGGTCCGACCTGACCGGCGCGGCCGAAACGAACGGCGGCGACGGGTTCACCCCCCGCTCGGCGAACGGCCCGGGGACCGACCCGCTGCCGCAGCGCCGGGCCGGCGACGAGACCCCGGCCACCGGCCAGCAGCCGTCCATTCCGCGTCAACTGCCGAGCAGCCCCGAGGCGCGCCCGTACTCAGCGCCGCCGGTCTCCGCGCAGCCCTACTCCGGCGCGCCGGTCTCCGCCTCGCCAGCCTCCGGGCAGCCCTACTCGGGGCAGCCCTACTCGGGGCAGCCCTACTCGGGTGCGCCGTACGGCGGCGCACCGGTGTCCGCCGCTCCGGCGTCCGGGCAGCCGTACGCCGGTCCGCCGGTGTCGGCGTCGCCGGTCTCGGCCTCGCCGGCGTCCGGTCAGCCGTACTCGAACCAGCCGTACTCGGCGCCGCCCGCCTCCGGTCAGTCGTTCAGTGGCTTCGCGCCCCGATCCGCACCGCCTGCGCAGGCAGCCAGTGCCCCGGCACCGCCGGCCTGGCCGCCAGTGCCGGGTAGCGACCGGGACACGGCCACCCCACCGGTGCCCGAGCGGCTCGCCGCTGCGCTGGACATGACGACGGAGCTGCCGCGTGTGCCGCGACCCGGCGAGCAGCCGGCCGCAGCCCAGCCTCCGGCGCCGACCCCGGCTCCGGCTCCGGCCCCGCAGACTCGGCCGACGCCGCAGCAGCCGCAGGCACAGAACCGTCAGCGGTACGCGGACGAGACGATGGAGCTGCCGATCTTCCGGGAGCTCGAGTCGGCCTGGTTCCGTACCCGTCGCCCCGGCTCCGAGGAGACCGCGGCCGGCGGCCAGCCAGCGACGAACGGCGACTCCGCGACCCAGCAGTTCGCCACGGTCGAGGCCACCGGTCGGGCAGTCCACAAGACACCACCCGGGACGACAGGTAACACACCGATGGCAGACACTCCGACGGTCGGAGGAGCGCCGCGGGACAACGGCTCCACAGCGAACGAGGGCACCCGCCCCAGCCTCGCCGAGAGCCTGCCGAACCGCAGGCCCCAACCGCAGAGCAACGGCTGGCAGACCGCCGCCGACGACGGCTGGCGTGCTGCCTCCGCGGCGGCCGGCGCGACGCCGGTGAGCGAGACCACCACGACCGGTCTGCCGAAACGCAAGCCGATGGCGCAGCTGGTGCCCGGCGCGGTGGAGAAGCCCACCACCTCGGTCCAGCGGCGCTCCCCGGAGGCGGTCCGTGGCCTGCTCTCCGCCTACCACCGGGGCGTGCAGCGAGGGCGTAGCACCTCGGACAACCCGACCAGCCCGGAGGCAACTCCGGGAGGGCAATCCTCGCAGTCTGGCTCAGGCCCGGTGGCCGGGAGCGGGCAGAAGGAGCAAGAAGGATGACAACTACGCAGGATCTTGGTTGGCTGCTTGCCAACTTCGCCGACCGGGTGCCCGGCGTCGCGCATGCGGTCGCCGTATCGGCGGACGGCCTACTCCTCGCGTCGTCACGGGATCTGCCGCGTGACCGGGCAGACCAGCTCGCCGCGATCTCATCGGGTCTGGTCAGCCTGACCCAGGGGGCGGCCCGCTGCTTCGAGGGAGGCGCGGTGTTGCAGACCGTCGTGGAGATGGACAATGGCTTCCTGTTCCTGATGTCCATCTCGGACGGCTCGTCCTTCGCCGTGCTGGCAGCCCGCAGCTCCGACGTGGGCCAGGTTGGCTACGAGATGGCGCTGCTGGTCGACCGGGTGGGCGACGCACTGACCCCGCAGCCGCGTGCGGCTGCGGGCATGCTGGGCTGACGTTTCGCCGATCGTGAGGTCGGCGCGACCGCAACAACGACAACGACGGGTTTCACCGGTGGGAGCCGGTAACGGGTGCGAAGGAGGTGAGCGGCGAGATGGCCGATCGTGACGAACCGACCGGAGCGTTGGTCCGTCCATACGCCGTGACCCGTGGTCGCACCCGTCCCCGGCTCGACATCGCGCTGGAGGCGCTCGTCGAGACGACGGTGCGCGGCCGTACCGCTGCCAATGGCAACGGTGGTGGCCGCGAACACCAGTACATCGCCGCGCTGTGTGACGGACGCGTGCAATCGCTCGCAGAGATCGCGGCGCGGATGCAGCTCCCGCTCGGTGTGGCCCGGGTGCTCATCGCCGACATGGCGACGGACGGCCTGGTCGCGGTCCACGAGCCGACCATTTTGGACGACTCCGACGACGCGGTGGGCACTGAACTGCTGGAGAGGGTGCTGAGTGGACTTCGCAGGCTCTGACATGTCGCACCGCCCGCCGAACCCGAGCGGCCGCGTGACGTCGGCGAAGATCGTTATCGCCGGTGGATTCGGCGTCGGTAAGACGACGCTGGTCGGCTCGGTCTCGGAGATCACGCCGCTGACCACCGAGGCCATCATGACCTCCGCTGGCGTGGGCGTCGACGACACCCGGCAGGTGCCGGGAAAGACGACGACCACGGTGGCCATGGACTTCGGCCGGATCTCGATCGACCGTGACCTGATCCTGTACCTGTTCGGTACGCCGGGTCAGACCCGTTTCTGGTTCATGTGGGACGAACTGGTGCGGGGTGCGATCGGTGCGGTCGTGCTGGTGGACACTCGCCGGCTGGCCGACTGCTTCGCG
The DNA here is from genome assembly GCF_018070365.1 of Micromonospora sp. D93. Taxonomy (NCBI): domain Bacteria; kingdom Bacillati; phylum Actinomycetota; class Actinomycetes; order Micromonosporales; family Micromonosporaceae; genus Micromonospora; species Micromonospora sp. D93. The sequence continues at coordinate 41,170 of NZ_JAGPXW010000012.1, read as the reverse complement.
GCGATCGACTTCTTCGAGCACCGACGCCTGCCGTACCTGGTGGCGATCAACTGCTTCGACGGGATGCAGTACCACGACCCGCAGGACGTCCGGGACGCCTTGGCGATCTCGAGCGACGTGCCGGTGGTGGCCTGCGACGCCCGTAACCGGGAGTCGACGAAGCACGTGCTGATCTCGCTGGTCGAGTACGTGCTGACCATGCGCCGTACGCGCGCCGTCGCCCCGGCCTGATCGCGGCGCTGCACGCCCCGGTGGTGGCTCCGGCCGCCACCGGGCGTTGCCAGCCGCCCCGGTCAGTCCTCCGCGCTGGCCCGTCGCCAGACGGGCCGGTGCGCCGCCTAGCCGCCTCCTGACGTCCTGGAAGCTGTCAGCCCCTACCCGGGGGTACAAGCCAACCCACGGTCCTCGGAGGCGGCTTCTGCGTACCCGGGATCGACCCGCCGACGCGAGAGCGCCCCCAGCCAACCGGCTGAGGGCGCTCTCGCGTGTGAAGAGGGGTCAGGACTGGTAGCCCGCCGAGCGGTACTCGTACTCCCGGTCGTCGTCGCGGTCCCCGTGGTCGCGGCTGAAGTCCCAGCCGCCGGCCGCCTCGCGACCGGGCCGACCACCCACCGCGAAACCGCCGATCTCCTGCCCGCGACGCCAGCCGCGGAAGTAGCCTGTCGTGTTCTCCGCGAGGCTTGCCGCATCACGCACTATCCGCAATGGGCGCTCCTCGCGTATCGGGGAACCCGGCACCAGGTTGGCCTGCGGCACGCGCTTCGGCAGCCCGGCGTTGGTCTCGGCGCCCACCGCCGGGCGAGCCGCCTGCTCGGCGGCCTGCCAGCCGGTGTCGGCCGTGGTCGACCAGTCCAGGTCGGACTCCTCGGGCTGCCCGACGAACCAGGCGGACTTGGCCTGCGCGAAGATCAGCAGATCGCCGTCGCCCTCGTCGGCGACCGGCGGCGGCCGGTGTTCCATCGGCGGCGGCCGGTGCTCCACCGGGGGCGGCGGCCGGTGCTCGGCGCGCTCGGTGCGGGCGGCAGCCCGACCGTTACGAGCGGCCTGCTCGCGGTCGACCAGGCGCAGCGGGGGCGTCTCCAGGTGCTGGTCCGTGGGAGGGTTGAGCCCCTCGCGCAGCGCCCGGTCGGCCAGGGGCGGCGGCTCCACGAGCCGCAGCATCGGTGGCTCCGGTGGCAGGTCGTCCGCCAACCAGGGCGGGGTGACCCGACCGTCGGCCCGACCGTCGGCCCGGCCTGGATCGGTCGGGGCGTCGACACCGCGGCTGCCGTACGAGTAGGCCACCGGGTTGTTCGGTGAGCTGTCGGACGGGTCCTCCGGGTTGTTGACCAGCGGCCAGTTGGCACGGGAGCCGGGTGGTGCGGACTCCTGCCCGGGTCGGGGGGTCGGCACCGGAATGCTGAGATCGGTGGCGCTGAACCCGCCGGTGGGCGGCTCGTCGACCGGGCGTTGCTGGTGGCTCGGCCGGGGCTCACCGTTGGTCTTGGGGCGGGGCGGAATGACCGTACGCTGCCGTTCGGCCCGCGCGTTGTTGATCGCGGCGGTGGTCAGCGTCGGCCGGAACGGCTCGCCGGCCTCGGCCGGGGGCACCATGCCGCGCTGTGCCGGCGCGATCGGGGTGATCCCGGGCGGCGGGGGCGGCGGCGCGGAGACCGGCCGGTTGGTCGGGCCGTCGATCCGGCTGGGGAGCGGCTCGCTGCGGGTGGGCAGCGTGGACGCCGGCGGAGCAGCCATCGCCGCCGGAGTCATCGGCGCGGGTGCGACCGGCGGTGGCGTGACCGGCGCCGGGGCGACCGGCGGTGGCCCGAGCGGGCGGGGCGACGCCAGCGGCGCGTTACCCGGGACCGGCTCGGGACGGCTGCGCCGCCCGATGGCGGGTGCCGGCTCGGCGCCCGCCGGGGTGGGTCGGACCGACCGCAGCCCGGCGTTGGTGCCGGCGAGGCCGGCCAGGCCGGCGTTGCTACCGGCCAAACCGGCGTTGCTACCGGCCAGACCGGCGTTGGTGCCGGCCAGACCGGTCAGTTCGCCGACGGACTCGCCGCGGCGGGCAGCGGCCCGGCGGCCCGGCGCCTGGACCGGTGTGCTGACCCGTGAGCTGAGCGCGCTGACCAGCGCCTCACACCCGGCGTCGCAGGCCCGTACGGAGGCGACGGCCTGGCGGACCGTCTCGGCCACCGCGGACGTGAGCGCCCGGTTGACCGCAGCGCGTCGGGGTGTCTCGGAGATGGCGACCCGCAGGGCGGTGACCGCTTCGTTGATCTCCTCGGCGTCGGCGACCCCGTCGGCGGCGAGGTGCGCGGCGATGGCATCCGCCGCTACCGACACCTCGCGGCCCCGGGCCACGGTGCCGCCGAGCATGCCCGGCTCGGGCAGCGCGTCCAGCACCGCCAGAGAGACCGGCTCGGCCGGGTCCGGGTAGGCGCGCAGGGCCGCCGGGTAGAGCTCCCGCAGAACCTCGCGCAGCGCCACGGCGGCGGAGTGTCGACCGCTGGCAAGCGCGGCGTGCGCGGAGAGCACCTGCTTGTAGCCGGCGAGGTCCCGAGGCGCCGGCAGGGTGACGGCGGAGAGCGCCCCCGCCTGCAACGCGCGGGCCAGGCCGACCGCCCGTCGTTCGGCCGGAGGCGACTGCATCTCCTCAAGGGAGTCGTCGTCGGCGAACCGCTCGGCGAAGTCGTCCACCGAGTCGTCGTCGGCGATCGCCAGGGGTCGCCCCGCCGCGCTCAGCAGCGAGGTGACCGTGTGGTCGTCGCTGTCGGCGGCGATGGCCGCACCGCTCGGCCCGCCCGACCGCTCCACGAGCAGCGCGACGAGCTGGGCGTAGCCAGCGGCGTCATCGCTGATCTCGCAGACATGCAGCAGACGGCCTGCGTCGTCGACCACAGCGGACGTCAGCGTCGAACCGGCGGAGGCCGGTCGGTCAGCCGGATCCGCCGAGGCCAGACCGCAGTAAACGCGCACGAGCGCCACGGCGTCGTCCTCCTCCCGGGACAGGTCTTTCCTCTGCCAGCAACTGATGCTCCCCGGTACGGGTCAGTCGCGCCAGTCCACCACCGCAGAGATCTTGCCGACAATGGTGCGCCAACCCAAACTCGCGGTCTGCGCCCCGATCTTCTTCAGCCGTCGCCGACCCATGAACGCGCCGATCCCGCCGTTGGCGGTGGCACGCAGCGCCTCGTCCAGGTCGTCGAGGCTGGAGCCGGCCGAGAGCATGTCGAGCACCGCAGGCAGCCGCAATGCGTACGAGAGGTCACGCGCGGCCTCGCCGGCCTCGATCAGCAGGGTCGAATCCCACGTGTCGTGCCCGCCGCGCAGGTTCTCCACGACCAGGTCCAGCTCATAGGTGTCCTCGTCGAGCGGAGCGATATCTGCCGGCTCCACCCGTTCGGACAATTCATTCCAGCTGTCCAGTTGGGACAGATCGTTGGGCGCACCGGAACGGATGAAACTGACAAGCGACTCGGGGGTCTTGAACAGCAGCAGCTTGCCCCGGTTGCTGAGGAAGACCGGCACCTCCTCGTCGTCCGCCTCGTCCGTGACGGCCTCGTCCGACTCCTCTTCGGTGTCGGCGGTGGCGGCGCCGTCACCGCGGCGGCGCTTCGACTCGTCGTCCTCGTCCTCGGCAGCGAACTCCTCGGCCAGCTCCTCGTCGAGGATGACGACGGTCTCGTCGTCCTCTTCCTCCTCGACCGCCTGGCGGCGGGCGAGGAACGGGTCGTCCTGGTCGCGCTCGGTCACGTCGGTCGGGGTCAGCGCGCTGGCTGGCCGGTACGCCCGGAGCGTGAAGCCGGTGCCGGCGGGCAGCGCGATCTCCACTGGGTCGATGCGCAGCTCGTCCCAGAGCGAACGGTCGATCGACGCCGACGGGCGGTCGGTCTCCTCGGTCTCATCTGGCTCGGCCGTGCCGGTGGTGTCGTCGAGCTCGGGCTCGTCGGCGTCGGGCCGTTGGGGCGACTGGCGGGCCACGCTGACCTCCGTGTGCTTCGGGTTGCCCACCCACCGGGGTCTCTGACCGGCGAGTGACTCTGGGCACATACCCTAGTCGGCGGCCCTGGGTGACCGATGCCCGCACCCCGGTGGCCGGTTGGCGCACGGGTCCGACCTGCTGGTGGTCACCGCTGGCGAAGCGGCCGTCCGACAAGTAGCGTAGCTACGCATGAAGGCCCAGGCGTTGCACGGCCATCTCGACGCTCTGCTGCTCGCCGTTCTCGAACAGGGCGCGCTGCACGGCTACGCGATCATCGAGGCGCTGCGTGCCCGCAGCGACGGCAACCTGGACCTACCCACCGGCACCATCTATCCGGCGCTCCGTCGCCTGGAACGCGCCGGCCACGTGGCGAGCACCTGGAGCACGGTCAGCGGCCGGGAACGGCGGACGTACCAGCTCACCGACTCCGGCCGGCGGGCGCTGGCCGGGGAGCGCGCCGGTTGGCGCGAGTTCCAACTGACCGTCGGCCGGTTCCTCGACCCCGGCAGCCCGCCCACGCCGGCCTGACCCTCTCGGGCCGGGCCGCCAAGCAGCGGTGTGACCCCCTCGGGCCGGGCCGCCGATCAGCGGGCGGTGGCCCGCAACCAGCCGCGCGCCGCGCGGGTCAGCGAGAAGTATCCGCCGCCCACCAACACCGCCCCGATGATCATCGGGGGCCAGTGCAGCGCCGCGTCCCAGAGGTTGAGGGACCAGGTGAAGAGGGCGCAGCCGGTCAGCATGGCGAGAGCCAGCAGGCCGGTCAGGCCGGCGCCAACCGCGCGTTGCGCCAGGGCCAGGCCCGGCCGGGGTGCCCGTGCGCTCGCCCAGACCACCAGCAGACCGGCCACCGAGAGCAGCAGTGTGCTCATCCAGATCCAGTCGACCGAGTTGGAGAGCAGCAGGTAGCCGGCGGGCGGGCGGGGGCCGTTGCTCCAGCTCGCCCCACGCCAGGTCAGATCGCCGGCGGCCACCCCCACCCCCGCGACAGCGAGCATCCGCAGGGAGAGCCCACGCAGGGCGGCCACCGCCAGCTCGGCCTGCCAGGAGGGGAGCAGCTGCGCCGGCGAGCCGAACTCGGCCACCGCCCGGCGCTGCGCCTCGGTGGGCGGCACCCCGCTCTCGCGGTACGCCTCGACGGCGTCCAGCAGCCCGTGCCGGGCCTCGGTCAGCAGCTCGGACTTGAGTCGCGCCGGCCCCTGCAACCGAGCGCCCAGATCCCGCAGGTGCTCGTCGACCAACACATCCTCAGCGCGCGCCATGGCACCACAGTGCCACGGACTCCGACGGGTCGACGTCCGGGAGAACCCTGGTCGGCCCCCGAGGCCGGTCAGGGGGCGAGCGCCAGGTAACCCCGTTCGGCAGCGGCCTGGAGCAGCCACTGGTCCCGGTACCAGCCCGGTGCGGCCACCAGCTCGGCGTGCCGACCGCGCTGGATCACCCTGCCGCCGTCCAGGACCACTATCTCGTCCAGCTCGGCCAGCCCGCTGAGCCGGTGGCTGATCAGCAGCACCGAGTGCCCGGCGGGGGTGGCGGCGAGGGCGGACGCGAGCACCGCGTCCGCGGCGGCCGGGTCCAGACCTTCGGTTGGCTCGTCGAGCACCAGCACCGGCGGCGCGGCCAGCAGGGCACGGGCGAGCGCCTGCCGCTGCCGCTGCCCGCCGGAGAGCTGCCCGCCCTCCTCGCCGACAAGCGTGTCCCAGCCCGCCGGCTGGGCGTGCACCCAGTCCAGGAGGCCGGCGGCGGCGGTGGCTGCGGTCAGCTCCTCCTCGCCTGCTCCGGCACGCCCGAGCAGCAGGTTCTCCCGCACCGTGGCGTGAAAGACGTACGCCTCGGCCAGCAGCCCGCCGACCGCGCGGGGCAACGCCTCCTCGGCGTACGCCGAGAGGTCGTGACCGTCCAGGGTGACCCGGCCGGACGCGGGCCGGACGGTGCCGGTGAGCACGGCGGCCACTGTGCTCTTGCCGGCGCCACTCGGGCCGACGACCGCGATCCGGCGTCCCGCCGGCAGGTACAGGCTGACGCCGTCCAGGGCGGGGGCAGCGCCGGCCCGGTATCGCACTGTCACGTCGACGAAGCGCAGGTCGTGCGGGCCGGTCAGGTCCGTTGGGCCGTTCGCGGGCGGCGGGGTCGGCGGGGCCGTGTCGAGCAGGTCGGCCACCCGGGTCAGGCCCTGCCGCAGCTGCGTCCACTGCCGGGCCGCCGTGACCAGCGCCAGCGTCACCTCGACGGCGGCCAGCGCGCCGACGGCCAGGACGCCCACCAGCACCCCCGACACGTCGGCGGCGAGCGCGACCAGCACCACCGCCGCGGCGGTCACACCGGCGGTCAGCACCCCGGCCGCGTCCACCGCGAACCCGGTGGCGGCCAGCCGACGTTCCAGCCGGGCCAGCCGGTGGGCGCGCTGCTCGGCGGCGCGCAGCACGACATCTGTCGCCCCGAAGGCGGCCAGGTCGGCCGCGCCGTGGGTGAGGTCGATCGCGTCGGTGGCCAGCGCGCCCCGCAGGGGGGCCACCTCGGCCGCGCTGCGGCGGGTGACAGCGGTGGCCAGTGCGGGCAGCGCCACCCCGGCAACCAGCAGCCCGAGGGCGAGCGCGCCGGCGGCCGGTGGCGAGATCAGCGCCGCCACGGCGACCGCCGACACACCGACCACTGCCGCCGCCGAAGCGGGCACCAGCACCCGCAGCAACAGGTCCTGGACGGCCTCCACGTCGGAGACCAGGCGGCTCAGCACGTCCCCGGAGCGGTGCGCCGTGCCACGGCGGGCCGCCAGGGTGGCGAAGACCCGGGCCCGCACGTCGGTGATCATGCGGAGCACCGCGTCGTGCCCGGCGAGCCGTTCGGTGTAGCGGAACACGCCCCGGCTGATCGCCAGCGCCCGGACCGCGACGATCGCCACTGTGAGGCGATCCAGCGGAGGCTGACCGGCGGCGCTCATCAGCAGCCAGGTGGCCGTGGCCATCAGGGCGAGCCCGGCGAACTCGGTGGCGGCCGCCAACAGCCCGGCTCCGACCAGGCGGCCCAGGTACGGCCGGGCCAGTCGCAGCACGGCCCGCTCGGCGGCGGCCCGCCCGACCGGTGCCGCGTCGGCCACCGCCGCCGGCCCGTGTTCCCTGTTCATCGGGTGGTCTTCCCGGTCGGTTCGGGCGTCAACTCGGTGACCCGACCGTCCTCGATGCGCAGGATCCGGTCGGCGTCGGCGAGTAGCGCCGGTCGGTGCGCGACCAGCAGCGCGGTCCGCCCGGCGACCAGGCGACGGGTGGCGTCGAGCACCACAGCCTCGGCTGCCGTGTCGAGTCGGGCGGTGGGTTCGTCGAGCAGCACCACCGGGGCGGCCCGCAGGAACGCCCGAGCCAGGGCCACCCGCTGCCGCTGCCCGCTGGACAGCCCGTGGCCGCGTTCGCCGAGCACTGTGTCCAGGCCGTCGGGCAGGCCGGCCACCACGTCGTCCAGGGCGGCGTCGTGCACCGCGGCGGTGAGTGCGCCAGCCGTGGTGTCCGGCGCGCCGAGGCGGATGTTGTCGGCCAGCGAGGCGGCGAAGAGGTGCGCCCGCTGCGGCACCCAGGCGAGCTGCCGACGCCAGGCGTCCGGGTCGGCGGTGGCGAGGTCGACCCCGCCCACGGTGATCCGGCCGCCGGTCGGCGTCACGAAGCCGAGCAGCAGGCCGAGCAGGGTGCTCTTGCCGGCGCCACTGGGCCCGATGATGGCGATCCGCTCGCCGGGCCGGATGGTCAGTGTCACGTCGCGCAGCGCGGTGGTCCGCTCGTACTCCACGGTCACCCCCTCGAACCGGATCTCGGCCCGCGCGTCCGGCGTGGACGCGCCCTCGGCGGCCCGCGGCGGAGCGGGCGCGGCGGAGACGGTCAGTGCCTCGTCCAGTGCGGCCAGCCCCTCCATGCTGGCGTGGAAGCGGCTGCCGGCGGCCCGCAGCGGCAGGTACGCCTCCGGGGTCAGCAGCAGCACCAGCAGCGCGGTCTGCAGGGCCAGCCCGCCGCCGAGCAACCGGATGCCGACCGGCACCGCGACCAGCGCCACCGAGAGGGTGGCGACCAACTCCAGCACCAGCGCGGAGAGGAACGCGATCCGCAGCGTCTTCATGGTGGCGACGCGGTGACCGTCGGCCATCCGGCGCACCACGTCGGTCTGTGCGCGGGCCCGCCCGAACGCGCGCAGGGTGGGCAGCCCGGCCACCATGTCCAGGAAGTGCCCGCCGAGCAGCGCGAGCCGCCGCCACTGCCGTTCCGTGGCGGCCTGCGCCTGCCAGCCGAGCAGCGCTCCGAAGACCGGGATCAGTGGCAGGGTCAGCGCGATGATCACCGCCGAGCTCCAGTCGGCGAAGACGACCCGGGCCAGCACCGCCAGGGGCACCGTCACGCTGAGCACCAGCTGCGGCAGGTACCCGGTGAAGTACGCGTCCAGCGCGTCCAACCCACGGCCGGCCAGGGTGGCGATCTCACCGGCCCGTTGCCCGGCCACCCAGCCGGGCCCGTGCCGGCCCACAGCGCCGAGCAGGTCGGCCCGCAGCGTGGCCTTGACCGTGGCGGCGACCCGGGCCGAGACCGTGCCCTGCGCCCAGACCAGTGCCGAGCGGGCGGCGACCGTGACCACGAAGCCGGCCAGCGCCGGTCTGTCCAGTCGGCCGTCGATCGCGGTGGCCAGCACCGACGCGAGCGCGGTGGCCTGCGCCACGATCAACCCGGCGGCCAGCACCCCCAGGAGCGCGAGCACGGCAAGATCGCCCCGGGCCGCAGGGACCCGGCGCAGCAGACGCGGGTCGAATGGACGGCGGCTCACCAGTACACCGGTGCCCTACCGTCGATCCGTCCTCGGAAAACCCACCAGCACATCGCCTGGAAGCCTAGTAGGGCCGGAAGTAGCGGCAGCGCCACCCAGCCCAGCAGCCGCAGTGTCGGCGCGCTGGCGGCGGCGTCGGCCACCCGCAGCGAGGCGTCCGGGTCGGTCGTGGACACCAGCACGTAGGGCCAGAGAGCGGCTCCGACCAGCACCACCGGCAGCGCCAGGGCCGCGCCGGTGGCGACCAGAGCCCACCCCGGTCGCCCCCGCGTCAGCGCCGCGCGGGCCGCCAGCAGCGCCGCCACGAGCAGCACCGGCAGGAGTACGGCCACCGCCGGCCGCTGGACCGCGTCGCGTACCCGGGCGGAGAGCAGGCCCACGACGGTGGCCAGGGCGATCGCGATGAGCGCCACCGGTATCAGCCGGCGGGCCGTCCGGCCGACCACGGCTGCGGCCTCGGCGGACAGGCGCAGGGCGAGGAAGGTCGCCCCGTGCACCGCGACCAGTGTGACCATGGCCAGCCCGGCGGCGGCCGCGAACGGGGTGGCCAGGTGTGTCACGCCGGCGACGTGCCCGTCGGCCTGGAGGGGTACGCCCTGCAACAGCGCGGCGAGCAGCGCGCCCCAGCCCAGCGCGGCGAGGGCGCTGCCGATGACCACGACGCGGTCCCAGCGGGCCCGGATCCGCTCGTCGTCGGGTCGGCTGCGCAGTTGCACCCCGACGGTGACCAGGATGACGCCGACCAGGGCGCCGACGACGACCGGATAGCAGCCGGCGAGCAACTCGCCCTCCAGGAGGGGGAACGCGCCGAAGAGGATGCCCACGGCGGCCACCAACCAGACCTCGTTGCCGAGGAAGAACGGGCCGAGGGCGGTGAGCGCCTCCCGCCGCCCGGCCGGACCGACGCCCCGGGCGAGCAGCAGCCCGACGCCGTAGTCGTAGCCGGCGAGCACCAGGTAGCTGGCAAAGAAGAGGCCGAGCAGGGCGTACCAGGCGAGGTCCACTGTCTACTCCTCAGAGGAGGGCGGGTTCGGGGTGGGCCGGCTCGCTGGGCGGCGTCGATGGGCGGCCGAGCGCCGGGTCGGCCGCGCCGCGCCTGGCGTGCCGGGCGAGCAGCACCCAGTTGGTGACGGCGAGGGCGCCCAGCAGCAGGCTGAACCCGATCAGCGAGGTGAGCATCAGCGGCGCGCTGACCGGGGAGACGGCCTGCTCGGTGGGGAGCAGCCCGTACGCCACCCAGGGTTGACGGCCGACCTCCCGGGAGATCCAACCGAGGATCACCGCGATGAACGGCAGCGGCAGGGCGAGCAGGATCAACCAGAGCGGGAATCGCAGTCGGATGATCCAGTCCCGGAAGAGCAGGGGCAGCAGCAACCAGAGACAGCCGAGGGTGAAGCCGATCAGGATCATGAAGCCCAGCCCGACGCTGGCCAGCACCGGCGGTGTGTAGTCGCCGGGGCCGAACCGCGTGGTCCACTCGGCGATCAGGGCCCGGCTCTCCGGGCCGTCGCCGCCGAACTTGGTCGGCTGCACCGAGCCGACCGGGCCGAACTGGGCGAAACCGAAACCCTGCACCATCGTGATGGCCAGTGCCGCGGTGACCAGGCCGATCCGTAGCGAGGTGCGGAAGAGCGCGAAGTCCGCGGTACGCCGGATCAGGTGCCCGGCGCTGACGGCCGCCATCAGCATTGCGCCGACCAGCAGCGCCGCCGAGACCACGTGCCCGAAGGCCATGCCGAGGCTGGGGTTGGTGAGCAGCGCGCCGAAGTCGGTGAGGTGGGCGATCCCGTCGCGGACCTCGTACCCGACCGGGTTCTGAAGCCACGAGTTGGCCACCATGATCCAGAACGCCGAGGCGTACGCGGTGATCGCCACGCCCCAGAGCAGCGCGAGGTGGACGCCCTTGCCGAGCCGGTGCCAGCCGAAGATCCACATCCCGAGGAACGTGGACTCCAGGAAGAACGCCACAAGCGTCTCGATGGCCAGGGGCGCCCCGAAGACGTTGCCGACGTAGCGCGACAGGCCACTCCAGTTCAGCCCGAACTGGAACTCCATCACGATCCCGGTGGCGATGCCCAGCACGTAGTTGATCACGTAGAGCTGACCCCAGTAGCGCGTCAGCCGCTCCCACTTCGGGTTGCCGGTGAGCACCCAGGCGGTCTGCATGCCGACCAGCAGGGTGACCAGCCCGAGCGTGACGACCACGAACAGAAAGTGGATCGAGGTGGTGGTGGCGAACTGCAGGCGGGCGAGGAGCAGGGTGTCCATGACCAGCCCTCCAAGGCGTTGGCTCCCTTGTCGTAGCCACCCTACACGTAGCTTCGCTACATGTCTGCCTACTACGCCCTGTCGTAGCTAACGCTACTACGACACGTAGTAATGGAGGAAGGTCGCGCCGATCATGCAGTTTCGGTGGTCAATACGAGTGGAATGCCTGTTGTGTCGCGACAGAAAGTGCAAGATCGCCGAGCAGGGGGAGTCTGGACGCCGTCGATCATGGAGTTGTGGTGCCTGTTTTGACCATTTCCGGGCGCTTTGCTGCCCACCACAACTCCATTATCGGCGAGGTGGTGCCTGGTGCCGGTTGGCGAACAGCCGTTCCGGCAAACGCAACGGTGTTGTCCTGGATGTAGTGGTCTCGCGGCACCGGGATGCCCCTCGATCCAGGATCGAGTGCGATCTTGCGAAGGGGCGCGAAGGGGCGCGAGGGGGCGCGCTGCCGCGTGGCGCTGCCGCGTGGCGCTGCCGCGTGGCTCAGCGGTGCCTGTGCGTCAGCTCAGGAAGAGGGTGACCGGGAGGGCGACCAGGGTGGCGGCCACAGCGAGGGCTGTCGCGCCGAGTGCCCGGGGCGGCCGGTCGGCCACGAGCAGGCGCTGGACGCGTACGTCGAGATCCCGGTCGCCCATACCCAGCGCGCCGGCCGGGGTGATCCGGTGCCCGGCGGCGGCGAACCGGCGCAGTGCTCCCGCCAGCGGGGCCTCGGCGTGCAGCTCGCGGGCCTTGTCGTCGGCGCGCATCTCGACCAGCAGGGCGACACGCTCGTGCGCGTCGCGCACCCAGCCGAACCACGGCAACGCCCGGCACAGCGCGGTGAACGGCAGCAGCACCAGGTCGTGCCGCTCGTGGGCGTGCGCGCGCTCGTGGCTGAGTACCGCGGCCAGCTCGGCTCGGTCCAACAGGCTCAGGGTGCCGGCGCTGACCACCACCTGCGGCTTCACGCCCGGCAGGCAGTACGCGGCGGCGCTCGGATGATCCAGCACCAGCGCGCCCGGCGCAGCCGGGTCGTTCCGGGCGACCAGGGAGAGCAGGTCCCGGTGGCGACGCTGGGCGCGTACGGTGCCGTGGATGCTGCGCACTGTCGTCGTGACCAGCACCGCCCCGATGCCGAAGCCCACGCCGACGCCGGCCAGGTGGAACGTGCCCACCCCGATCGGCAGGGCGCCGTGGGCGAGGTCGTTGGCCAGGGCGAGTAGTGCGCCACCTGTCGACCTGTCGTACGCGCTCAACCCGAGCGCCATCGGCAGGCCCATCGCCGAGAGGCCCAGCGCCAACCCGACGGCCTGCCAGCAGACGATCGCCACCCGGGGGCTGCGCCACGTCCAGGTGGAGCGGGCCAACACCTGGGCGGTCAGATAGCAGGCCAGCATCGTGGCGGCGAAGTGCACGGCGTAGGCCATGGCGTGCGCCCTACCGCTCCGCTGCCTCGCCGGCGGGTCGTCGGCCCGCCGGCCCGTCCACCCGGTCGGTCAGGGCGTCGGCCCCGCCCGCGTCGCCGCCGGCGGCGTCCGGCCCGGTCAGGCCGGCTTCGCTGCCCAGGGCCGCCCGCAGCACCTCGGCCTCGGTGCCGGTCACCGAGCGTGCGAAGCGCACCAGCGCGGCGTCCCGGCTGCCACCCAGGTCGAGGGCGTCGAGCATGAGTTGAGCGATGTGCGCCTCGCGGCTGGCCGCCGGCCGGTACCGCCAGGCCCGGCCCTCCCGCTCCCGTTGCACCATGCCCTTGCCGGCGAGCCGGTCCAGCACTGTCATCACCGTGGTGTACGCCAGCTCGCGGCCATCGAGCGCGTCGGCCACCTCGCGCACGGTCACTCCGTCCGACGTGCCGGGAACCACGTCCCACAGCACGTCCATCACCGCACGCTCAAGATCGCCCAACCGAGTCACAAGCCAATCCTACCCCCGGTAGTAGAGCCCCACCCACCCAGACGCCCTCACCCACCCCACCGGTGGTGATCATGAGGTTGGCCGGGCTGAGCGAGATCAAACACCCCGCCAATCCCATGATCACCAGCCGAGACCGGCGGGGCGGCTGATGCCCCGCTGAGCGGCAACCACACCCGAGGCAGAACCCGTGAGCTGACCCTCCCGACGGGCAGGGCCCACGTCAGGTTTTCCGGGGGAGCCCGACCACGCAGGGATCAAGCCTGACCGCCCGGAGTGGGCGGGGTCCCCCGGAAAACCCAAAGGCCGGGAACGACTCACACCCCCTTGGGGTGCCACACCGTCTTCGTCTCCAGCAGCGCGGTCATCGGCGCCACCCCCGGGTCCGCCGTCCAGTCGTGGTCGGCCGGGGCCGGTCGGAGCACCCGCTTGAGGTTCTCCGCCGCCTTGACCTCCAGGTCGGTGGCGAGCGCGGCGTCGGTGACGCCGGTCAGGTCGATCGCGTTGACGTCCATGTGCGCCGCCAGCGTCGGCGCGGTCTCGGTGATCGCGCCGGTGAGGATGTTGACCACACCGCCGGGCAGGTCGGAGGTGGCCAGCACCTCGGCCAGCGTCACCGCCGCCAGGGGCTCGCTCGGGGAGGCGGCCACCACCACCGTGTTGCCGGTGACGATCGCCGGGGCGATCACGCTGACCAGGCCGAGCAGCGCCGGGCGTTCCGGGGCGACCACCGCGACCACGCCTGTCGGCTCGGGCGCGGAGATGTTGAAGTACGGGCCGGCGACCGGGTTGGCGCCGCCGTACACCTGGGCGAGCTTGTCGGCCCAGCCGGCGTACCAGACCCAGCGGTCGACCGCAGCGTCCACCTCGTCGCCGGGGATGCCCAGGGCGACGAACTGCTCGCGGCGGCCCTCCAGCATCTCGGCGGCCCGGTAGAGGATCTGACCCCTGTTGTACGCGGTCGCGCCGGCCCAGCCCTTGACGGCGGCGCGGGCGGCGACCACCGCGTCCCGGGCGTCCTTGCGGGAGGCCAGTGACACATTCGAGGACTGCACGAGATACGACCGTCCCGACTCGCTGCGCGGGAACTTCCCGCCGATGAAGAGCTTGTACGTCTTGCGTACCGCGACCCGCTCAGACATTGAGGTAGCCCTCCAGCCCGTGCCGGCCGCCCTCGCGACCGTAGCCCGACTCCTTGTACCCACCGAACGGCGAGGTGGGGTCGAACTTGTTGAAGGTGTTGGCCCAGACGACGCCGGCGCGCAGCCGGTCGGCCATCCACAGGATCCGGGAGCCCTTGTCGGTCCAGATCCCGGCCGACAGCCCGTACGGCGTGTTGTTGGCCTTCTCCACGGCCTCGGCCGGCGTGCGGAAGGTGAGCACCGACAGCACCGGCCCGAAGATCTCCTCGCGGGCGATGCGGTGTGCCTGGGTGACGCCCGTGAAGATGGTCGGTGCGAACCAGAAGCCCCGGTCGGGCAGGTCGCACGGCGGTGACCAGCGCTCGGCGCCCTCGGCCGAGCCGGCGTCGGACAGTTCGCGGATCCGCTCCAGCTGGGCGGCCGAGTTGATCGCGCCGACGTCGGTGTTCTTGTCCAGCGGGTCGCCGACGCGGAGCTGGGCCATCCGCCGCTTCAGCGACTCCAGCACCCGGTCGGCCACGTTCTCCTGGACCAGCAGTCGGGAGCCGGCGCAGCAGACGTGCCCCTGGTTGAAGAAGATGCCGTTGACGATGCCCTCGACGGCCTGGTCGACGGGTGCGTCGTCGAAGACGATGTTGGCGGCCTTGCCGCCCAGTTCCAGGGTGAGCTTCTTGCGGGTGCCGGCGACCGACCGGGCGATGGCCCGGCCCACGTCGGTGGAGCCGGTGAAGGCCACCTTGTCCACGCCGGGGTGCTCGACCAACGCGCGACCGGTGTCGCCGGCGCCGGTGAGGATGTTGACCACACCGGCCGGCAGTTCGGCCTGCTGGCAGATCTCCGCGAAGAGCAACGCGGTCAGCGGGGTGGTCTCGGCCGGCTTCAGCACCACCGTGTTACCCGCGGCGAGCGCCGGGGCGATCTTCCAGGCCAGCATGAGCAGCGGGAAGTTCCACGGGATGACCTGCGCGGCCACGCCGATGGGGCGCGGGTTGGCACCGAAACCGGCGTGCTCCAGCTTGTCTGCCCAGCCGGCGTAGTAGAAGAAGTGCGCGGCGACCAGCGGCAGGTCGACGTCGCGGCTCTCGCGGATCGGCTTGCCGTTGTCGAGCGATTCCAGGACGGCCAGCTCGCGGGAGCGCTCCTGGATCAGCCGGGCGATCCGGTACAGGTACTTCGCCCGGTCCCGGCCGGGCATCGGACCCCAGACCTTGTCGTACGCCTTGCGGGCGGCCCGCACCGCGCGTTCCACGTCCTGGGCGCCGGCCTCGGCGACCTCGGCCAGCACCTCCTCGGAGGCGGGGTTGATCGACTTGAAGCTGCCACCGTCGGTCGGGTCGACGAACTTACCGTCGATGAACAGCCCGTACGAGGGTTTGAGGTCCACCACCGAGCGGGACTCGGGGGCGGGTGCGTATTCGAACATCGGCTATCAGTCCAGGGTGAAGTAGTCGGGACCGGAGTAGGTGCCGGTCGTCAGCTTGGTGCGCTGCATCAGCAGGTCGTTGAGCAGGCTGGACGCGCCGAAGCGGAACCAGTCCGGGTCGAGCCAGTCCGGGCCGACGGTCTCGTTGACCATCACCAGGTACTTGATCGCGTCCTTGGTGGTCTTGATGCCACCGGCGGGCTTCACGCCCACCTGCCGCCCGGTCGCCTCGCGGAAGTCACGGACCGCTTCCAGCATCACCAGGGTCACCGGCATCGTCGCCGCGACCGGGACCTTGCCGGTGGAGGTCTTGATGAAGTCGCCGCCGGCGAGCATGGCCAGCCAGGAGGCCCGCCGGACGTTGTCGTAGGTGGCCAGCTCGCCGGTCTCCAGGATCACCTTGAGGTGGGCATCCCCGGAGGCTTCCTTGGTGGCCACGATCTCGTCGTAGACCTCCTTGTACCGCCCGGCCAGGAACGCCCCCCGGTTGATCACCATGTCGATCTCGTCGGCGCCGGCCGCGACGGCGGCCCGGGTGTCGGCCAGCTTGATCTCCAACGGCGCCTGACCCGACGGGAACGCGGTCGCCACGCTGGCCAGGTGAACGTCACTCCCGCGCAGCACCTCGGCCACGTGGGGGACCATCGCCGGGTAGACGCAGACCGCGCCGACGTGCGGGCAGGACGGGTCGGCCGGGTCCGGGCGCAGCGCCTTCGCGGCGAGCGCGCGCACCTTGCCCGGGGTGTCCGCCCCTTCCAGGGTGGTCAGGTCGACCATCCGGATCGCCAGGTCGATCGCCTGGGCCTTGGCGGTGGTCTTGATGGATCGGGTGCCGAGCTGTGCCGCCCGCTGCTCCGCGCCGACCTGGTCCACGCCGGGAAGCCCGTGCAGGAAGGTCCGCAGAGCGGTCTCGGATCGTCCCAGCTCGGAGAGCTCCGACCGGGCCGACGTCGTTGTCGCCGTCATGCCGAGAAGTCTACGCACCGGACCGCCGAGTGATCTTGCTCACGAGCGCTCGGTGACGCTCCGACGTGAGCGGCGTCCCTGGTCCGACCGCACCCGCACCGCCGCCCGCTACGGACCGGTAGGTTGAGCGATCGTGGACGTACACGTCATTGACCACCCGCTGGCCCAGTCCAGGTTGACTGCCATGCGGGACGCGCGCACCGATTCCTCGACGTTCCGGGCGGCGCTGCACGAACTGACCACCATGCTGGTGTACGAGGCGGCGCGCACCTTCCCCGTCGAGCGGTACCCGGTGCAGACGCCGGTCACCGGCACCGAGGGCACCCGGCTGGCCAACCCGCCGCTGCTGGTCCCGGTGCTGCGGGCCGGCCTGGGCATGGCGGACGCCGCGTTGAGCCTGCTGCCCGAGTCGTCGATGGGGTTCGTGGGCCTGGCCCGCGACGAGGTGACCTACGAGCCGCGCGCGTACATGGAGTCGCTGCCGCGCGACCTGGCCGGGCTGCCGGTGCTGGTGCTGGACCCGATGCTGGCCACCGGTGGTTCGCTGGAGCACTCCTGTCGGCTGCTGGCCGACCGGGGCTGCACCGACATCACAGTGCTCTGTGTGCTCGCCGCCCCGGTCGGCATCGAGCGGCTGGAACGCTCCGGCCTGCCGTTGCGCCTGGTCACGGCCTCGATCGACGAGGGGCTCAACGACCGCATGTTCATCGTCCCCGGGCTCGGCGACGCCGGTGACCGCCAGTTCGGTGGCATGCCCCGGTTCTGAGGTGACACCCCGGTCGGTGCCGGGTCCGGCGGGTCCGCGCGCACTCGTGCGCGGACCCGCTACCGTTCTCGGCCATGACTGGTGTTGCGCTCGCCGAGGAGTTGCTGCTCCTCGCCTACGACGACACGACCGGCAAGGCGACCATGCCACGGATCAGCCTGGACCTGGGCATGGCCGCCGCAGTGCTTGTCGAGTTGGCCCTGGCCGGCCGGATCGCGTACGCCGACGGATCCCTGGCGGTGATCGACCCGACGCCGACCGGCGAACCGTTCAGTGACGACGTCCTCAGCCGGATCGCCGCCGACACTCCGCACACCCCGGCGTCCTGGGTGCAGCGCCTGCGGCACGGCCTGCGCGACCGGATCCTCGCCGACCTGTGCCGGCAGGGCGTCGTCCAGGACGTCGACGAGACCGAGTTGGGCTTCATCCACGTGCACCGTTACCCGGTCATGGACTCCTCCGTCGAGGCGGAGACCCGGCAGCGGCTGACCGAGGCGCTGACCGGCGCGGCGGCCCCGGACGAGCGGACCGCCGCGCTGGCCACCCTGGTCGTGGTGCTCCGGATGGAGTCCGCGCTCGGTGTGAGCGGTGAGGCCGCCGCCGACGCCCGCCGCCGGTTGACGGAGATCGCCACCGGCGCGGGGTTCTCCGGCGAGGTGAGCACCGACGACTCGGTGGTCCGTCCGTCGGTCGGCCTGGTCGTCGCCGCCCTCGCCACGGCCGTCGACCAGGCCCTCGGCCCGCGCCGCTGACCGCTCAGATGCCAAGGGCGGCGCTGACCTCGGCGCGGAGCGCCGCGACGGCCGACGCCGCCCTGCTGCGGGCCGTCTGGACGTCGCCGTCCACGACCGGTTCCACCACCTCGAGGTACGCCTTGAGCTTCGGCTCGGTCCCGGAGGGCCGGATCACCACCCGGGCCACAGCGGTCCGCAGGATCACCACGTCCGACTCGGGCAGCAGGTCCCGGACGCTGTCCACCGGCTGTCCGAGCAGGGTGGCCGGGGTGGCCGCCCGGATCCGGGCCATCGCGTCGGCGATGACCCGAAGGTCGTCCACCCGGGCGGAGAGCTGGTCGGTGTGGTGCACGCCGAACTCGGCGGCCAGCTCGTCCAGCCGGTCGGTCAGCGTACGACCCTGCGTCTTCAGGCCGGCCGCCAGCTCGGCCACGGTCAGCGCGGCGGTGATGCCGTCCTTGTCCCGGACGTGTTCCGGGGCGACGCAGTAGCCGAGCGCCTCCTCGTAGCCGAAGACCAGCGGAGCGCTCCCGCCGCCGGCCCGCACGATCCACTTGAAGCCGGTCAGCGTCTCGTCGTAGGGCAGGCCCCGGGCCGCGCACATCGCCCGCAGCAGTGACGACGACACGATGGTGGTGGCGTAGAGCCCGGTCACCCCGCGGCGCATCAGGTGGTCGGCGAGCAGGACACCCACCTCGTCGCCGCGCAGCATCCGCCAGCCGTATCTGTCTTCGCTCGCGACTGCGGGGCTCGCAAGCTCACTCCTCGCAGGCCGCACGCCGTCCCGGACGACCACGGCGCAACGGTCGGCGTCCGGGTCGTTGGCGATGGCGAGGTCCGCCCCGGTGGAGTCGGCCAGGGCGATCAGCCGGTCCACCGCACCCGGCTCCTCCGGGTTGGGGAACGACACGGTGGGGAACGCGGGGTCCGGCTCGGCCTGGTCGGGCACCACACCCGGGGTCGGGAAACCGGCGCTGGCGAAGGCGGCGGTGAGCACCGCCGCGCCCACCCCGTGCAGCGGGGTGTACGCCACGGTCAGGTCCCGGGGCCCCTCCGGGTCGATCACGGCGGTGGCCCGTTCCACGTACGAGGCGACCAGGTCGTCACCGAGCACCTGCCCGGGTGGGCCCAGCGGCACCTGGGTCAGCGGCCCGACCGATCGGATGGCCGCCTCGATACCGGCGTCGGCGGGTGGCACGATCTGCGCGCCGGCGCCCAACTCGCCACCCAGCTCCGCGCCGAGGTAGACCTTGTAGCCGTTGTCCTGCGGCGGGTTGTGGCTGGCCGTGACCATCACTCCGGCGACGCCGCCGAGGTGCCGCACGGCGTACGCCAGCACCGGGGTGGGCAGCGGGCTGGGCAGCAGCAGCGCCGGGCGGCCAGCTCCGGTGGCCACCTGGGCGGTGCGCTGGGCGAACTGCCGGGAGCCGTGCCGGGCGTCGTACCCGATCACCAGCGGGCCGGTGCCACCCTGGGCCGCGAGCCAGGTGACCAGGCCGGCAGCGGCCTGGGTGACCACGGCGAGGTTCATGCCGTTCGGGCCGGCGCGCAGCGGGCCGCGCAGGCCCGCCGTGCCGAAGGTCAGCGGGCCGGCGAACCGGTCGGCCAGCTCCGGGGCGCTCGCCGGCAGCCCGTCGAGCACCGCCGCCAGCTCGTCCCGGCTGACCGGGTCGGGGTCGTCGGCCAGCCAGCGCCGGGCTTGCTCGCGAATGTCGTCGATGTCAGTGGTGTCCGCCGCCATGCCCCTTGATAGCACGGCGACGGATCACCCCTGTGGGTTCCCTCCGGCTCAGCCGTTTCCGGTGAGCTGGAACGTCCGCGCCATCTCCTCGAAGATCGGCTTGCTCTCCGCGAACTTGGCGTCCGTGGCGGTGAGGTAGAACGAGTACGCCTTGCCGCCCTGCGCCACGCCCCGCCAGACGCCGTGCCGCATGGCGTCGCCCTCGCCGCAGGTGTACTCGAATTCGGCGGCCGGCTTGCTGGCCAGCTCGGTCTCGGTAGCGCTGACCTGGGCATAAGGCTTGACGCAGGAGGTGCTCCGGGTCTTGAGGCCGTTCTCGGCCGTCTCCGCCCACCGGGTGGAGCTGCTGGTCCACTTCTCGGTGATGATGCGGACCTTGCGGCCGCTGTCCGCCGGGTCGACGTAGTCGGTGTACGAGCCGCCGGTGGACTTCTTCCAGCCCTTCGGCACCATGACCTGGATGCCGCGGGCCGCGTGCTCCTGCATCTCGACAGTGGGGGCCGCCGGGGCGGACGTGGTGGGCTGCGCCGCCGGGGTGCTCGGCGGGGGCTCGTCGCCCCCGGACAGCGCCACAGCGGTGATCAGCAGCACGACGACCAACCCGCCGGCCGCGGCGAGCTGCACCTTGCGCGGCCAGCCCTTGACCGTGCTGACGAGCTGACCCCCGGTGGCCCGGACCTTGTCCAGGGGGCTGCCGCCCGACGAAGCGGCGGGAGCGGTGGCCCAGGGCTGGCCGGTGCCCGGGACCGACCACTGGTTACCGCCGCCGTAGGTGCCGCCGACACGCTGGGTGGCCTCCGGTGCTGCGCCGCCGTACCCGACCTGCTGGGTGGCGTCGGCCGGGCTGCCGTAGCTGACCCGCTGGGTGGCGTCGGGGTGCCCGCCGGCGTCGACCCGCTGGGTGGCGTCCGCGTTGCCGCCGTAGGTGCGCCCGGCCGCGGGTCGGCCGGGAGTCGGCATCGCGCCGGTCGGTGTGTGCAGCGGGCCGGCCAACGCGTCGGCGCTGGTCTCGTCGAGCCCACCGGCGGTGCCGGCCGCGCGGGCTGTCTGGGGACGCTCGCCCCGGCGCAGCGAGGCCAGCCGGTCGGTCAGGGACTCACCCGGGGCCAGCATCGCCTTGCCACCGATCTGGCTGTCCGGCTTCGGCTCCGGCTGGGCCGGCGGGAGGACGGGGATGGGCCGCTGCTGCACCGGCACCACGGCGTACGGGTCGGTGACCGAGTGCACAGCCGTCGCCGTGCTGCCCAGCGGGCCGGCGAGCAGCTCGCGCAGCATCGCCCGGGAGGTGTGCACGTCGAGTCGGCGTGCCGGGTCCTTCTCCAGCAGACCCATCAGCACGCGGGTCAGCGGACCGCTGCGTTGCGGCGGGGCGGGCGGGTCCTCCACCACGGCGTGCATGGTCTCGATCGGGTCGCCCTTGTCGAACGGGGGCCGCCCCTCGACAGCGGTGTAGAGCGTCACACCCAGCGAGAAGAGGTCGCTGGGCGGGCCGAACTCCTGGCCCATGGCCCGCTCGGGCGAGATGAAGTGCGGAGAGCCGAGCACCATGCCGGGGGTGGTGAGCTGCACGTCGGTGGGCATCCGGGCCACCCCGAAGTCGGTCAGCACGCAGCGCCCGTCGGTGCAGATCAGCACGTTGGCCGGTTTGACGTCGCGGTGCAGCACGCCGATCGCGTGCGCGACCTCCAACGCGCCGAGCAGCGCGATGCCGATCTTGGCGACGGCGCGGGGCGCGACCGGGCCGTCCTCGATCACCATGTCGGCGAGGCTGCGGGCGTCCAGCAGCTCCATCACGATCCACGGCCGGCCTGCCTCGGTGACCACGTCGTACACCTGCACCACGGCGGGGTGCTGGATGGCGGCGGCGGCGCGGGCCTCGCGCAGGGTGCGTTCGTACATCGCGTCGCGGTCGCTGGGGGCCAGCCCCGGGGGCAGGACGACCTCCTTCACCGCCACGTCACGGCGCAGCAGCGTGTCTGTGGCGCGCCACACCGTGCCCATGCCGCCGTTGCCCACCGAGGACCGCAGCGAGTACCGGCCACCAATTGTGGTGCCGGGCGCCGCTCGTCCGTTGGCGGGACTAACTGGTCCGCCGCTCCACGTCGGGATCTGAGTCACAGAAAAGCCACCGGGGGAAATCGAGGGGGGCTGGGACACAACCCCCCTATCTTGCTGGTTCCGACGCCCGATGCGAAAGCCGACGCGACGGACGTTTGTCGAAGTCGACAGAACGTGCCCTGTCGTTCACCTGGTGTCGACCGGTCGGGACGCACTGTGCGGTATCCCTCACCCGACGCCGTGGCCAGGCGTCCTACCATCCGGGGATGAACCAACGGCGGTCAAGTGAGTCCGGTTTCCCGATCAACGGCGTCTACACGGAGGCCGACCTTCCGGAGGACCTGGACTCCCGGCTCGGCAGCCCCGGCGAGTTTCCGTACACCCGGGGTGTCTACCCCACCATGTACACCTCCCGCCCGTGGACCATGCGCCAGTACGCCGGCTTCGGCACCGCCACCGAGTCCAACGCGCGGTACCACCAGCTGTTGCGGGCCGGCACGATGGGCCTCTCGGTCGCGTTCGACCTGCCGACCCAGATGGGCTACGACTCGGACGAGCCGATCGCGCACGGCGAGGTCGGCAAGGTGGGCGTCGCGATCGACTCCATCGAGGACATGCGGCTGCTCTTCGCCGACATCCCACTGGACAAGGTGTCCACCTCGATGACCATCAACGCGCCCGGCTCGGTGCTGCTGCTGCTCTACCAACTCGTCGCCGAGGAGAACGGGGTGCCGGGTACGGCGCTCAACGGCACCATCCAGAACGACATCCTCAAGGAGTACATCGCCCGGGGGACGTACATCTTCCCGCCCAAGCCGTCGCTGCGCCTGGTGGCCGACACGTTCGCGTACTGCCGCAGCGAGGTGCCGAAGTGGAACACCATCTCCATTTCCGGCTACCACATGGCGGAGGCCGGCGCGACTCCCGCGCAGGAGATCGCGTTCACCCTGGCCAACGGCGTGGAGTACGTACGGGCGGCGCTGGCCGCCGGGCTCGCCGTCGACGACTTCGCGCCCCGGCTGTCGTTCTTCTTCGTGGCCCGCACCACGCTGCTGGAGGAGGTGGCGAAGTTCCGTGCGGCCCGGCGGATCTGGGCCCGGCTGATGCGTGACGACTTCGGCGCCAAGGACCCGAAGTCGATGATGCTGCGGTTCCACACCCAGACCGCGGGCGTGCAGCTCACCGCCCAGCAGCCGGAGGTGAACCTGGTCCGGGTGGCGGTGCAGGGGTTGGCGGCCGTGCTCGGCGGCACCCAGTCGCTGCACACCAACAGCTTCGACGAGGCGATCGCGCTGCCCACCGAGAAGGCGGCCCGGCTCGCGCTGCGTACCCAGCAGGTGCTGGCCTACGAGACGGACCTGACCGGCACCGTCGACCCGTTCGCCGGCTCGTACGTGGTGGAGGCGATGACCGCCGAGATCGAGGCCGCCGCCGTCGAGTTGATGGAGCGGGTGGCCGACCACGGCTCGGCGGTGGACGCGATCGAGGCCGGGTTCCAGAAGCGGGAGATCGAGCAGTCCGCGTACCGGATCGCCCAGGAGATCGACTCGGGGGAGCGGGTGGTGGTGGGGCTCAACCGCTTCACCGTGGACGAGGAGGAGCCGTACGAGCCGCTGCGGGTGGACCCGACGATCGAGGCGGCGCAGGCCGACCGGCTGGCCCGGCTGCGCTCGGAGCGGGACGCCGAGGCGGTGACGCGAGCGCTCGCCGAGCTTCGGGCCGCTGCGGAGGGCACCGACAACGTGCTGTACCCGATGAAGGAGGCGCTGCGGGCCCGGGCGACCGTCGGTGAGGTCTGCGGGACGCTGCGCGAGGTGTGGGGGTTGTACCGGCCCACCGACCGCTTCTGAGCGCTAGGCCGCGACTGCGGCTCCCGGGACGCGGCCGTCACTGCGGCTCCCGGGACGCGGTGTGTCCAGCGGGCTCAGCGGGTATCCGGTCGGTTGAGCCGGGACGCACACCGTGTGCGCCCACGGTGGGTGGGTGCATGTGAGCGTCCTTATCCGGCTCGTTGCGGAGTGTGGTCGGCTAATTGTCGGAGTGTCAGTTCACTACACCGACTAATGCGACAATTTGGCAACGGGACCCCGGCTGGCGCCGGGATTCGTGACCGCCGCGATCGGTTACGCGTTGTAGGAGGTGAGGGGCTGATGACGGCATTCGACCGTGATCTACCTGCTGTCCCCCGCCTTGACGAGCGTCCTCAGCAGGGCATACGTGACTCTGCGCGGTCCGATCATTACCGTAACGAGGTTGCGCAGCGTCACCGTCGGAGGTCTAGGCTGTCTGCTGTCCCCGATGATCCATCCATTCCTAGTGATCGAGAATTCGACGTGACGAGTGCGTTGACGCTGCCCACAGGTGGCCAGCTGGCGTCGTCCTGGCCGGAGACGCCACCCGGATCCCAGCCGCTGCCCCGCGAGCTGGACCACCTCCTCGCGCTCCGGGTACCGGGGCTGATCGCTACGCGCCGTCACCTCCACTCGCACCCTGAGCTCTCCGGCAACGAATTCGAGACGGCCGCGCTGATCGCCCGGGAGCTGTCGCTGGCCGGGTTGAACCCACGCCTGCTGCCCAAGGGCAACGGCGTGATCTGCGACGTCAACGGCAGGCCGGACGGCCCGGTCGTGGCGCTGCGCGCCGACATCGACGCCCTGCCGCTGGACGACCCCAAGGACGTCCCGTACCGGTCGACCGTGGAGGGCGTCTGCCACGCCTGCGGGCACGACGTGCACACCTCGATCCTGCTCGGCGTCGGCATGCTGCTGGCCCAACTCGCCGACCTCGGCGAGCTGGACGGCCGGGTCCGGCTCATCTTCCAGCCCGCCGAGGAGATCCTGCCCTGCGGTTCGCTGGAGGTCATCGAGGCCGGTGGCCTGGACGACGTGGTGCAGATCTTCGCGCTGCACTGCGACCCGAACCTGCCGGTGGGCCAGGTCGGCCTGCGGGTCGGGCCGATCACCGCGGCGGCCGACAACGTGACCGTCCGACTCTCCGGCCCGGGCGGGCACACCGCCCGCCCGCACCTGACCGTCGACCTGGTCGACGCGCTCGGTCGGCTGATCACCGAGGTGCCCGCCCTGGTCAGCCGCCGGGTGCCGGCCAACAGCGGCCTGCTGCTGGTCTTCGGCCACGCCTCGGCCGGCACCCGCTACAACGTCATCCCGTCCGAGGCGAGCGCCTCCGGCACCCTCCGAGTGATGGACCGCGACACCTGGGAGCAGGCTCCCAAGATCGTCGCTCAGGTGGTGCGGGACGTGATCGCGCCGACCGGTGCCACCGTCGACCTGGAATACCTGCGCGGCCGGCCGCCGGTGTGCAACGACTCCCGTGCCATCCAGGTGCTGACCGCCGCCACCGCCGCCGCACTCGGCCCGGACGGGATCGCCGAGACACCGCAGAGCATGGGCGGCGAGGACTTCTCCTGGTACCTGGAGTACGTCCCCGGGGCCCTCGCCCGGCTCGGCGTGGGTCGTTCCGGGCCCAACGTCGACCTGCACCGCGCGAGCTTCGACGTGGACGAGCGGGCCATCCCGGTAGGCGTCCGCGTCATGGTGCAGACCGCGTTGCGGGCACTGGCGGCGGCGCACTGACCGGCGCGACCAGCGCCGGAGGCTTACGCCGTCGGCGCAGCACCACCACCAGCGCCGCCAGCGGTACGCCGAGCGCCACCAGGAACGGCAGCAACGCGCCCAGCACCGTGAGCAGGACGGTCATCGAGACGACGAACGCCTTCCAGCCGCCCTTGAGCCCGGCCAGGAAGCCGGTTTCGTCCTCGGTGGTCTTCGCCGCTGGTCCGGCCAGCGACACGGTGATCGTGGAGAGGGCGGTCAGGTCGGCCAGGCGTCGCTTCTTGGCCTCCAGTGCGGCCAGGTCCGCCTCCCGGCGACCCAACTCGTTCTCCAGCGACACCAGGTCGGTGATCGAGGTGGCTCGGGCCAGCAACCGGCGGGCGCTCTCCACCCGTGCACGCTGACTGGTGATCCGGGCATCCAGGTCGACGGTCTCCTCGGTGACGTCCTGAGTGTCGATCTCCCGGCTCTGCTGCCGACCCAGCTTCGCGATCTCCTCCACCACGTCGGTGAACTTCGCCGCCGGCACCCGCAGCTCCAGCTCCGCCACCGCGTCGTCGTCGGCGGCACTGCGCCGCACGTCGCCACCGACGAAGCCACCAGCCCGGGTGGCCACGGCGGCGGCGTCGCGAGCGGCGGAGTCCACTTCGTTCACCTGCACCCGCATCGTTCCGGTGTAGATGATCGCCCGCTGGTCGACCCGCAGGTCCGGCGCGCCGGCGCCGGCCCCCTCCGGTGCGCCCGCGGCGGCGTCCCGATTCGCGTCGCCGCCCTTGGCCGCCGGCGCCTCGGCCGCCGAGCCGGCGCTGTCCTGCGCACCGCTGTCGCCGGCGCCGCATCCCGACAGCGCCAGTGCCGCCGCCAGTGCCGTCGTCGCCAGCAGCGCACCGCGGCGTCGTCCCACCTGTCCGTCCATCCCCGCTCCCATCGTCGTCAACCGGTGTGGCGATAGCTCGGACGCGACGCACACACCGGCTGGTTCCGGCAGACTGCGCTGAGGACGTCACGATTCGATAATCGAGGAGTCACGATGCGGCTCACCAAGTACGCCCACTCCTGCCTTCGGGTGGAACACGACGGGGGAGTGCTCGTCGTCGACCCCGGGGTGTTCAGCGACGCCACGGCGGCGCTGGACGGTGCGGACGCGGTGCTGATCACCCACGAACACCCCGACCACCTCGACCTGGCAGCGGTACGCCGTCGGCTCGACCGGCAGCCGATCCCGATCCACGGCCCCGCCTCGCTCGCCGGGGCCCTGGGCGACGCCGCCGAGGTGCTGCGCCCGGTCAACGCCGGTGAGTCGTTCACCGCCGCCGGGGTGGCCGTACGCGCGTACGGGGGGCGGCACGCCGTGATCCACCCCGACATCCCGGTGATCGACAACCTCGGTTACCTGATCAACGACGTCGTCTACCACCCGGGCGACTCCCTGGTGGTGCCCGACGAGACCCCCGTCGACACGCTCTTCGCGCCGATCCACGCCCCCTGGTCGAAGTTCTCCGAAGTGGTCGACTTCATCCGCGCGGTCGCACCGCGGCGCGCGTACGCCCTGCACGACGCATTGCTCAACGACAACGGGCTGGGTGTGCTCGACCGGCAGTACACAGCGTTGTCCGGCACCGAATACCAGCGGCTGGAGCCCGGTAGCCGGGTGGACGTCTGACCCGATGCCCGGCCTTTCCGCGGAGCTGGTGCAGCAGCTCTACCGCACCCCACCGGACCGGTTCGTGGCCGCCCGGGACGCCGCCGTGGCCGAGGCCCGCCGGGCCGGCGACCCGACCGCCGCCCGTGAACTGGCCCGGCTGCGTCGTCCGACGGTGGCCGCCTGGTTGGTGAACCTGCTCGCCATCCGACGTCCGGAGCTGGTCGCCGATCTGGTGCAGCTCGCCGACGCCCTGCGAGTCGCTCAGCGGGAGTTGCGCGGGCCCCGACTGCGGGAGCTGTCCGCGCAGCGCCGGGCGGTGGTCGGCGCCCTGGTCGCCGAAGTTCGCAAGCTCGCCGCGGCCGAGCCGGACGCGCCACCGGCGAGCCGGCTGCCCCTGGCCGAGGTGGAGGCGACGCTGAACGCGGCGTTCTCCGACGTCGAGGTCGCCGAGCAGGTGCGGGCGGGCCGCCTGCTGCGGGCGGCCAGTTACGCCGGCTTCGGTGAGGTGCCCCGGCCACAACTGCGGCTGGTCACCGGCGATGACGAGGAGCGCGAGGAGGAACGTCCGGCCCGCCGGCCCGGCCCTCAGCGAGGCCGCCCCGAGGCGGCGCCCCGCACGGACCGGGCGGCCGAGCGCGCCGAGCAGGCCGAACGGGCCGCGCACCGGGCGGCCCGAGCCGAGCGGGCCCGGCAGCGCCGCGCCCTGGACCGGGAGTTGGCGAAGGCCCAGGCCGACCAGGAGCGGGCCGAGGCCGAGCTGACCGAGGCGACCGGGCAGGAGCGCGACGGTTCGGCCGTACTCGATGGCCTTGAGGCTGAGCTGGCCGAGTTGGAGCGGCGGCGCGCGGTCGCCGAGCAGGATCTCAGCCGGGCCAAGCTGGCCCGGCGGGCCGCCGAGCGGGCGGTCACCGTGGCTCGGCGGCGCGCCGGTGAGGTCGAGGCGGCGGTCGAGGCACTGGCGGCCGAAGAGGGGGATGCGGACGCGGGCGGTGGCGCGGCAGACTGACCATCGATGGACGACGACGAGTGCGTGGGTCGTACACGGCGGGTGGCCCCGGGCCGGGCCGTGGTCGTGGCCGGCGGGTCGGGTTGCCCGAGGGGAACACTCCGGTGACTCCGGAGCAGGTCGCGGCCGCCAGCAAGCCCGTCGTGCTCGACCTGGGCGACGCCTTCAGCCGGGACGCGACCACGTTGCGTCGGGCCCGACTTCTCGGCATCTCCGGTTGGGCCTTCTACATCAGTGGCCGGGCCGGCGCGCTCGGCGATGTGCGGGCCGAGACGGCCGCCGCCGCCCTCGGGTTCGTCGCCCCGGACGCGGTCGCCGACGGTTGGGACGCCGCCGCCCGGGTCGTCCCGCCGTTCGAGGTGGCCGCCGCGAGTCTCGCCGAATGCTGCCGGTGGGGGGCGCAGCAGCTCGGCTCCCTGCCCGGCACCGAACGCCTGTCGGCGCTCGTCGAGCGGGCCGTGGTCGCGGCGGAGGCCAGCGGGATGCCGCTCTTCGCCGCGTGGCGGGCCATGCCGCTTCCGGATCTCTCGCCCGGTGCCCGCAGCGCCGCCGGGCTGCGGCTGCTCCGGGAACACTTCACCGGCGCCTACCTGCTGGCGGTACGCGCCGCCGGGATGACCCCGCTGGAGGCCGTGCTCGCCGGACCGGAGGGCGAGGCCGGGGCGGTGGCCTGCGGTTGGCCGCCGCCGTACCCGCCGATCGGGCCCCTGGTGCGCCGCCGACTCTGGGCGGAGGCGGTGACCAACCGGCTGGCCGCGCCGGCGTTCACGGCCCTCGGTCCCGCCGACGGCGCGGAGTTGGTGGAGTTGCTGCATCGCACCCGGGTCGACCTCGCTTAGGGCCTGCGCCTCCCGCCGGCCAGAAAATGGGCGGCGCCTGAGCAGATCGGCTGCCAGGATGTCCTGCCGTGACCCTTCCCGCTGGTTGGACAACGCGCCGGCCCACCCTCGACGACGTGCCGGCGATCCTCGCGGTGGTGCACGCCGCCGACACCTTCGCCCTCGGCCATCCCGACTTCGACGCCGAGGATGTCGTGGCGTCGCTGACCGCCCCCTACTTCGACCCGACCCAGGACTCCTGGGTGGCGATCGACCCGGACGACACACTTGTCGGCTGGGCGACGGTGGACAACCCGACCGCTGTGGGCCGGGAGTTCGTGGAGGTCTACGTCGATCCGGTACGGGCCGCCGCCGTCCGCGCGCCGTTGCTGGTCCGCCAACTGGACCGGGTCGCCGAGCGCGCCGCCGAGCGGGGGCTGCCGTCGCTCACAGTGCGTTGCGCGGTCCTCGCCCCCGAACGTGACTGGGAACAGGCCCTGCGCCGGCTCGGGTTCGCCCTCGTCAAGCGGTACGTCCGGATGAGCCGGCCGTTGGACGACCTGCCCGACGAGCCGGCCGGTCCATCGGCCGTGACGGTGCGACAGGTCCGCCCGGACGACGAAACCGACCTGGTGGAGTTCCACCGGATCTACGAGGCTGCCTTCGGCGACACCCCGGACCACGAGCCGCTGTCGTACGAGCGGTGGCGGGCCCGGATCGGCGACCTGACCGCCTGGGACGAGTGGTTCGTCGCCGAGGTGGACGGGGTGCCGGTCGGCGCGTTGCAGTCCTCGGATCAGGCGCTCGACCAGCAGTCGGGCTGGGTGAAGAGTTTGTCGGTGCGGTCCGCGTACCGTCGCCGGGGTGTGGGTGCGGCGTTGCTGCGCCGCGCCTTCGCCCGCTACGCCGAGAAGGGGCGGCGAGCGGCCGGCCTGGGCGTCGACCTCACCAACCCGACCGCCCCGCTGTCGCTCTACCGGTCGGTGGGCCTGCGGGAAACCCAGTGGACCGACATGTACGAACTCTCCGTTCCGGCGGCCGGTGTGTGATTGACGACCCCGGTCCGGCCCGACCGGCGCTCCGACCGACAGCGGTAGCAGACTGGAGGCGTGCGATACGCCCTGTTACGCCGACGCGGTGCCGGTGGGGCGGGCCCGCAGCTCGGTGACGTAGTCGTCCGGGGCGCCCGCCTTCTCGGCGGCGTTCGCGATCTCCGACAGGTACCACGAGGTCGGCAGGCCGCCCTCGTACCCGTTGAAGACGTAGATCCACGCGGTCACGTCGCCGTCGAGGGTGGAGACCCGCACGTGCAGCTTGCGGTACGTGCCGGCGGTCACCCCCTCGATCTCGTCGAGCTGGCCCGCGTCGTACGGGTGGATGTCGTAGATCGCCACGAAGACCCGGTCACCGGGGGACTCGACAAGGGTGCTCACCGCACCCTCCCAGCCGATCACGTCCGCCCCGGCGAAGGTCAGCCGCCAGCCCTCCAGCCAGCCGGTGCCCACCATCGGCGAATGCGGACAGTAGGCACGCATCCGGGCAGGGTCGAGATTTGAGCCGTAGGCGGCGTGATGACGCACGGCGATGACGATAGCCCGGCAGACGGGTGGGGGAGAATACGACAGTGCGTGTCGAATGCGCTCGGGAGAAGAAAGTCACTGTGACCATGGACGAAGGGCGAACGCTGTGAGCCGGATCGTGATCATCGGTGGGGGGCCGGCCGGGTACGAGGCGGCACTGGTCGCCGCCCAGCTGGACGCCGATGTCACAGTGGTGGAGGCCGACGGTGCCGGTGGCGCCTGCGTACTCTCCGACTGCGTACCGTCGAAGACCTTCATCGCCAGCTCGCAGGTGGTCACCGGCTACCGCGACACCGAGGAGTTCGGGGTGCACTCGGACGGCCTGGAGGCGGTCACCGTCGACGCCCGGGCGGTGCACCAGCGGGTCAAGCGGCTGGCCCTGGCACAGTCCGCGGACATCCACGCCAAGCTGCTGAAGGCGGGGGTCACCTTCGTGGCCGGCACCGCCCGGCTCGGCGAGGACTCGCTCGGGCACACCCACCGGGTCGTCGTCACCCCCAATGACGGTGGCGAGGAGTACTCGATCGACGCGTCCACCGTGCTGGTGGCCACCGGCTCGACACCCCGCCAGCTGCCCACCGCCGTACCGGACGGTGAACGCATCCTGACCTGGCGACAGGTGTACGACCTGCCGGAACTGCCCGAGCACCTGATCGTGGTCGGGTCCGGCGTGACCGGCGCGGAGTTCGCCAGCGCGTACCTGGCGATGGGGGTCGAGGTGACACTGGTTTCCAGCCGGGACCGGGTGATGCCGCACGAGGACGCCGACGCCGCGTCCGCCATCGAGCGGGTGTTCCGCAACCGGGGCATGGAGATCCTGAACAACTCCCGGGCCGACGCGGTCCGGCGCACCGCCGACGGCGTCGAGGTGGAGCTGTCCGACGGGCGCAAGGTGACCGGCTCACACGCGCTGATCACCGTCGGTTCGATCCCGAACACCGCCAACCTGGGCCTGACCGAGTACGGGGTGGAGCTGGGTCGGGGCGGCTACCTGACTGTCGACCGGGCCTCCCGGACCAACGTGCCCGGCATCTACGCCGCCGGCGACTGCACGGGCGTGCTGCTGCTGGCCAGCGTCGCCGCCATGCAGGGCCGGATCGCCATGTGGCACGCGCTCGGCGAGGCGGTCCGCCCGCTGCGGCTGCGTACCGTCGCGGCGAACGTCTTCACCGATCCGGAGCTGGCCACCGTGGGTGTCTCGCAGGACGAGGTGGACGCGGGCAAGACCCCGGCCCGGCAGGTCATGTTGCCGCTGTCCGGCAACGCCCGCGCCAAGATGGACGACCTCTCCGACGGTTTCGTGAAGCTGTTCTGCCGGCCCGCCAGCGGTCAGGTGATCGGCGGTGTGGTGGTCGCTCCGAAGGCCAGCGAGCTGATCCTGCCCATCACCATGGCGGTGGAGAACAACCTCACAGTCAACGAGCTGGCGCAGACCATCACCATCTACCCGAGTCTCTCCGGCTCCATCACCGAGGCGGCCCGCCAGCTCATGCTGCACGCGCTGGAGTGACCTGCCGGGCGTAGATCAGCGCCACGGTGGCCAGGACGGCTACCTCGGTGAGGATGAGCAGGCGTTCGGCCAGGCCGAGGAGCATCCGGTCGCCGGGGTAGGCGGACCAGATCATCGCCGCCGCCAGGGCCAGGCTCAGCAGGACCAGAGCGCGTAGTGTCCCGGCGGCGCGCGTCAGGTCGGGTCGGCGGGCGAGCAACCAACCGGCCGCCGGCAACGCCAGGAAGGCGACCACCGACGCGTACCGGTGCAGGTAGGCGGCGGTGGTCATGGCGGTGCCCGGCTCGTTCGTCGGCACCACGGCGGCCAGCAGCAGCCCACCCACCCATGCGCCGAGCAGCAGCTCGGCCGTTCGACCGGAGCGTGGTCGGGGTGGGCCGGTGCGGCGCAGTCCGTACAGCAGCGCCACTGTGGCGAGCGCGAGCACCACCATGGCGACGTCGATGACACCGCCCCGGTCGGAGACCGCGAAGTCGCTGATGGTCAACGCCCACGGGTTGAGGTCGTCGTTGACTTCGAGGTGGCCGATCACGGTGAGCAGCGCCGCCAGGGCGATCCCGCCCAGGGCCAGCAGGCCGGTACTCCGGGTAACAGGCATGCCTCAGCCTGTCGCCGCGGACACCCCAGCCGAATCCGGGACGACCACGGAAATCGTCCCCCGGGACCACCCCTAGATGCCTTCCGGCAGTTGGCCGTCATGTGCTTTCGCGCATCCGTGAACTTCCGATGGTCGAGAAGACCTTCGCCAGGTCAGGCGACGTTCAGCTGGATGTTCCCGATGCGGGCGACGACGTCGAGATGACCGCCCAGGCCGGTGACGTAGGCGCGGAGTGATTCCAGGCTGGTGTGTTCACCATTCTCGATCTGGCTGATCCTCGCCTGCGTCAGCCCCGCCGCCTCGGCCAGTTGGACCTGAGTCATACCCAGGTGCTTGCGGATCTCTGCCAGCTGCGCACCACTGACCGCTGCCAGCATCTGCTCACGGTGCTGAGCGCGCCGGGAGACCCGGTCTGGATCTGCCCAGGATGGATCGAGTGCGCGGGCCTTCGCCTTGACGTCCTGCCAGTCAGCTCCATCGGTCATCTCTATGTTTCCCTCAGCCTGGAGAGGTGCTCCTGAAAACCGGTCGTCCGCCAACGGGACCGCCGTCTTGTACCAAGTCTGCCACTGGCCCGACTTGTCGCCAGCGACCAGAAAAACAGCTTCTCGAACGGGATCAAAAGCGAAGATCATGCGGATCTCCGTGGAGCCAGTCGACCCAGGCCGCAACTCCTTCATGTGGTGGAAGATGCTGCCCTTGAGGCGGTCAACCAGGGGACGCCCGAGCGCCGGCCCGTGTTCGGCGAGGAGGTCGATGGCCTCGCTGATGAGGTCGGCGCTGGCGGGTTCCGTCTTGCAGAGATTGAGGAACCACTCCTCGACCTCAGGATGAAGTTTGACGTCCCACATGCTGTCAATATAAGTGAAGCTTATACCCGCAGATCCAACGACACTCAGTCGATGGGGACGTCGACTGCGACTGCGGCGGCGGCGCGGGCGTGGCGGGCGCTGACCACTGTCATAGCCCATCCGGCCGCGGCGAAGCCGGCTGCCGCGGCGGTGGCGATGATGGCCAGCCGCCAGGCCGACTCGGTCAGCGCGGTGCCGCCCAGGTGCCCGACCAGGGCGCCGTAGGTGGCCCAACCCAGCGCGGCGACGGCCTCGTAGAGCACGAACAGTCGGTACGGGTAGCGGCTGCGCCCGGCCGAGAAGCAGGCCGCCATCCGGCCGCCCGGCACGAACCGGCAGAGCAGGATGACAAGTGGCCCGGGTTGTCGCAGCCCCTGGGTGACCCGGCTGGCCACCCGGCGGGCCCGGCTCAGCTCGGCGTGCCGGGGTGGCCGCCGGTCCGGCGCTCTCCGCCCGAGCAAATAGCAGGCCAGGTCGCCGGCGAACACACCGAGCGCGCCGACGGCGATGGTGACCGGCAGGCTGAGCCCGCCGTAGACGGTGAGCGCACCGCTGGTGATCATGACGATCTGGGTGGGGATCACCGGCACGAAGGCGTCCGCGATCAGCAGAGCGAGCAGCACCAGGTACGCCCACGTCGGCGACGCGACGTCAGTCAGAAGTTCGGGCACGCCTGCCACCTCGCCGGATGCGGCCGATTGGGTGTCTTGAGCCTGACGCCGTGTCCGGCGTCACGGTGGACGGCCCCGGCCCGTCGTGACCGTCGACACGACTGGGCCACCCAGCTACAACGAGGCCGATCGCTGCCGGGTGACGGGTTCGGAGGCTGTTGCACCCGTCCGAGGAGGGCGGCGGAACGGCGTTCATCGGCGTACCGTTGGCGGCGCGGCCACGCCCGTCGGGTCCCCCGTTCCTGACGATTCGGCCGCCAGGGCCGCCGGCGGGTCCCGCGCCGGCGGCCCACCCCTCAGCCGTAAATCCGGGTGCGTCCCCGATCGTCGGGCGGGTACGGTCGCCGTATGCGCAGCGCGGTAGTGATGACCACGACGCCGGGTGTCCCCGGCGCGCCGCTCTGACGTAACCACCGTCGACCAGGCCCCGGGGCGATCCGCCCCCGAGGGCAGCGCGCCGTTCGGAGCTCAGGTCGCCTCCGGGTCGTACCCGATCCAGGAGCCCGACATGATCGACCACCGTAGGCTCGGCCGCGAGCTGGACCTCTTCGTCTCCGATCCGCTGGCCGGCGCCGGCCTGCCGATCTGGCTGCCGGCCGGCGCCGCCGCCCGGCACGCCGTCGAGGAGTACGTCCGGGAGTTGGAGCGCCGCTCCGGCCACCAGCACGTCTACTCGCCGCCGCTGGGTAAGCGGGAACTCTTCGAACTCTCCGGTCATCTCGGCTACTTCGCCGACGACATGTTCCCGCCGATGCGGCTGAGCGCCGACGACGAGTTCGTGCTCCGGCCGGCGCTCTGCCCGCATCACGCGTTGGTCTTCCGGGCGCGGGGTCGTTCCTACCGGGAGCTGCCGTTGCGAATCGCGGAGCTGGGCGGGATGTACCGATCGGAGCGCTCCGGCGTGCTCGGCGGGCTGTCCCGGGTCCGCGCCATCTCGCTCAACGACGCGCACACCTTCTGCGCCCCCGAGCAGGTCGGCGCCGAGGTCGTCGAGATCCTCGGGCTGATCCGTGCCGCGCACGCCGCGCTCGGCGTCCGGCCGGCCGGGTTCCGGCTGTCGCTGCGCGGGCCGGGCGAGAAGTACGTCGGCGACGACGCGCAGTGGGCCCGCGCCGAGGAACTGCTCCGGGAGGCGCTGACCGGGGTGGAGTACGTCGAGGCGCCGGGGGAGGCAGCCTTCTACGGCCCGAAGATCGATATTCAGATTCTCGACGCCGCCGGCCGGGAGTCGACCATTTCCACCATCCAGGTGGACTTCGACAAGCCGGAACGGTTCGACCTGTCGTACACCGACTCGGACGGCAGCCGACGTCGCCCGGTCATGCTGCACCGCAGCCTGGTCGGCAGCATGGAGCGGCTGTTCGCGTACCTCATCGAGGTGCACGAGGGGGCGTTCCCGGCCTGGTACGCGCCAGTCCAGTTGGTGCTGCTGCCGGTCGACGACGGTCAGGTCCACGCGGCCGCCGACCTGGCCCGACGGGCGGTTGACGCCGGCCTGCGGGCCGAGGTCGACGTCTCCGGCTCGCTGGGCGCCCGGGTCCGGGACGCGGCCCGCCGCCGCGTCCCGTACCTCGGGGTGTTGGGTGCTCGGGAGGCGGCCGACGGTCGCCTCGCGCTGCGCCTGCGCGGCGGCCGCGCCCTGGCGCCGATGCCCGCCGACGCCGCGCTCGCCCTGATCGGCGGGCAGGTCGCCGCCCGCGCGACCGACCTGCTGCCGCCCGACTGACACGCCCACCGATCGTCTCGCGCGCACGGCCGCCCGACCTCAGACCGACGCCGGTTGGGCGGCCGGCTCCTCGTCGACCACCGCACCGGTGAACTGCGAGCGGTAGAGCCGGTGGTACGCGCCCTGGGCGGCGAGCAACTGCTCGTGGGTTCCCTGCTCGACGATCCGACCGTTCTCCATCATGAGGATCAGGTCGGCGTCGCGGATCGTGGAGAGCCGGTGCGCGATGACGAAGCTGGTCCGGTCCGAGCGCAGCGCGGCCATCGCCCGTTGCAGCAGCACCTCGGTGCGGGTGTCCACCGAACTGGTGGCCTCGTCGAGGATCAGCAGCGACGGCTCGGCGAGGAACGCCCGCGCGATGGTGATGAGCTGCTTCTCGCCGGCGCTGACGTTGCTGCCCTCCTCGTCGATGACCGTGTCGTAGCCGTCAGGCAGGCTGCGCACGAACCGGTCCACGAAGGTGGCCCGGGCCGCGGTGAGGATCTCCTCCTCGGTCGCGTCCGGCCGCCCGTAGGCGATGTTGTCCCGGATGGTGCCGCCGAACAGCCAGGTGTCCTGGAGCACCATGCCGATCCGCCCGCGCAGGTCGTCCCGGCGCATCGTGGTGATGTCCACCCCGTCGAGCGTGATCCGGCCGGCGTCCAACTCGTAGAACCGCATCACCAGGTTGACCAAGGTGGTCTTGCCGGCACCGGTCGGGCCGACGATCGCCACCGTGTGCCCCGGCTCGGCGACCAGCGACAGGTCGTCGATCAGCGGCTTGTCCGGCTCGTAGCGGAACGAGACGTGGTCGAACTCGACCCGACCGTGCGGGTCGGTGACCCGGGCCGGCGCGACCGGGTCGGGGGTCTGCTCGTCCGCGTCGAGCACCGCGAAGACCCGCTCGGCCGAGGCCACCCCGGACTGGAGCAGGTTGGCCATCGAGGCGAGTTGGGTGAGCGGCTGGGTGAACTGCCGGGAGTACTGGATGAACGCCTGCACGTCGCCGAGGCTCATCGTGCCGGAGGCGACCCGCAACCCGCCGACCACGGCGATCGCCACGTAGCTCAGGTTTCCGATGAACATCATCGACGGCATGATGATCCCGGAGATGAACTGCGCCCCGAAGCTGGCTCGGAACAGCTCCTCGTTCTTCGCGTGGAACGCGGCCTCGACCTCACGCTGCCGGCCGAAGACCTTCACCAGCTCATGACCTGTGTACGCCTCCTCGATCTGGCCGTTCAACTCGCCGGTGTGCCTCCACTGTGCGATGAACTGCTTCTGCGAGCGCTTGGCGATGCGCTGGGTGACCAGCACCGACAGCGGCACCGCGACCAGGGCCACCAGCGCCAGCACCGGCGAGATCCAGAACATCACGGCCAGCACGCCGACGACTGTCAGCAGCGAGGTGAGCAGCTGGCTGAGGGTCTGCTGGAGGCTTGTGGAGATGTTGTCGATGTCGTTGGTGACCCGGCTGAGCAACTCACCGCGCGGCTGCCTGTCGAAGTAGGGCAGCGGTAGCCGGTTGAGTTTCTCCTCCACCTCGGCGCGCAGCCGCAGCACGGTGCGCTGGACCACCCCGTTGAGCAGCCAGCCCTGCCACCAGGACAGCAGGCTCGCGGCCAGGTAGAGCCCGAGCGCCAGCAGCAGCACCCGACTCAGGGCGCTGAAGTCGATGCCCACCCCGGGCACCACGTCCATTCGGGCCAGCATGTCGGCGAAGCTGTCGTTGCCGCTGGCCCGGGCCGCCGCGACGGCCTGCTCGGCGGTGGTGCCGGCGGGCAGTTGCCGGCCGATCACCCCGCTGAAGATGAGGTCGGTGGCGTGGCCGAGGATCTTCGGCCCGGCCACGCTGAACCCGACGCTCACCAGGGCCAACGTGATGATCGCGGCCAGGTGCAGGCGGTGCGAGCGCAGCCGGCCGAGCAACCGTCGGGCCGACGGCCCGAAGTTCATCGACTTCTCGGCGGGCATCCCGGCGCTCATCCATCCCGGGCCACCGCCCTGCCGACCGGGCGGCAGTCGCTTCGGCGTCGCTTCGCCGCCAGGCTGTTGCGGGTCGCCTCCCGGCGTCCGTTCGTCGCCGGCCGGCTTCTGACTGGGTACGGCCACGGTGCGCGGCTCGTCACGCTCGCTCATGCCGGCACCTCCGTCGTCTGCTGCGAGGCCACGATCTCGGCGTACGTCGGGCAGGTGTCCAACAACTCGGCATGTCGTCCCACTCCGACGACCCCTCCGTCCTCAAGAACGATGATCTGGTCGGCGTCGATGATCGTGGAGACCCGCTGGGCCACGATCACGACCGCCGACTGCGCGGTGACCGGCCGCAGTGCCGCTCGCAGACGCGCGTCGGTGCCCAGGTCGAGCGCGGAGAACGAGTCGTCGAAGAGGTAGATCTCCGGCTGCCGGACCAGGGCTCGGGCGATGGCCAGGCGCTGCCGTTGCCCACCGGAGACGGTGGTGCCGCCCTGGGCGATCGGGGCGTCCAGCCCGCCGGGCATCTGGGCCACGAAGTCCCGGGCCTGGGCGATCTCCAACGCCGTCCACAGCTCCTCGTCGGTGGCGTCCGGGTTGCCGTAGCGCAGGTTGCTGGCGACCGTCCCCGTGAACAGGTACGGCCGTTGCGGCACCAGGCCGATGCGCCGCCACAGCTCGTCCGGCGCCAACTCCCGCACGTCCACCCCGTCGACCAGCACCGCGCCGTCGGTGACGTCGACCAGGCGGGGAATCAACGACAGCAGGGTGGTCTTACCGGCGCCGGTGCTGCCGATGATCGCCGTGGTGGTGCCCGGGGTCGCCCGGAAGGAGATGTCGCGCAGCACCGGGTCCACCGCGCCCGGGTACTGGAAGCGCACCCCGCGCAGCTCCAACTCGGCCCGGGTGGGCAGCTCGGTTACCGGCTCGGCGGCGGGGACCACCGAGGAGTCGGTGTCCAGCACCTCGACGATCCGCTCGGCGCAGACCGCCGCCCGCGGCACCATCATCAGCATGAAGGTGGCCATCATGACCGCCATCAGGATCTGCATCAGGTACTGCAGGAACGCGGTGAGCGCGCCGATCTGGATCGCGCCGGCGTCCACCCGCTGCGCGCCGAACCAGAGCACCGCCACGCTTGAGACGTTCAGCACCAGCATGACCACCGGGAAGATCAACGCCAACAACCGCCCGGTACGCAGCGCGGTGGCGGTCAGGTCGGCGTTGGCGACGCCGAAACGGTCCGTCTCGTACGGCTCGCGGACGAACGCGCGAACGACCCGGATGCCGGTGATCTGCTCCCGCAGCACCCGGTTGACCGTGTCGATCCGGGTCTGCATCAGCCGGAAGCCCGGCACCATACGACGGATGATCGCGCCGAGCGCGATGGCCAGCACCGGCACGCTGACCAGCATCAGCCAGGAGAGCCCGACGTCCTCGCGCAGCGCCATGAACACGCCACCGACGCTCATGATCGGTGCGGCGACCAGCATCGTGCAGCTCATCAGCACGAGCATCTGCACCTGTTGCACGTCGTTGGTGTTGCGGGTGATCAGCGACGGCGCCCCGAACCGGGCCACCTCGCGGGCGGAGAAGCGGTTCACGTGGCCGAACAGTTCGGCGCGCACGTCGCGGCCGAAGCCCATCGCGACCCGGGCGCCCAGGTAGACGGCGGCGATCGAACAGACGATCTGGATCAGGCTGACCAGCAGCATCCAGCCGCCGGTGCGGACGATGTAGTCGGTGTCGCCCCTGGCCACGCCCTGGTCGATGATGTCCGCGTTGAGGCTGGGCAGGTAGAGCGAGGCCATGGTGCCCACGAACTGGAGCAGCACGACCGCCAGCAACGGTCTCTGATAGGTGCGCAGTTGGCCGCGCAGGAGTCGGATCAGCACGCCGGGTCCTTCGTTTCGGTAGGGCGTCCGGTCATCCGCGGGTCGTCTCCGCTGCCGATGACCTCAAGCAGGAACTCCCGGATCACCTGGGCCTTCACCGGGTCGGCGTCGACCGAGGTGATGGGGCGCCCGGAGTGGATCATGGCGTTGAGTGCCGCCACCCGCTCCCGACCGGCGGGGGTGATGGCGAGTCGGATGCTGCGCCGGTCGCTGTCGTCGCGCTGCCGCTCGACCAGACCGTCGCGCTCGAGCGTGTCGACGATGCCGGTCAGGGTCGCCGGGCGGACGAACCCCTTCTCGGCGACCGCCCGGTGCGGCAGCTCGCCGTGTCGGGCGAGCGTCATCAGGGTCACCATGCCGGCATGGGTGAGGCCGTGCTCCTCGGCGAGATAGCGGTTCCACCGCTGTTCGACGAGGTGCCCGGCCACCAACAACAGCCGGCCGAGTGGCACGTCCTGGAGGGTCACGAGTTCCACGACGTGCACATTAGCTCCCTGATAGTCAGGGGCCAAACGAAATTGCCGCAGCAGTGGCGACGAACACGATCTGGAGGAGCGTCCGCTGTGCCAGCGGGGTCACCGGACGTCCGCCGAGGGTCAGCCTCCGGCGGGCGGCCGAGACGTTGGCCGGGAACATGGCGAGCATGAGCAGGCCGAGCCCGGCCGCAGCCACCCGGCTGGTCGCCGGCACCAGCAGGCCGACCGCGCCGATCACTTCCAGCGCGCCGGTGACGGTGACCAGCAGGTCCGGCCGGGGCAGTCGGGGCGGAACCATCGCGATCAGGTCTGCGCGGCGCTGGCCGGCGAAGTGCGCGACGGCGGTCAGCGCAAACATCACGGCCAGTCCGACGCGCAGCGCGCCAATCCAGTCGTCCAGTGCGGAGATGCCGGCCAGGCCGGCCAGTCGGGCCAGCGCGGTGCCGACGATCAAGGCGATCAGGGGTGCCATCGGAATCCTCCTCTGTGAAACTTTCCAGTGACAAGATTGCCCGCCAGGGGAGGATCTTGTCAATGGCAAGTTAGGATTCCCGGATGACCGACACGCGCGCCTACCACCACGGCGACCTGCGCCGCGCCCTGCTCGCCGCGGCGCTGGAGGCCATCGAGGAGGTCGGACCCGCCGCGCTGAGCCTGCGCGACCTGGCCCGTCGGGCAGGTGTCTCGCACGCCGCGCCCGCACACCACTTCGGCGACAAGGCGGGCCTGCTCACCGCACTCGCCGCACAGGGCTTCGACCTGCTGGCCCAGACGTTGACCGAGGCGGCTGACGACCTGTTGGAGGCCGGTGTCGCCTACGTCGACTTCGCCGTCACGCGCCGCGCGTACTTCGAGGTGATGTTCCGACCGGAACTCCACCGGGCCGACGACGCCGAGCTGATCGCCGCCCGGGGCCGGGCCGGTGCCGCGCTCCGCTCCGGGGTGGCGGCACTACCCACCGGCGGCGCACCCGCCGACACCGACCGGGACGCGCTCGCGGCCTGGTCGATCGCGCACGGCTTCGCCACCCTCTGGCTGGCCGGCGCCCTACCCGACCGAGTGGGCGACAACCCCCGCGAAGCAGCCCGCACCGTCCTGCGCCGCCTATCAACCTAAACCCCCACCC